>NC_009922.1:0-312355 GCF_000018325.1 Alkaliphilus oremlandii OhILAs | reverse complement strand
GAAAATCTTTGGTGTGACGCGTTCTCCGTATACACGAATAAAACCTACGTTACGGCTTACCGTGGATTTGGGCATTGTGCCTCCACCTTTTGCATGGAAAGGATCCTAGACCAACTATCAGCAAGGTTAAAAATGGATCCCATGGAATTGCGAATGAAAAACTTAATTCAGCCCGGCGATCTTTCTCCAACACAGACTACAATGACCTTAAGTAACATGGGCAATTTGAGCCAATGCCTAGAGAAATTAAAGCTGACCATGGACTGGAAAAAAGGTTCACGAATAGTAAAAAAGAACGGGATGGTGATCTCCAAAGGAATCAGCTGTTTCTGGAAAACATCTTCTTCCCCTACCAATGCGATCTCTGGCGTTGTCCTGTCTCTTCATAGCGACGGAACTGTTCAGCTGAACTTTGGCGCTGTTGAAATCGGTCCTGGAATGAAAACCACCATTGCACAAATCGTTGCACATAAGCTTCGTATGAATATCAACAAAGTTTATGTGACGATGGAGGTCAATACCCAGTTCAGTCCTAAGCATTGGAAAACTGTGGCAAGTATGACCACCTTCATGGCAGGGAATGCAGCTCTTAAGGCCGCTGAGGATTTAAAGAAAAAGCTTTGTACCATTGGTGCTGCTATCCTTCAATGTGCTCCTGAAGATCTAGATATTGGAAATGAGCAGGTATACGTTACTAGCAATCCCTCCATCTCCATTGAGTTCAAGGATTTAGCACAGGGATATCAGTATGCAAATGGTAATGCCATCGGTGGACAAATCATAGCCTATGGCAGCTATACTATGAAGCATCTTACACCCCTTCATCAGGAAACTGGCGAGGGCAGATCTGGATTGTCTTGGACCGTAGGTGCTCAAGCTGTAGAACTAGAATATGACCCTAAAAATTATACCTACCGCATATTAAGGGCAGCAACCGTCATTGATGCAGGTACGGTAATCAACCCCAAAGCAGCGAAAGGTGTCCTCATGGGGGGAATGAGCATGGGACTGGGTCTAGGAACTAGGGAGGAATTTATTTATGATCTCCATAATGTATTGGAAAACACCTCCCTTCGAACCTATAAGTTGATTCGCTTAGGAGAACAACCAGAATACTCGGTGGATTTCGTTGAAACACCGCAGCAGGATGCTCCTCTCGGTGCAAAAGGTTTAGGCGAGCATGGCATCTTAGGAATTCCTTCTGCCTTTGCCAACGCTCTGTCCTTGGCAGCAGAAGCAGATTTTAACAAGATACCAATTTCTCCAGAGGATATTTGGAAAATAAAGACGGGAGGCCACTATGATACCCTTTGATTTTAAATATTACAGACCGGAAACCTTAGAAGAGGCCATAGAATTATATAGGGAAGTAAAGAAGCAGGGGGCAAAGCCGATGTATTATGGTGGCGGTACCGAATTTATTAGCATGGCTAGAATGCACAATGTATATTCCGATGCAATCATTGATATTAAAGGAATTCCAGAGTGCAATGTCCATGAAATAAGAGACGATCGTTTGTACCTGGGCGCTGCACTGACGCTGACCCAGATTGCGGAGTTAAATTTCTTCCCATTGCTCAGCTTAACCATTGAAAGGATAGCGGACCACACGATTCAAGGAAAGATTACACTGGGAGGAAATCTAGCTGGTACCATCATCTATCGAGAAGCCATTCTGCCGCTGCTGGTAGCAGAAAGTAACGTCGTGTTGGCAGGATATTCCGGTATCCATACAGTTCCCTTAAAGGATGTCTTTCAAGAAAAACTTCTTCTTTCAGAAGGAGATATGATTCTTCAAGTGATCGTCGGTAAAGAATTTCTATCGCTTCCTTATTTTCATGTGAAAAGAACGAAATACGAAAAGATCGATTATCCTTTAATCACAGCATCAGCCTTGCAAAAAAATAAGAATATCCAAATTGCTTTTAGTGGGCTCTGTGATTCTCCATTCCGCTCCATCTTAGTAGAAGAAATTTTGAACAATGGCGACTATTCCTTCCAAGAAAAAATAAGGCGAGTCCTAGAAAACATACCAGCACCTATATTAGAGGATGTGAGCGGTTCCTCTGAATATAGGAAATTTGTAGTCCAACAAATCCTGCAGGATGTCCTAAAAAGATTCGAGGTGAGCCATCCATGATGAAAGTTCTCTGTCCCACCGTATTCACCCTGAACATCAATGGAGAAGACAGAAGAGTATCTGTGAAACCATCGGATACATTACTCCATACCCTGCGCCAAGAACTGGGTCTAACGGGTGCAAAACCCGGTTGCGAGAATGGGGATTGCGGTGCCTGTACTGTATTGGTGGATCACCTTCCCATAAAGTCCTGCTTGATGCTTACGGTGGAAGCCGTGGATAAAAAAATCCTTACGGTGGAAGGCTTGCAGAATGCACCAATTCAAAAGGCCTTTGTAGAAAACTTTGGATTTCAATGTGGCTATTGCACCTCTGGTTTTCTTATGGTCTGTCACTCTCTTGCGCACATGCATCCCAACGCCAGCGATGCTACCATAGAAGCATGGCTTCAATCCAATATCTGTCGATGTACGAGCTACGAAGAAATCGAAGCTGCAATTAAATCTATTTTGAATATCAATGAATAGTCAATAGAAAAGCCGTATTCCTAATAAGTTGGGAATACGGCTTTTTGTTTTTGACACTTGAAAATTTAAATTCAGTGCGCCCTAAGGTTTGTAAGCCGAAGCGAACAAATTTTATGTTATGCTTTTGCCACTTCCTTCGGACTGTCCATAAGGAATATCACATATTTAATTAGGACATATACGACCAAAATAAGGGCTACAGCTTCTTCAAACTTTACGAGATATTTTAGCCAAGCAATTGGACTACCAGACTTCACCAAGAAGCCATTGGTCAGCTTTAAAGCAATCCCACTGATGACAAATGGGAAGGTATAAGCAGAGTAGCTAGGATAAAATGGAAGCTTTAGTAGCTTTGGCATATTTAAAAGAGCATACACAAGCATTAATATAGACAGCCCTGCTAAAAATGCGATCATCGTTGTATTTTTATTTTCAAAAGAATTCATATAACCGGCTAAGCAAAGACTCGCTGGCGCTGCAAAGATGGCAATGGTCGGCATGGCTGGTTCTGGAATATTTTTCACTTGAACCACTCTGTAGATAACAATTGGTAATAGCACCAAATAGGATACAAGCCCAAACCAAAACAAGCCTCTTCCCAATTGAATTTGATTAAAAGCAGGTCCCGTTACGCTCCCCACCACAATCCCTACGTAAACGATGAAATAGCTTGGAAACACTTTTTGAATATTAAAATTTAAGATATACTTTCCAGTAAAATAAATAATTAAAAGTCCGTGAAGTGCAAGACCTGCAATCCATACGCCGTAAGCTACCGCTGGAAAATAAGGTTTCACATAGGTGGATAGAATCATGATCCCCATGGATATGGTTGGTGCTACGCTGGCTACCACTGGATTATTTAAGCTTTCCTTTATGCTGTTAAAGTCCGTAATGGTTTTTACTGCAATTAAAACGAATATAATCGCAGCAATGATTCCAAAAATGTTGCGATATAGCTCTCCATAAGACTGAACCAAGTTTCCTAAAGCAGCAAGCCCTAGCATTAATCCTCCAATCGGAATCGAAATCTTTTTGATAACTTTACTTCCCATCGATTACTCCCCCTAAAATTATGATTGTTAAAGTTTTATGAATCTAAAACCAATCTAATTATCTCATAGGGGTTCCTTAAATAAAAATTGAATCTATCTATATTTGAATGGCTATCTATAGAAAAAATAAATCACGATAATACATTTGACTCATGTTCTCAACTATGATTTTTGAAATATCCTCTGCACCATCTAATTTTTTTATGGTAGCACAGCATTTCACCATTTTTTCTCTTTTCTCTGGGTTTATAAACAGTAGCTCTTCTATTGAATTTCTCAGTTCTTTTAAATCCTTCAAGTACATTGCAGCACCAATATCGGAAAAATATTGTGCATTTTTAACTTCTTGTCCGGGAATCGGATCGAAAACCAATACAGGAAGCTCTTTGGAAATGGCTTCTGTCATCGTTAACCCTCCCGCTTTAGAGATTAAAAGATGGGAAACATCCATGAGCTCATGGATATTTTCACAAAATCCTAGAACTTTTACGTGATGCTTCGTGTTGTATGGTCTATTTTCAAGACTATTCATTAGCACTTGATTTTTTCCTGCTACGATGATGATTTGCAGCATTCGATCCACACTGTCCGTAGTTTCTAAAATCTCTTCCATGGAGCCTAGACCTAATCCACCACCCATGATCAATACCGTCGGTAGATCCTTATGAAGACCTAAGTCGGAAAGGACGCTTTCTCTATCCACTGGTGCGGAAAACTTGGTGTCAATAGGGATTCCCGTCGCATGGATCTTGGACCCCTCCACCCCTTTGGATATCATTTCTTGCTTTAAAATATTGCTTCCAACGAAATAGTGATCAATGGTTGGATCGATCCATACACCGTGAACGGTATAATCTGTTATGACTGTGGCGGTCTCAATGTTTATTTTGTTTTTTCTCTTTAAATGGGACACCAGCGTGGAAGGAAAAGGATTGGTAAACAAAATCATATCTGGATTTGAAGCTTCAATCACTTCCCTGATTTTCTTAATATATTTATATGCAAATATACTGGTCACCTTACTGGATCTATTGAGATTCGTCGTTCCCTGATACAGAATATTGTACCAGCTCGGTACGATATCGATCATTTTTAAGTAGGTGGATTTAATGATTCCTCCTAAATAAGATGGAAAAATTTCTATAAAATCAACAATTTCTATATCTACGTTGTGGTATTTGTTCAATAAGTTTTTCTTAATTGCATTTGCAGCCTGATCGTGTCCCAGCCCTACAGATGCTGTCATAATCATTACTTTATATCGGTCTCTCTTCACCTATATCATCCCCCATTATATACTGAAACCGCATCTAATCTATAGACACTCTGATATGTTTTTATAATTTGTATTGATTAGATAATCTCTTATCTACTTTAAGTATAACAATATAATATTAAATACGAATTAACTAAATATTAAATTTATCTTAAAATTTCCATAAAAAGTACCTTTTTAACAATTATATCATAAAGTAGTATATGGACCTTTTTTAAAATTTTATTGGGAGATGATATTGTGACAGATCGCAATAAAGGAATTCTATATATGCTGTCCTCCTCTTTGTTTTTTGCTTTGATGGCAGCAGCGGTTAAATTCTCCGGGGACATCCCCACAATGGAAAAAGTGTTTTTTAGAAATATCATTGGTTTTTTATTCTCTGGATATAGAATTTTTAAGATGGGCGAAAGTTTTAAAGGGAACAATACGAGATATCTATCCTATCGTGGAATCTTGGGCTTTCTAGGCGTTCTATTGTACTTTTACGCAATCGATCACCTGCCTTTGGCCGATGCTGTGGTGCTGAATCAGCTCAATCCATTTTTTGTAATTCTATTGGCTGCTCTATTCTTAGGGGAAAAAATTAAAAAGCTTCAGATCCCTGCAATTGTATCCGCATTAATGGGCGTACTCTTCATAGCTCAGCCCCAATTTGATTACGCCTTTTTGCCAGCAGCCCTTGGAATTGCTTCCTCTATATTTGCAGCTTCTGCCTATACAATGATTCGCCACTTAAGATTGACGGACACACCGAATCTCATTGTATTTTATTTCACTGGCATATCGACCATCATCACCATCCCCTTCATCACCGTGGGTGATTTTATCATACCAAATACAATCACCTTCCTCTCCTTACTTTCTGTGGGCATCTTTTCAACGGCGGCACAGTACCTAATGACCATCGCCTATCGGTATGCGGAAGCTGGAGATTTGTCCATTTATTCCTATGGCAACACTGTATTTTCCATATTGATTGGTATTTTACTTTGGGGTGAGGTTCCGAATCTAATGAGCAGTATCGGTGTGATTTTCGTGTTAGGAGGTGCCTATATCAACTATATTGCAAGGAGAGGGATTTCAGATGGGGCAACAAGCTAATTTAGTGAAATAAAATTTGGCCGCTTAGGCTCACAAACCTTATGATGCACTCAATTTTAAGCACGCTTAAAATTTTAAGTGATTCAAACAAATGCCACAGGGAAAATTCATTCCTGTGGCATTTTAAAATTCTATATTCTTTCAACCAATAAAGATGTGCCCATGCCTCCGCCGATACATAATGTTGCTAGGCCTTTTTTCGCATCTCTTTGCTCCATTCCATAGAGCAATGTAACCAATATTCTTGCACCACTTGCTCCAACAGGGTGTCCTAAAGCAATGGCACCACCTTTAACATTGACGATGTCTTTGTTGAAGTTTAAGCCTTGTGCTACGGACAGCGCTTGAACTGCAAAAGCTTCATTCGCTTCGATGAGCTCTAAATCCTCTACCGCCCATCCAGATTTCTTAAATACTTTCTCTGTAGAAGCCACCGGTCCATATCCCATAATGGCAGGGTCTACTCCACCGGATGCATAAGCTACGATTTTAGCCAAGGGCTTAATGCCTAGTTCATCGGCTTTTTCTTTGCTCATAATGATAAGAGCTGCAGCACCATCGTTGATACCGGAAGCGTTGGCAGCAGTTACTGTACCATCCTTCTTAAAAGCTGGTCTTAATTTAGATACACTTTCAATTGTTGTTCCATATTTAATGTATTCGTCTTTATCTACAACAATATCGCCTTTTCTTGTCTGAACAGTCACTGGTACGATTTCAGCATCGAAAAGACCTGCTTTCTGTGCAGCTTCTGCCTTGTTTTGGCTTCCTACTGCAAATAGATCCTGTTCTTCTCTAGAAATACTATATTTCTCTGCAAGGTTTTCTGCCGTCATACCCATGTGGTAATTATTAAAAGCACAGGTCAATGCATCATTGGTTAAAGTATCGATGGTCTTGGCATCTCCCATTCTTGCACCCCATCTCATATCCTTTAGAACGTATGGCGCTTGAGACATATTTTCTGTTCCACCAACTACAACGATGTCATTGTCTCCCGCAATAATGGTTTGCGCACCTAAGGAAACAGCTCTCAGCCCTGAACCACATACTTTATTTAAGGTCATAGAGGATACTTCATTTGGTATACCCGCCTTAATCGCCGATTGTCTTGCAACGTTCTGCCCTAAACCACCTTGCAGAACACAACCCATAAACACTTCATCGACCATATCTGGCGAAACTCCAGCTCTATCCAAAGCACCTTTAATTGCAATGGCTCCTAAATCTGCTGCACTGACATCTTTCAATGCCCCACCAAAGCTTCCAATTGGTGTTCTTGCAGCACCTACGATTACAACTTCTCTCATTTTGCCACCTCTTTACTATTTTTCAATTCTTTTTTATCGTTCCCTATATTCTATAATGTAACTGCGCCGTCTACAGAAAGTACAGCACCACTAATATATTTTGCCTCATCCGATGCTAAGAACAAGAATGCATTGGCAATATCTCTTGGCTCACCCAGCGCTTTTAAAGGAGATTTTTCTTTCATCATTGTCAATACATTTTCTGGCATTTTTGCAGTCATTTCAGTAGCAATGAATCCTGGTGCTACTGCATTGGCTCTTACACCTTTTCTTCCCAGTTCTTTTGCCCATGTCTTTGTCATTCCGATTACTGCAAACTTTGTTGCCGCATAGTTTGTTTGTCCAAAGTTGCCGTATAATCCAACAACGGAAGAAGTGCTTAAAATTACACCAAAACCTTGCTCTGCCATTATTTTAGCTGCTGCTTGGCCAGTGTTAAATACACCTTTTAAGTTTACGCTGATAACTTTATCAAATTGCTCTTCTGTCATTTTTAATATTTGTGCATCTGCTGTAATCCCTGCATTGTTAACAATGATATCAATTTTTCCAAAATGCTCTTTGATTTGATCCATGGTGCGGTTTACTTCCTCGTAATCTGTTACGTTGGCAACGACACCCAGTACTTCTGCGCCTTTTTCCTCTAGCTCTGCTACTACAGGGTTTACCTCTGCCTCCGTAATACCCCAAACAACTACCTTGGCGCCTTCTTCTGCAAATCTAACGATTGTAGCTTTACCAATACCGGAAGTTGATCCTGTTACAACTGCAACTTTACCATCTAATCTCATTTTAAAAGCCTCCTTATATCATTTATAATGTACTTTCACTGGGATACATCTAGGTGAACCATCCCTATACTTCATAAGAATCTAGATAATTATAGTTTATGTTGGATGCTACAGTAAATCAATGCAATTTCCATGCCACCTTAAAATAAAATTTGTTCACTCTGGCTCACAATCCTGATGTCGCACTGAACTCTAGGTGGGGCTTAGAGTTTTAAGTGCTCAAAACAATCGTTTTTTCCTGTATTTCTATGAACTGTAGTCCTTTTTTTTAAAAAAACTGTTGTTTTTTTATACACTTTCTTTGTTTTCTTGTACATTTTGACTACACTCTAATCCAGATTGACTATTTCATCTGTATGTTTTCTTGATGCTCTTTTTCTTCTTTTCTTTCCAGCTGCCAATCGATGAGCCTATTAGAGAAGGTGGTTATGATTGCAACGACTGGTACACCCAAGAACATACCTAGTACACCGTAAAGGCCACCACCTAAAACAATGGAGAAAATAATCCAAAAAGGGCTTATGCCTACACTGTCTCCCAGTATTTTCGGTCCTAAATACAATCCGTCGAACTGTTGTAAAATAAAAATAAATATCATAACCCATATGGCGTTAATGGGGCTGTCGAATAATGTGATTAGAACAGCAGGCACTGCACCAATAAAAGGTCCAAAATAAGGAATCATGTTGGTAATACCAATAATAACACTAATTAATAAGCCATATTTTATTTTTAATATCGTCAATCCGATAAAGCAAAGAACCCCTATGATGAAGGAATCGATGAATTTGCCGACGACAAACTTTCCGAAGATGGTATCTGCTTCCCTCCCCAGATCAACCACACGATCCACGGTCTTCTTACTGAATACTGCCCTTAATATTCTTTCCGTTCCTTTTTTAAAGGATTCCTTATCCCCCAAGAGATAAAAGGAAATGATAATTCCCATTACAAAGTTTAAAATTCCAGAAGTAATATTCATCACACGCATAATTAAATTATTAAAAATATAATCTAGGACCAGCTTCGTATTTGAAAATATTGTATTGATATTGGCTTCGATATATTCCCCAACATTATTTAAATTGCTGGTGCTTGGAAGATCCTTTGCCCATTTTTCAATAAGCTCATCTGCAAAGTCGATGGTGGCATTCAGATATTCTGGAACCCTTCGACTGATCTCAATGATATTCCCACCGATTTGAGGAACGACAAAAATGATGACCATTGCAATTAAGCTGAACAAAAATAAATACACACTGATAATACTCAATGCCCTTGGAAGTTTTTTAATGGATTTTATTTTTTTACTTTTATTATATACGTTGGTCTCAAACCATCGAACTCCTGGGTTCAATATATAAGCGATGGAGATTCCAATGATCACAGAGTTTAAAACCTTGCCGATCCTACTGGATTGAACATAAACCCATTGACTGAAATTTCCTAAGTTGATCAACGTTAGATAAAAGAGGATCGATAAACCGATGGTTAAAAATCCATAGAATGAATACTTGAAATATTGCCTATCTAATTTAATTTTCACTGTGCTGCCCCTTTCCTTAAAATAGTACGATTCCATAGATTTATTGTACCGTATATTTTTTATAAATACTACTTCTACTTATTCCATGGGCTCCTATCAATCCGTCTTATTAAATACAGCATCACATTTCATCAGTTAAACGTTTATGATCACACTATTCAATGAAGTTCAGGAGGATATCTGAATCTGCATCAAAATTATTTTATCCTATAAATCAATAATATTAATCAAGCTATTCCTATATACATCTATAGAGCAGTAAATCTATACGAGAATAATTCTTGAAATTTATTGTATCTCAATTGTCTTTTTAAAAATAATTCACTGTATGAAGGGGGAATATACGTGAACCTAATTCCATTTATCGTATTAATCGTAAGTTTTTTAGCTATCATTAAATCTGCAGATTGGCTGATTGACGCTTCTTCTGCACTTGCGCTCTATTTAGGCATTTCTCCACTAATTGTGGGTCTAACAGTAGTGGCATTTGGAACAAGTGCCCCAGAAGCATCTGTCAATATAATTGCATCCTTTCAGAAAAAGAGTGAGATTGTGATTGGTAATATCACAGGAAGTAATATCATCAATATAGGCATTGTTATTGGAATAACTTCATTAATATATACGATTAAGGCAGATTGGTCTGTCATACGTGTTGATATTCCATTTGCTTTCATCAGCAGCGCTGCATTTATTCTTTTGGTTGTAGATGGTCTATCCAACAAAGATGGACTGATCCTTGCTATTCTTCTTTTTATTTATTTAAATTACCTATGGCTTACAAGCAAATCCAGTCGTAAAAAAGGAAATGATTTGAATCGTCAAAGTATGGATTTGATCCATATACTTTTCTATTTAGTATTAGGTATTATTGGTCTTGTTATCAGCGGCTACTACATTGTAGATGCATCGGTAAAAATCGCAACCTTATTAGGCTTTAGCCAGGCGTTCATCGGATTAACAGTCGTTGCATTTGGTACATCATTACCAGAATTAATAACCTGTCTTGTGGCCTGTCATAAAAAAAATGATGATATCGCAGTCGGGAATATCATTGGAAGTAACATATTTAATATCTTATTTGTTTTATCCGTATCCTCGCTTATTTCTCCAATTGCTTTCAGTTCCCATCTTATAATTGATTTGGCTTTTATGTTACTATTTACTTTTTTATTATTTATATTTTCCTATACCCATAAAAAAATCTCTCGTTTAGAAGGGTTCGTTTTAATGATGCTCTACCTTTTTTACTTTGTATTTATCTATTTACGCCGGTAAATAGTTGGTTTTAGAACTGAATTCGTGTTTATAAAAATTACAATCAAATCTGATTGTAATTTTTATTTTTCCATACGCAGCACTTCGAAGAAAATTTAACACACCATTCTTATATATCAAAACGGAATGATCCATCCTCTGGTGATTTTGTTTTTATATCACGTTATCCTCCTTATAGAATAGTATATATCAGGATTATTCATCAAGGAATTCATAAAGGAGGATGTTAGAATGACTGAAATAATATTAATAACCCTAGCCATTTGCATAGATTCTTTTGTATTAGGCATCACTTATGGAATCAAAAAAATAAGAATATCAAAAATGGCTGTATTCATAATTAATTTGGTAAATATTGTGGTATTGGGTGTATCCATATATTTTGCTAGTGTAATGCGACAATATATTTCCCAGCACACTTCTTCTTTGATAAGTTGCCTTATCCTGGTGGGTTTAGGGATCTTTTTTATGTTAGAAGGGTTCATTAAATATAAGATTGAAACGACCAATGACTGTAGATTAGCTAAATTTTATATTCCTAAGTTAGGTATTATAATAGACATAGCATTGGACTATACTAAAGCAGATTTAGATTTTTCAGGGAATCTAGATCTTAAAGGTGCGTTATATTTAGGCTTTGTATTATCCATTGATGCCCTTGGAATAGGTTTCGGTCTTTCACTAGGCGGCATTAATTATTTATATTTTCTTCCATTGGTTCTTTTTTCTAATATTATCTCGATTTTATATGGTCAATATTTGGGCACAAAAATAACACATTATAATAGCAGTCTTAAAACTTCCCTGTTGCCTGGTAGTATATTGATTTTTTCAGGTTTATTGAAGTGGCTGTAATTAACACAAGATCAATATAGAAAAAAGTGCGTTTCCGAGCTACGAAGACGCACTTTAAAACTCTCATTCTTATCTTTCACTGACTACAAAGTTTGGTGCAGTGTAGCATTCTACAATACTTCCTATAATATTTTTTGTTCCGGTCCGCGTATATAGCCCCTGGAGCTTTTCATTGTACATGAACAGTCCAATCAAATAATTATTTTCTATAAAATCCACTTTATTCTCTTTCACCATTGCCATTGGAAGCCTCGGTATTTTGCACAGCTCCTGCAGAATATATTCTTCCTCAGCAATATTTTCAATGATTTGCGCCCATTCTTCCTTAGTAAAATCAGCACCAATACATACACCCTTGGAAGCATATCGGTCCATGGGCTTTAAAACTAAAGTATCTTTGTTCTCTATGGCAAAGTTCACTAGTTCTTTATCGGCTGCATAGAACTCCCTCGTATATGGAATATGTTTTTTCACAAAGGCTCTTTCTTCTTTATTTAGAAAGGCGGTCTTCTCCTCATCATGTAAAATTGCAAACACGATTTTATTATGGATCACTTGAGACCTTAGGGGTCCAACGACACAAACATTACCATCTAAATAAGCATTAATAAAGTCTTGAACCTGATCTTGATGTTCTATAATCTCCCAAGTTACGGCTCTACGGTATATACAATCAATTCTAAAATCCCCATGGTACAGCTTCTGATCTCTATAGGTTAATTCACTAGGGCTTGTAATGATGGTTTTGCATCCAAAGGCCTCAAAGGTTTTCTGAAATTCCATAAATTCACTAGGTGGCTGTCCATCAAACCAATCGATAATCGCAATTTGAGGCTTTTCTTCCGTTTTACTAAATTCTCTATAGTTTGCTAAAAGTGCTTCCGCCCAGGAGTTAAACACTTCAAAATCCTTCAAAGAATATTTCTTCTTGAGCTCTGTAACCGCAAAGGACTCTCCAATAATCTTCTGCAGTTCTCTAGCTTCCACCATTCCTGAAGACCCATCTGCATTGAGCTCGCAGAACTGAAAAGTGCCATCTAAATGATAAAAAATATCAAATCGGCCCATGGGGATATTGATTTTATATCCAGGGTCCTTTAAAATAAGCTTTTCTAAAAGAGGAGAGAATCCGAAATATGAGCGAAATGTTGGTTCTTCTAAGTATTGCTGGATTACCTTATTTAGTATGACCAGCAACATATCCGTTAAATCTTGAAATCGTTTAAAATCCTCGTCACTCAAAAGCATGGGTTGATATAGAAATTCCACAGGACTTCCTTTATATTTGGCAGGAGATTCCTCTACCTTTTTTAGGATAGCCCTATGATCCTGTAAAAAAACCCCTTCATTCTTCCTTACGATATCCTCATATACATCATACAATTCCTTAGTTGTATTCATGTCCTTCCCCCTTAACCCATTGGTTTAGACTACACCATCTCAATGCACCAATTCCTTCATTTCGAACCTTTTCCTTCGATATGGTGGATAAGTTATTTTTCGTAATCAATAAGTTCTCTAAGGGAGCCAGCATATCCTTCTCTTCAACACTGAGTCCTTTTTTAGCTAAGTCAAACATGATACGGATAAAATCGTATGTAGGTTTGGAGCCAAGCTTGGAGTCGAAGCCCTTTTCCCGTACCATTTCCTTCGCTCGGGCCATATGTTCGTCTCCCAGTCGCTGAGACAGCTTATATAAGTATTCTAAAGCCACTTCATTATAAAATATTCCTTTAATCAATGTGATGTAAGAAAAATTATAAGGGTATGGCATAGAATCGCCCACCCGAATCTCTATGTAGTTTTTCACTCGAATATCTGGAAATACCATGGTCATCAGGTGCTCTATTTCATCCTCGGAAAATACATACGCCTTCATCAGCTCTTTTACAGTTCGGTCCCCCGTTCCAATAAACGCTCCGTCCTTCATCATTAGAATCGGTGGTGTATTTAAAATATAGTTTGCATAATCCTTATATCTAAAAGTTTCGTTCAGTGCATTTGGAACATTGCCGCTTCTTTGTTGATCTGTATTCTCCCATATTAGGCTTCGAAGTCCGAATTTATAGTAAATCTGCCCTTCAAAAATAGGGGAATTATCTGATATTAAGTACAGCAATGGACTGATGAAGTTCGCCACACGGAATTTTCTCATAAAGTCTTCTTCATTGGTAAAATCGCTGGATACCTGTAATGCTGCAGTGCCCTTCATCATATTATGAGCATACTTTCCTGTTTTCTCAAAATATTGAGACATATAGGCATATCTTTTTTTAGGATTAAACGGAAGCTGCGCAATAGAGGTTTTAGGATGATAGCCGATTGCCATCAATAGCAGATTCTTTTCATCTAAGATTGGTATGATCTCATTTAGGAAATCAAAATAGCGTTCTTTCAACTCACCGATGGTTTTATAAGGCCTAAAGCTCACTTCAAATTGCCCACCTGGCTCTAATGTAATTTCCCGATCCTCTTTAACCAATCCTACTAAATAATTCTCTTCATACTTACCTTCATAGCCCTTTACTAACAGTTTCTTAAGGATTCCCTCAATACCATCTTCTCCGTAATAAGCTACAGATTCTAATGTTTCCTTGTCGACAACGATGTGCTCAAATTCAACACCAATTTTAAATTGGCTGGGTGACTTTTCTCCTCGCTTCATTATTGATGTAAATGATTCTATGTTATTTTCGCAATTCATATATGTGTCCCTCACCTCAATATAAATTAAATTTTACCTCATCTGTTCATTCTAAGCCTATAAAACCTTCATTTACAGGTGAATAAACCACTTATTCGATCTATCAATCAGATGGCAATGCCATATTGTAAAAAAATGGATATACTTACAAAGTCTCCTTCTTATTCTATTACCCATTAAAAATATCTTTACACATCTTTTTTACAAATTTATTACAAACAATAAATACTCTTTATTCGTAATAATTATCTTCTTACTGTCATGGTCTAGATACATCTCATTGATATCCCATGGGAGCTCTAGGATCTTTCTTTCCCTTCCCTCTTTATCAATCTCGATCAATGCCCTACCATTGGCTAAATATCCACGATCCTTGGAGGAAATAATAAACATATCTCTAGCATTTAAAATGACAGGCTGATCAAAAACCTTCCGTGCATCACTAGAAATCTCCACAATTTCAACTTGATCTCTTTTTCCTATACTACTCCCATAGATATGGGTATCAAATAAAATCTCATAAAAATTGTATGGCACTTTATGAATTTCTTTGCCCCATCCATCCTTAATTCTATGTACAAATACTTTTTCATAATCAATACTTTCCAGTGCCCCATTTGAAGTTCGTTGGATCTCTCCTACAGAAAGTCCAACCAAGGAACCATCCTTCGCCCATTGAATGTTGTCAATAGCATCGATGATACCGTTTTGGTTCTCATATACAACTTCTTCCTTCTTTTGCTTTAGATCGAAGAGATAAAACTGAGTTCCAATATAAGATTTCCAGTCTCCAACAAATATTTGATTCTTCTCCAAATCCTTTGGCTCTTTGATAAAAGCTACCCTGCCATCGTTTGGCGCCCATTTTGCCGCAGTGCCATTGATTGTAGCGTAGAGCTTACCAGCCTCGTCATAAATTTCTTTGTTATTGAATATGAAATAATGACTTTGGTTGCTCCAATGGGTAGTATATGAAAATGTAAAAAAAGCATCTGGAGAAATTTTCTCCTTTATTCTAATGGGTGATGCTTCCCCTATTAAATACCGATATAACGAGGCGTTTTCCTGTTTTCCTTTCGTATAAAGGATTCCCTTACCATCGGGAGAAACCAACAGATTGGGGCTATATGTACCGTAAATCTCTTCATCTATTTTTCTATCCTTGCCATCCTGTCGAATATATAAGTTTCCATCAACATCCACATAAATTGCACCGTATTTTTCAATTGGAATGAATACATCATATTCTCCAATTTTACCGTATACCTCTTTTATGGCATGGGTATTCAGATCCAATTCGTAAAATCCCCACCTGTTATTTTGAATCCCTGTGAAATAAAACTTTCCATCCTCTGCCTTAAAACCATTCATGCTCGTAAATCCCTGTACGGAATTCACAGGAATGAGCACTTCCTTTTGATTCAGTTCTGTATTTTCCTCCTTGTTCCTTGCGTTTCCGCAGCCAATGGAGTTTATCAGTATACATATGAGCATCACATATAAACTCATCATTTTTTTCATTTCATGGCACCGCCCTAGATTATATTTTTCCTATATTTTTACACTTTTTCAAAGAGTTTATCCTCTTCCATCGCTTTTTATCCGACATGTACTTTCTTGAGGCTATAACCATGGCAATCTAGCTGCAATAATAATTATTTATACATAAGAATGATTAAAAATAGTCGAAATTTACGATAAAATATCGTATACTTAATTACAGGATAATATGAAAGGAGATTTTTCATGAAGATGTCTTTAAGAACAAAAATTTTGACTTTGTTATTAATCATAACTTTAGTTCAAGCGTCAGCTATCGGCTTTTTAAATTTTCGAACCAGCAGTGATATTTTAGAGCGAGAGCTGATCAACAGCACTACCAACGTGGTTAGAAGAACTTCCGATACCTTCAACACATTTCTAACCTTAACGGAGGAAATCGCAGTGCTTCTATCCAAGGATGCCAATGTTCAACAGTTTCATACCCTAGAGGATTCCAAGACTTGGATGGTAGATTCCTTTAAAGCAATCAAGGATTCTCATAAAAATGTGCAGTCTGTTTATTTAGGTACAAGGGATAAGCAAACCATTATTTATCCCCAGGCAGATCTACCATCAGACTTTGATCCCCAGACCAGAGATTGGTACAAAGGAGCATTTAGCAACAACGGTATTTATTGGACCAAGCCTTATACAGATCAAGCTACTGGAGACACCACCATCACCGTATCCATTCCTGTCTACAATGAAAGAAATAATAATGAATTCGTAGGCATCGTCGGCGTGGATATTTACTTGAATAACCTATCCGCTATCTTAAAAGACTTGACCGTAGGTAAGAAAGGGTATCTATCCTTAACAGATAGAGACGGTATTTTTATCACCCATAGCGATGCGAGTTTAGTCGGTAGTCCGGTTCCTGCTCCAGAGCTTATGAACACCATATTAAAAAATGATCCAAATGACAATATGGTCTCCTATACATACGATGAAACAGATCGAGTAGCAATTTTAGATACCTTAGACAAAACCAATTGGAAAATCATTGGTACCATCATGGCCGATGAGATTACGGAAGAAACCTCTGCAATTCTGAAACAAACCGTAGTTACCAGTTTAATATCCGTAGGTATTGCCGCAGTAGTGGGCTTTATCTTCTCACAAACCATTACGAAATCCACAGGCAAATTGGTGAACGCCATGACCCAAATAGGCAGTGGTGATTTCACTATTTTAAGCCGCATCGAATCTAAGGATGAGATGGGTACGCTGTCTGCAACCATTAATCAGACCATCGGTAATATTCGAGATGTGTTGTTGAACGTGCAAAAAACATCCATAGAAATGAACTTGGCAGCAGACAGCTTAGCTGCTTCTTCCGAGGAAACCAGCGCTTCAGCGGAAGAAGTCACTCGAACTGTGGAAGAAATCGCAAAGGGTGCATCGGATCAAGCGAGGGATGCAGAGCAAGGCGCCGCTGCCGTCAATGAGCTTTCTCATAAATTCGACGAATTGAACGTTGAAGCCATGGAAATGCTAACATTATCCGAATACGTTGTAGATGCCAACAAAAATGGGATTGAAAGTGTTCATCATCTCACAGAAAAAACAGATAGCAATAAGATTTCTTTAGTCAGAATTGATGAAGCAGTGAAAGACTTAAACGAACAAACCCAATCCATTGGTGTCATCCTAGAAACCATCCGCTCTATTGCAGACCAAACGAATTTATTGGCGCTGAACGCAGCCATTGAAGCCGCTAGAGCCGGTGATGCAGGTAGAGGCTTTGCAGTAGTTGCCGATGAAATTCGAAAATTGGCAGAACAATCTAGCTTGTCCACAGACGAAATTAGAAACATCACCATGGAAATAGCAGAGAAAAGTGATAATGTAGTTTCTGCAATGGTTGAAGTAAGAGCGCATACCGATGCTCAAGTATCTGCCGTTGAAGACGTTAGTACTTCATTTGACAATATATCCAACTCTATAGAGAAAATAACCTCTAGAATCCATAGCCTAACGGGTCATGTCAATGAGATGACCGAAAGTAGCAGGACAATTGTTTCTTTCATAGAAAACATCTCTGCGGTATCGGAGGAGACAGCTGCAGCATCCGAGGAGGTTAATGCTTCTATGGAACAGACAGCTTCTGCCGTTCAAGAAGTGGCTCAAGCTGCAAACCATTTAAATGATTTAGCTGTGAGTCTTAGAACACAGGTGGAGTTATTTAAAATTTAAAGTCTATTATAAATAAAAAATCCATGTATTAAGGAATTGCCTTCCTAATACATGGATTTTTTAATGGACCCGTATTCTTTTTGAAACAGCTTTAGTAAATATTATGTTGAAGCCTACATGCCTTAAGTACATGCTTTGCTAGGATTGAAGTCGTTACAGAACCTACACCGGCAGGCACAGGCGTAATCATTCCAGCTTTTTCCTTGCACCCTTCAAAGTCCACGTCGCCATACATGTTACCCTCTGCATCTACATTGATTCCTACATCAATGACTACGGCACCTTCTTTAATGAAATCTTCTTTTACAAATCGATCTTTACCGATGGCAGCGACTAAAATATCGCCCTCTTTCGTCACACTGGAAAGCTCCTTTGTTCTGGAATGGCAAATTGTTACCGTTGCATTTTCCTTCAAAAGTAGCAGTGCTGCTGGTTTTCCTACAACCATGGATCTACCTAATACCACTGCCTTTTTACCTTCCATCTGCACCTCATAGTGCTTTAGAATCTCAATAACAGCCATTGGTGTACAGGGTGGAAATCCAGTATCGTCACCCTCTAATAGCTTTGCAGCGTTAATCGGGCTCAAACAATCGATATCCTTTTCTGCTGCTATCTCATACTTAATCACATCTTCATTCAATTGCTTTGGTAATGGTCTAAAGATCAATATGCCATGAATACTAGGGTCTCCATTGGTTTTTCTAAGGGCTTCTATGAAGTCCTCCTGTGTGATATCTTCTGGAAACTCCTTTACTTCTGTGTCAATTCCGATTTTAGCACATCTTGATAACGCTCCCTTTTCATATGCTAAATCGTCGCCTCTAGCACCAACTCGTAGGATTGCTAATTTTGGTGTGATCCCTTTTTCCTTTAACACTTCTACTTCCTGAATTAAACCCTCGCTGATTTTATCTGCTACAGGCTTACCCTTTAGTACATTTGACACTTTACATAGCCCCTCTCAAGGTAGTATTTAAAATATATTGTAAAAGTAACTTCAATGAACTAAATATGTAATATTCCAACAGCAGTATATTCGGAAGGGATGTGGTACTCAGAGAGACTACCATCTAATTCTTCCTTATAAATACTCCAGTCTGCAGTAATACCAACGCTACTGAATGCCTTCTTCATATAAAGCATCATAATACCAGCATCTAGCATTAAATGTTTTTTACTCACTTCTTTTCCACCTACGGCTAAAATAATTTGATCCTTATCGATGATCAATTTCCATGGCTGTAGGTTTGCCCAGGATGGCGCGAATCGAATGCTATGTAACGCTTGCTCGATTCCCATTTGCTCTAACTCTTCATGGGTAGGAACATTCCCCCAATCTCCTTTAAAGACAAAGTCTTCTACACCAATACGGGAAGATCCACTTTTCTTTGTATAAGGGATATGGGTTTTAGGATATCCTAGAGCAATCATAGCAACAATTTCTCCTGGTTTATCTATTCCAAGGTCACGTTTTAGTCCAGCAGCATCGTTTTCTACGGAAATCCAACAGCTGGCAATATCTAATTCTACAGCTTTTAAAACGATTTGCTCTAGAATATATGATGAGTTCAATAAATAACCTTCCTTTTCTTCACTAATCAATGCGATATAGTGAGGTGCTAGTACAGGATTTCCAACATACCCAGCTCTCCCTCTTAAAATTTCTTCCTTACCCCATCCATCTTCAATAAAAGCAAAGTCTACATGCACATTCTTAATCAATACATCTATTTCTTCTAATGCTTTCTCCAATGCTTTCATTTCCTTAGCTCCCAAAAGCTTCTTTTGATACTCCCTTACGGATTTTCTGTTTTCAACCAAGTTAATAAATGTCATTTTCCGCACTCCCTTTCATTTCATATGTCATTGTATATATTATTACATCCTAATCTTTATATACCCTACAATAATTTAAATAAATCCTTTATTCGTTAAAAAGTTTCTCTAAATTATTATTTGGCTTCTTTAACTTCTGTTTCTATTTCAAGTAGCTGCTCAATTACAGTGTTCGGTAGCTTACTGAACAGATTCTTTCGAAACAGTTTCCCCTCCTCCACCTTATTTCTCTTTTTCTCATGAATATCTACATCTAACCAAGACACCTTTTTATTCCGATAGTATAAATCGAAATCTACCAATCGGTCTCCATTTTCACTGTACTCCAATCCCACCAATATCTCCTTTATTTTGCGAGGATGCATTAAAGTAAATAAACGTATTTGATAAGCTAAAACGGAATAGAGCATCAAGGCATGATCTCGTGTCCACTGTTCTCCCAGAACTAAGCCCAATTCCAGATAACTCAATACGATCATTAGCCTTCGGTAATGCGCCGTATAATTTCCTCTGGAATCATAGATATTGATTCGAAGCTCGTACCACTGTCCATCCTCCATGCTTTGGGTAATGAAAACGATGCCATCGGCTCTTAACCTCTTCTGTACCTGGTTTACAGGAGTGGATAGCAATAGGATCCCCTCTCCGAAATCTTCTCCAATCACTCGCTCGCCGATTGGCTTTGTGGTTAATGCAACTAAGGTATCCATTCGTTCTCCCTTTCGGATACCGTCCCGCCAAGTAGTCGTTTCTCCACCATAGAACTTTTTCATCTTTTCTATAACCTTCTCTTCCTCTCCTGCAATCCTCATGATTAAGCAGGCTGGGCCCAAATCGGCTCTATGGATCAAACCACTTAAGTGACTGGATAATAAAGCAGATAAAATGATAGTGGAGGCTTCCTTTATTAAAATAATATATTTTGCATCATCTACATCGGTTTTCTCTGGGGCTGTATCCGTTATAAAGGCAATGGTATAGTCTTCTGTAGACTCATCTATGGCTCGTTCAAATTCTTCAATCTTCCCATCCAAGTTCTCTACAATAAAATCCTTTAGTTCTTCTATTTTTTCAGTTCTTAGAAAAAGTAATCTAGCACCCATTCTCAAAAAAATCATTGTGCTATGTCGCCCCCTGTCAATTTATAGTCCTACACTTCTTTTTTCCATTTTTCGTTCATAGTTGACTCCTACAGGATATCCTAGTTCATAGATTCGACCTGTGGATAAAACGATAATATTGATTTTCATTAATCCATTCAAAAAGATTTCTCCATTTTTTTCATAGCTACAAGGGTCAAATGAATGGCCATATAAATAATAATCTGCTTTTTTTTGCAGCATTTCATATTTATGGCTCATGGAAAATACCTTTCCTTCTATTGTGATTAACTCCTTACCTACAATTATACCCCCATTTAGAATATTTTTAACACTTTCTCTATCATCATGATTGCCTAATGCATAATATATATTTCCTCTATATTTTTTTATGACATCCTGAAATTGACTGAGGCCTTTTTGGTGTAAATATAAATAGTCTGCGTTGGTTTCTAACTTTATATTGTCTACGATATCCCCAGTATGCACAATATATTGTGGATTAATTTCTTGTATCACTTTATCAATGTATTTATATATTCCTTCTGTGGTGTCGCTAATGTGCATCAGAAAAGGCCCTTTTTCTTTCTTTAAGTCCTTTGGTATATAGGGTTTGTGTACGAATAGAAACATGTTCTCCTTCAGTGTGCGTAAAATAATGTTGCCTCCTCTCCTGTTACTACTACAATTTTATATGAATTCCACTAAAAGGTCAAAATTTTTTGATTTTTTAGTAGAATTATATTTTGCTTTTATTCTTCCTAGAAATTTTCATGAGAAACCCTATGGTATCCATCTATTTTTATCTTTTATTAATTGATATAATTGACTATAGATCTTAAGATTCAGCAGACGCTTTTATCTCTGTTGAACTACGATAAATTTCAGAAAGAAGGAATACCATCATGAAGAAAATACGGACAGCCTGTTCCCTCGATTGCTGGGATGCATGTGCCATAGAAATTACAATGGAAGATCATCAAGTGGTGAAGGTCCAAGGAGATCCCAATCATCCAATTACAAAAGGATTTCTATGCCAAAAAGGAATGAAGCATCTTGAAAGGGTCCTCAGTGAAGACCGCCTCACATCCCCTATGAAAAAAGAAAATGGGACTTGGATTCCCATTGGATGGGAAATGGCCATTCAAGAAATCGGTGCAAAGCTGAAAGAAATTCGAGACAATTTTGGCTCCAGCTCCCTCCTCCACTACAAGGATTCTGGCCATGGCGGTGTGGTAAAAAGCATCGACAATGCGTTTTTTAATAGCTATGGCGGTGCCACATTACCCAAGGGAAGCCTCTGTTGGAGTGCTGGAATCGCCGCACAAAAACTAGACTTTGGAAAACCACTGAGTCACAATCCCGACGATTATTTAAATGCTAAAACCATCCTTATTTGGGGCAGAAATCCAGTGGATACTAATATTCATCTCGTACCCTACTTAAAAAGGGCCAAGGAAAATGGTGCGAATATTGTCGTAATCGACCCAATAAAAACAGCAACAGCGTATTTAGGAACCCATTACTATTCAATCAAGCCAGAAGCCGATGGATTCTTAGCAATTGCTATGGCAAAGATTATACTGAGCGAAGGCGATGAGGATACTACCTTTATTGATGATCGTTCCAGAGGTTTTCAGGAATATCAACAATATATCGATACCTTCTCTATGGATGCTCTCGTAGATAAAATCGGCATTTCCCTTGAAGAGATTCTGGAGCTTACAGCCTTATATAAGAACAAACCATCTGCTATCATTTTGGGGTATGGACTACAACGATATTATAACGGCGGTAAAAATATCCGCTTCATCGACGCTCTAGCAGCACTGACAGGAAATATCGGCATTGCAGGGGGTGGCGTTTCCTATGCAAATAAAAGGGTGGTGGAATGGATTGACGATGCGTACGCAAGCAATACCCTCGCCTTTGAACCACCAACCTTTAAAAGGGCCCTCTTTGCAGATTATGTTTTGGAAAATGCACCGAATCGTATCAAGGGAATTTTTGTAACTACCAGCAATCCAGTGGTTCAGCTTCCAGATACTACACGAACCATAGAAGCCTTTAAAGCCATTCCTTTTAAGGTCACCATCGATCATTTTATGACCGACACAGCACAGCTTTCCGACTACGTACTCCCCGCTACCCACATTTATGAAGAGGAGGATTTCATTTATTCTTCTATGTGGCAGCCTTATTTCCGCTATACAGAGAGAGTGCTCCCCCCTAGAGATGGTGTAAAGAGCGAATTTGAAATCTTCAAGCTACTGGCACAAGAGATGGGTATGACGGATTTCTTACAGAAATATCCCGATGAAAAAACTTATTTAAATAAAAGCCTTGCACCTCTTTTAGAAAAGCTGAATTTATCATTAGAGGAGATTCAAGGAAAGAGCCTTACTATCGCCGAAGAAGATATTCCATGGAAAGATAAGAAATTCAATACGCCTTCTGGCAAATTTCAATTTATCAACCCAGTAGAAGAAGATTTGGAGTTCATCTCCATTCAGAATCATGAATACCCTTTGCATCTTTTGTCCGTCCATCCAAAGCATTCTTTACATTCGCAGCACTTTAAAGACGAAGATCCTAATACGCTACCCAAGGTATATGGATCTGCCAAAACATTTCAGCGGTATGGTGTTCTAGAAGGCCAAGAGATTACATTGTCTTCTAAGGATGGCAAGATTCAGGCTCTGTCTATTTTCAGCGAAAATATACGAGAAGACGTACTCATGATTCAGGAAGGATGGTGGCTAAAGAATCAGGGGGTAAATCGCATGACTTCAACAGGCGTATCGGATATTGGGAACCAAGCTGTTTTTAATAATTGTCTATGTAAAATCGTTAAATAATAATATTAAATTTTTTGAATTTTAAAGTAAATCTGATATAATATATTTAGTGTATCTAAATAAATGATTTCAAGCAGAAAGGAGAGGGCGATGGTGTCTGAAAAAAACAGATCGTAAATTGCCTAAACAGAGATGAATTTCAAAGAAAATCAGCGCCTTATATTAGAGGGGAATATGTCCAAAGTTATTTTAACTTTAGGGGCCCCCATTATGTTCAACAACCTCATACAAACCTTATACAATTTAGCGGATACCTTTTGGGTAAGTAAGCTGGGGACTATGCCTATGGCTGCCATGACCCTGGTGTCTCCTGTAATTTTCCTAACCCTATCCATTGGAACAGGAATTAACGTTGCAGGTACTGCGCTAATTTCTCAGTATATTGGTTCCAACGATGAAGAAAAGTCCATCAAGGTTTCAACTCAAATGTTTACGTTCTCTGTTATTCTATCGATTATCTTAGGCATTATCGGCTACCTCCTAACGCCTTTTATCGTTACATTCATGGGTGGCCAAGATGAAATATTTACCTATAGCTCCCAATATCTAACGATCATGTTTTGGGAAATTCCAGGAATGTTTCTTTTCCTAGTATATACTGCAATCAAACAGAGTCAGGGCGATACCTTTACACCCATGGTATTAAACGTACTGGGTGTAATACTCAATATCCTTCTAGACCCAATATTTATTTTCACATTCAATATGGGTATTAAAGGGGCGGCCATCGCAACGGTTCTCTCTAGAATGATCTTTGCACTCTATGCGATTTACACCTTATTTGCTCATAAAGATGGTATCTACTTGGATCGAAATAATCTAAAAATGGAGAAAGATATTTTAAAAGAAATCATTGCCATAGGGCTACCGAGTACCTTAGGGCAATCTGCTGCATCCTTTGGCTTCGTCATATTAAATAGCTTTGTCATATCCTACGGTGCCAATACTCTAGCGGCCTTTGGTATTGGTAACAGAATTAATTCTCTCGTTCTGATGCCCGTTATGGGAATCGGTAGTGCTCTTGCTACCATCGTGGGGCAAAACTTAGGAGCCGACAAAAAGGACCGAGCAAAACTAGCGGTCCAAACTGCCTTAAAGCTTTCAACCATACTAATGGTCATTGGCGGTGTCATTATGGTGATCGTCTCCTCAAGTATTGTGTCTATTTTCGTGAAGGATGACCCAGATGTTCTTCAGCAAGGTACAGAGTACTTGCGATTGGTCAGTATTTCTCTGCCCCTTATGGGATTTTTCCAAGTATTTGTCGGTACCTTTCAAGGCTCCGGTCATACAATCTATGCCATGATGATGGATATGGGCAGATTATGGGGACTGCGCATTCCAATGATTATCTTATTTAAAAATTTTACACAGTGGGGTCCCAATGGCGTTTGGTATGCCATGCTCTTAAGTAATGCCATCACCTGTGTTTTTGGCTTCATTATATTTTTAAGTGGAAAATGGCAGAAACAAGTGATTCATAAGAAAAAGGCACTCGCTTAAGAGTGCCTTTTTTATTTAATAGCCTTCATCCTGTCTTTTATGGTTTACTTTATTTTTTTCTAAATAAGATTCAAATATTTCTTCTTCCGTAAAATCTAATTTTCTTCCTAAAAGTAAGAAATGATTCCATATCCTTCTATAATGATCCATGGTATATTCCTCTTTGAAGGAAGCAATATAAGTAAACAAGTTTTGAAATTCCTCCGCCAAAGTGGCATCGTTTGTAATCCTCTCTATTTGAATATGGGTCAAGCTCAAATCTAACCCAATGCTCAAGATAAAATGGAGACAATCTACATACTCTTCCAGGATCACATCCTTAGAAGATGGGCCTTTATTACTCCAGAACTTAAAGCAACGTGTCTCATTTGCCAGCTCTCCTAATTCCACCTGTAAAGCTAATAATTTAAAGGGAACGAGATCCTTATGCTCTAGTCCATGTTCCCTGCTGATACGTTCATCTAATTGGCTTTGTATCCTATATAGTTCTGTTAAATTCATATTTTTCTCCTTTTCTCTATCCTCATTCTCTTTCCTTATAAGAATAGAACTGCCCAAAATTTCAGGCAGTTCCATGATATTATTTACCGCAACATTTTTTATATTTTTTACCGCTACCACAAGGGCATGCATCGTTTCTGCCTATTTTTTCATCATTCACTACAGTTTTTGTTGCATTGAATGATTTTTTGATTTCTTTTCTCTGCTCTACAGTTAAGATTGCATCCCACTGCGGCAGTGTGTACAGCCATTCGGCATTGGCATTCAACATATTGAAGTATAGTTTTTCTAGATCAATGTTTAATTCTACGTTGCTGTCTTCAGCAAGCTTTTCCAAGTCGATTTCTGACGTAAGGCTGGTGTTGATACCGTCAATAAATCCTACAAAGGTAACATCGTCTACGCCGTATTCCTTTGCTAATTCAGAAAGCTGTCCTTTAATATTTGTTGTAGGTACTTCTAAAACCTTTTCGTAGATTCCTTTTTCCACAGCACAGTATTTTTCCCAAAACTCTACTGCGTCCTTTTCTTCTGTATGTTCAAAAGCTATTTTTGTCCACTGACTATATAAACTCATTTTTCCTTCTCCTTATCTAATTAAACTTTAACCGTTATTATTATATTATATTGCTTTTATCCTTTCAACCATTTAATTGCTGATTGAATGGATTATATACAGCTTAACGGTGCAGAGCTTCTATCAAATGAATGATACTGCTATAGAGAGATTTTTGGGTAAGCCTATCCTACCGTACGATTCTTAGATTTTAAACATGGATATAATGTTTTTTAGCTCCTCTGCGATTTCTTCCATGTTTCCGCTGGCATTGGATATTTCCTCCATAGTAGCCAGCTGCTCTTCCGTTGCCGCAGAAACTTGCTCTGTTGAAGCCGCATTTTCTTCAGATATAGCAGATAATTCCTGAATAATTCCGATGATTCCATCCTTCTTGTCTGCCATGTTCTTGCTAGAGTTATTAATTCCAGTGATCTTTTCTTTCGTTAATACAATGGCATCCGAGATTCCATCGAATGCATTCTTCGTAACCTCAACGCTCTTCTCTTGTTCCTTCGTTATTTCTGCCACGTTTTTAATAATATCCACCGTAATACTTGAATTTTGTTGCAGCTCTGCAACAACTTCCTCAATTTCGTTGGTAGATGCTCTAGACTGCTCTGCTAGTTTTCTAATTTCATCGGCAACTACCGCAAATCCTCTTCCAGACTCGCCAGCTCTAGCTGCCTCTATTGCTGCATTTAAGGCCAATAAATTCGTTTGCTCTGCAATGCCCTTAATTACTTGGCTTGCTTCATTGATCTTTACGGAACTTTCATTGGTTCTTACGATACCTTCATAAACGCTTTCAATCGCTTCTATATTTTCTCTTGTTTTTTCTGTCAATTGGTCTATTACAGCAGTACCATCATCTTGTAATTTCATGACCCGCTCTGCTTGTTCCATCAATTCTATAGTGTAGCTCACATCAGTTTCAATGATTCTTCCTAGTTCGTCTGCCATGAATACGCCTTGTTCTGTATCTTTAGCTTGTTCTGTCGCTCCTTCAGCGATTTGACCAACGGTTCTTGCAATCTCCTCTGCCGCAAGACCTGCCTCTTTAGAAGCGATCGCTAGCATTTCAGATGACCCTAAAACCTTTTCTGCGGAATCTCCTACCCCTTCTATAAAGACCCTCAGACTATTCACTACTTCCTGAATAGATTGGCCTAAATTCCCAACTTCGTCGTTCATTTTAAGAATCTTCTCCGGCACATCTTCTCTTGCGTCTAGTTCTGCAATTGTCTTTGTATAATCAGCAAGCATCACAATTGGCTTCGATATTCTTCCCGAAATAATATAGAACAATAAAAGTGTGACCGCAATAATAGCACCAATAAATAGTAGAATAAGTTTTAACGATGCATTGCTGGTCTTCATAATTTCCTGCAAAGGCACCTTCACAAATAAATGCCATCCATTGGTATTTTCTATTTTAGAAAAAATACCAATAAAATACTGTCCTTCATTATCAACAAATACTTGAGCACCATTATCATTGTTCTCAATCTTTTCTTTTAAAGCTTCAAACTCCTTGCCTTCTTTTTTCATTCCATCAAAAAGGTTTGAATTTAATCTCATAGTTTCATCTTGATGGGCAATGATCAATCCCGTATGGTCGATAATCATTCCTTCTCCAATACCACCAATGGTAATCTCGCTAGAAGCATCTGCAATTGTATTCAACCCTACGACACCTGCAAATACGCCCACAAGCTCATTGCTTTCATTCTTGACAGAGGTTGTAATATTTACGATTGGTTTACCTGAAACCTTAGCGATAATAGGATCGGATACATAGATGTCCTTACCATCCCTTACAATAGCTTCAAAGTCTGCCCGTCCCTTAATATTAGCTTGTCCTCCACCAGTAGCGTAGAAGTCCCCATTTAAATCTACAAACATCATCGTTGAAAAGTTTTTACTAAAGGTACCCTCTCTACTGTCTAAATAGGGTTTAATAATTGCCATATCCCCAGTTCTAATAACATCTTGTGTAGCGATTGCTCTAAGTTCATTCATACTAGATTCAATGATCTTTGTAATTTCAGCACTTCTCGCATCTGTTATTTGAACAACTAAATCATTGATTAATACTTCAGTTAAATCACTCACAGAGCCGTGTATAAAGACCCCCAGAACCGATAATAATACAATAATTGCTGCTCCAAAAATGGCTATGATTCTTTTACGAATAGATTTCACTTGCATTCCTCCTAATATCTTCCTGTTAAATTAAAATTTTTCGACATTATTCGACATTTTTACATGCTTGTACCGATTGATATGACTACATTGTATCACATTTTGATGAACTTTGTCATAAAATTCCCTAGGATCGATAAAATGGTAACAACGGACTATAGGACTGACTTTCTTGTCAAATTTTATCCCCATCCCCTGAGATCTATGGTATAATATAAATAAAAAAATATTTATCGCTAGGGGTGCCATGCGCTGAGAGGATTATTCCGACCCTTAGAACCTGTAGGTTAATACCTTCGTAGGAAAGCGGATTCTGTTAATAATATTAACGTGAGAAGTCTTTCTTTTCACGTTTTTTATTTTATATGGATACATCCAGCGATAGATAAAAAAGAAAGGATGTCATCATATGTTTCAAAAGTTTTTAGAATTCAAACCCATTACCGTGATCATTTTAGCCACCATGGTACTATTGTCTATTGCTCTGATTTTCAGAGATCGAAAACAGAATAAAAACTCGTACTATACGAAGATGATCGTATACGGAAGTTTATGTATTGCACTTTCATTCGTTCTATCCTACATTCGTTTATATCGTTTCCCACAAGGCGGCAGTATCACCCCTGCCAGTATGCTGCCCATCTATATCTTTGCGATCATGTTCGGTCCAACAGCAGGTATTCTAGCTGGTTTTGCCTTTGGTATGATCCAATTGATTCAAGACCCTTACATTATTCATTGGGCTCAATTTTTCTTAGACTATCCACTGTCTTTTGGTGCTCTAGGACTGGCTGGCTTATATCGTAAGAATCTAGGAATTTCTTGTTTGATTGGAGGCTTTGGAAGATTCGTGATGAACTTCTTATCCGGTGTTATTTTCTTCGGTTCCTATGCACCGGAAGGAATGAATGCATTCCTATATTCCCTTATCGTCAATGGTTTGGTTATTGGAACAGATACACTAATCTGTGTAATCGTCAGCTTTGTTCCACAAATACAGAATGCCGTAAAAGAAGTGCAGAAAATTTCTCTATAGTTTTCATTGTTTTTCATCTTTTTTGAATATAATTGTTATAAAGCTGAAATAATGGTTATATATATGAAAGGGACTGTAAAAACCCATGATAAAATCAATTTGATTGCTATGACAACTTTAAGTAGCACGCAATTTTAAGTGCACAAAACAAAATATGGAATATACGAGAAAGGATGATTTTAATGAAAACATTAGGTCAATTATTACAAACAGGAGATTGGAAGGGAGAAAAACACGTTCCAGTAATTCATGCTCCTGAAAAAGTAAAAGCAGGAGAGGTTTTTGAAATTAAAGTATCTGTAGGCGATGCGATTGGTCATCCAAACACACTAGAGCATTACATTGCTTGGTTTAAAGTGTTCTTCCATGCAGATGGCGGAAAATTCCCAGTAGAAATTGCCAACTTCGACTTTAAAGCACATGGAGAAGATGGAAACTTTACAGAGCCAGCTGGTGTAGCTCGTATCAAATTAGATAAATCTGGTACAATTCACGCTGTAAGCTACTGCAATATTCACGGACTTTGGGAAAACAGCCAAGAGATCGTTGTAGAATAAATTTTTCATAGGATATTTATAAAAGGGCTATACATAAGTACATTGAATCTGTGCTTATGTATAGCCCTTTATTTGAAGCCTTTACAATTCTTACTTTACAATATAGGAGAAAAGATTCGAGCGACGGATTCTGCAATTTTATGAAGTACAGGTCTCTTCACATATTCCTCTAAATAAACCCTCTTACTGACTCTCAAATCCTCAAAGAAATCCTTTGCCGTCTTTCTATTCACCTCTTTATCATAGATAAATGCATTCACTTCAAAGTTTAATTTAAAGCTACGGATATCTAAATTGGCTGTACCGATGGATACGAAGTTATGATCCACAATAAAAACCTTTCCATGAACAAATCCTTTGCCATATTGGTAAATCTTGACACCAGCCTCTAAAAGTTCCTCGAAATGAGATTTTGATGCTAAAAAAACAGTTCGGTGATCTGGCTTAATAGGCAATAACAGTCTCACATCGACGCCCCTTAGGGCAGCAGTTTTTAATGCAAGTAAAATTCCCTCATCTGGTACGAGATACGGCGTTGTGATATAAACCCGATCCCTTGCCGTATTGATGGCAGAGAAATATGCCTGATGAATGGAAGCCCAATGGGAATCCGGTCCACTGGAAGCTATCTGCACGATTTTTTCACCACAATATCCTTGACTCGGAAAATACCTGAGATTATCTATATTTTCGTTAGAGACAAAATACCAATCTGCCAAAAATATGCCTTGAAGTACGTAGACAGCCTCTCCCTGTAGCATTAAATGTGTATCTCGCCAAAAACCCATTTTTTTGTTCTTGCCTAAATATTCATCTCCTATGTTCAGTCCACCTACGAATCCTATCGTCCCATCGACGACGAGAATCTTTCGATGGTTTCTATAATTCAATCTACTTCCAAAGAATGGTAAGGTTACAGGTAAAAATACTTTCAAATGAACGCCTGCTTCCCTTAAGGGATTCAAAAAGTCCTTCCCTAATCTAAAACTCCCTACAGCATCGTATATCAGCCGTACTTCTACACCTTCTTTTGCTTTCTTTATCAGTGTGGCTTGGAGCATTCTACCAATATGACTATCTTTTATAATAAAATATTCTATATGGATGTGATCCTTTGCATTTTCTATGGCACGTATCATTTCTGAAAAAGTGGATTCACCATTCTGTAAAACTTTCACCTTGTTATTTACAGTAATGGGAGCCTTGGTATTATTCAGCAGAAGAGGAATAATCTTACCCCTAGTATCATCAAAATTTCTTTTAAACATTTCGCCATAATCTATAAAGCCTAGCTGATTGCTGAGCAGATGGTTTAAAATCTCATAATCTTCTCTTCGCTTTTTAATGAAGGTTTTCTGCTTTCGATGATTTCTACCAATATAAAAATATAGAAAGATACCAACTCCGGGAACGAGGAATAAAACCATGATCCATGCCACTGTACTTGAAGGATCCCGATTATCCAACAGTATGTCTATGGCAATAATAATGTTTACAATGGTGTAAATTGTAGTAAAAACCTGAAATAGATTCATATGCCCGCTCCCCTCAAGTATTAAAAGCTTCTATCTTTTTCTATTATACCCATTATATGCCCCTGACAACAAGTTTGTTTGTATCCTATTTCCCAGTTTCCCAACTCAAATTTATTCACGCCTTCTAGTCGTGCAAATCTGGCATTCGTTGCCTTTGACCTACCATCAATTTATTGCTCCTTTGGTCGCATAAATTGGGTTAGGCCGCAGTCTCGCAACTCAAATTTGTTCACTCCCGTTGGTCGTGCAAATTTGGTGCTCGTTGCCTTTGACCTACCATCGATTTATTGCTCCTTTGGTCGCATAAATTGGGTTAGGTCATAAAAAAAACAAGGTCTAGAAATAGACCTTGTTCTTATTCATTGGATTATTTATTATTTTCCCGCTAGACGCTTGTAGGATTCGTATCTCTCTCTTGCTTCCTTCTCTGACTTCTCAAATAGCTCTTCTGCTACTTCTGGGAATGTCATTGTTAAGGCGTTGTAACGAACCTCGCTTAGTAAGAATTCTCTGAAGGATGCAGTTGGCTCTTTAGAGTCTAGAGTGAAAGGATTTTGTCCTTGTTCTTTTAACTCTGGGTTGAATCTGTATAAATGCCAGTATCCTGCTTCTACAGCTTTCTTACCTTGCTCTTGAGTTTTACCCATTCCAGCTTTAATACCGTGAGCGATACATGGTGAGTAAGCAATAATTAAAGATGGTCCATTATATGCTTCTGCTTCCTTCATCGCTTTCATTAATTGGTTTTTGTCAGCACCTACAGATACTTGTGCTACATATACGTATCCATAGCTCATAGCGATCATACCAAGGTCTTTCTTCTTAGTTCTCTTACCAGCAGAAGCAAACTTAGCAATTGCTGCTGTTGGGGAAGCTTTAGAAGCCTGACCACCTGTATTTGAGTAAACCTCTGTATCCATAACAAGGATGTTTACATCTTCTCCACTTGCGATTACGTGGTCTAATCCACCGAATCCGATGTCATAAGCCCAACCGTCTCCACCGAAGATCCATTGTGATTTTTTCACTAAGAAGTCTTTCTTCTCAATGATTTCATCAATTACAGCATTTCCTTTTGCTGCATCTAATAACGGAAGCATATCGTAAGTTGCTTTCTTAGAAGCTTCAGCATTATCATGTCCTGCTAACCAAGCATTGAATGCATCTTTTAATTCAGCTGCAATGTCTAGCTCTAGGGCTTCTGTCATAAGGTCTGCTAATCTTCTTCTCATTTGCTTTGTTGCTAATAACATACCGTATCCATACTCAGCGTTGTCCTCAAATAAAGAGTTCGCCCAAGCTGGACCTTTGCCTTCTTTATTTTGGCAATATGGCATAGATGGTGCACTACCACCGTAGATTGAAGAACAACCTGTAGCGTTGGCAACGATCATTCTATCTCCAAATAATTGAGTAACTAATTTAACGTAAGGAGTCTCTCCACAACCTGCACAAGCTCCAGAGAATTCAAATAGAGGTTGAGCAAATTGGCTACCCTTGAATGTAAATTTATTTGTTAAGTGAGATTTATCTGTAATAGTTGTTGCATACTCCCAATTTTCTCTTTGAGCTGCTACTTGTGGCTCAAGCGGCATCATTGCAATTGCTTTTTCTTTTGCTGGACAGATGTCAACGCAGTTTCCACAACCTGTACAATCTAATGGGCTCACTTGGATTTTGTATTGTAAACCGTCAAATTCCTTACCAGTAGCTTTCACTGTATTGAATCCTTCTGGTGCATTCTTCACTTCTTCTTCATCTAATAAGAATGGACGAATTGCAGCATGAGGACATACGAATGAACATTGGTTACATTGGATACACTTGTCACTGTACCACTCTGGTACATTTACAGCGATTCCACGTTTTTCATATTGAGAAGTTCCTACTGGGAAGGATCCATCTTCTCTACCTACGAATGCACTTACAGGAAGGCTATTACCATCTTGTGCAGCCATTGGTCTTAAAATGTTTTTGATGAAATCTGGTTCATCTTTTGCTACTGTAGCAGCTGCTTCTTCTACTGCACTGCCCCAGCTTGCTGGTACATCGATCTTAACTAATGCGTCTACGCCACGATCAATAGAAGCGTAGTTCATTTGAACAATCTTATCTCCTTTTAGACCGTAAGACTCATCTACGGAATCCTTTAGGTATTTCATTGCTTCCTCTACTGGAATGATGTTTGCTAACTTGAAGAATGCAGATTGCATAATCATGTTAATTCTTCCACCTAAACCAAGCTCAGAAGCGATCTTTGTTGCGTTGATTGTATAGAAATTAATATCGTTATCTGCGATAAATCTCTTAAGTTTTGCTGGTAATTTTTCCTCTAACTCTTCCGGTGTCCAGATACAGTTTAATAGGAAGTTTCCACCTTTTTTAAGTCCTTTTAATAGGTCATATTGGTATACATAACCTTGGTTATGACAGGCAATGAAATCTGCTTCATCAATTAAATAGGTTGACTTAATTGGCTTTTTACCGAAACGTAAGTGAGACATTGTGATTCCGCCAGACTTCTTAGAGTCATAGTCGAAATAAGCTTGAGCATACATATCTGTATGGTCTCCAATGATCTTGATTGCACTCTTGTTTGCACCTACTGTACCGTCAGAACCTAATCCCCAGAACTTACATCTGATGGCACCTTCTGGAGCAGTTACAACATTTTCTTCTACTGGAAGAGATGTGTTTGTAACGTCATCAATGATACCGAGTGTAAATTGATTTTTAGGAGTTTCTGCTTTAAGGTTTGTAAATACAGCTTTAATTTGTGCTGGTGTTGTATCTTTAGATCCAAGACCGTATCTTCCACCAACGATTAGCGGTGCATTTTCTTTGTCGAAGAATAATGTTCTAATATCTTGGTATAGAGGCTCGCCTAAAGCACCTGGCTCTTTTGTTCTATCTAATACAGAGATTCTCTTTGCTGTTTTAGGAAGAACATCGAAGAAATATTTCTCAGAGAAAGGTCTATATAAATGTACTTTGATAATACCAACCTTTTCACCTCTAGCATTTAAGTAATCAATTACCTCTTCAGCAGTCTCTGTTACAGATCCCATTGCAATAATAATGTTCTCTGCATCTTCTGCACCATAGTAATTAAATGGCGCGTAATGTCTGCCTGTTAGTTTTGTGATTTCCTTCATGTAGTCATTTACTAAATCAGGAATTGCTTCATAGTATCTATTTGCAGCTTCTTTTGCCTGGAAGAAAATATCTGGGTTTTGAGCTGTACCTTTTTGGTATGGACGCTCTGGATTTAATCCTCTATCTCTGAAAGCTTTTACTGCTTCCCAATCTACAAGACTTGCAAGTTCATCATACTCAATCACTTCAACCTTTTGGATTTCATGAGATGTTCTAAATCCGTCAAAGAAGTTAATGAATGGAACTCTTCCTTTAATTGCTGTTAAGTGAGATACAGCTGATAAGTCCATAACCTCTTGAACACTACCAGAAGCAAGTAAAGCACATCCAGTTTGTCTTGCAGCCATTACGTCGGAATGATCTCCGAATATTGAAAGAGCATGTCCTGCAATAGCACGAGCACTCACGTGGAATACGCCAGGCAGTAACTCCCCTGCGATTTTGTACATGTTAGGAATCATTAATAAAAGACCTTGGGACGCTGTAAATGTTGTAGTTAAAGCACCTGCTGAAAGTGAACCGTGAACTGCTCCGGCAGCTCCTGCCTCAGATTGCATCTCAGTTACTTGAACTGACTGTCCGAAGATATTCTTCTTACCAGTAGCACTCATTGCATCTACTTCTTCTGCCATATTTGAAGATGGCGTAATAGGATAAATTGCAGCTACATCGGTAAATGCATAGGCAATATGAGCAGCAGCTGAGTTACCATCTAAGGTTTCCATTCTTCTTGCCATTGTTTATTCCTCCTTTATTTTATATAATGTGAAATTATTATCTTATAAAAGATACTTTCGGTACCTTTGTATACAGTTCTATTATATATAAAATGAACGTAAATTTATAGTGCAATTTTTCAACAACATCTACATTTTTTGTTGAAAAATGTAGATGTTGTTGAAACTCCAATGTTCTTTAATTTCTGAATATAATAAAAAGTTTTTATTTATAATAAATAATAAAAATTATTAAATATTTTTAATTGTATTATGTATACAAGTGGCTAATTTTCTAATTATACTTAAAATTATCTATAAAAAAACCATGATTTTGGATGGATTTCCTTTATCATGGAGTTTATATAGAGTCATTGAATATTCGAGCTATGTTATATTGAGCCTATGTGGCTTTGGACAACTTTTTACCCAAGCGAAAACTACTCTTTGCCGGATCTAACTTTGGCATTTGTACAACAAATTGAGTCCCTAGATAATCATTGTTTTCTAAAACCACATTTCCCATATATTTATTGGCCAGCTTAATGACATTATACAGTCCCATGCCGCTGCCATCTTCACCTTTCGTAGTAAAACCAGCCTTAAATATATCCCGTCTTATTTCATCGGGAATCTTAGGTCCTTTATTGGAAATACTGAAGCAATAATTATTCTCGTCCGAATAAATATCCACCAATATTTCTCTGTCTTCTCGCTCGATTCCTTTCACAGCATAGATTGCATTGTCTAATAAATTCCCAAAAATTCGGATGAGATCAATTGGATTATAGCTTTCAAAGCATAGATCTGGTTCGATGCTATAGTGAATATCAATTTCCATGTCCTTACACTTATAAGCCTTATTAATAAACAATGTATACAAATACTCATTGTTTATATTGGAAATGTCCTGTAAATCCTCTTCATCGATCTTGAGCATATTGGTATAATGATTGATGTATTCCTTTGTCTTATCTATATCGCCAAGGCTCAACATCCCCCATATGACCTGTAGGTTATTGGAAAAGTCGTGTTTCTGTGATCTTAGCAAATTATTGGCTTCTTCCATTTGAGCAACTTCCAGTTTTTTAAGCTCATATTCCTGTTCTTTCTCAATTAGCTTTACCAACTCACTGAACAAAAAAATAGAACCTATTCCAACAAGTCCGCTTAATATAACAAGAAACATTAATATTGTATCTCCAAGAACAGGGTGAAGTTTTTCATCTACAACATCAAGTTGGCTAGCACTAACGTAAATTATAACCCCCATAATGACAAAAACCTGAACTAAAAATATCATTTTAATAGCTTCAGCTTTATTGCTGGTATTCAACTGAAACATTTTCAATCTCTCCAATTACCCTTCACCTCTAATCTATTAAATTATTTATTAGGTTGCTGAGGCTTTCATATCGTTATTTTATAATATAGTAACTTTTTAAATATTACATTCCTAATCGCTTATTCTAAAGAAATTTATAACAAGATTGTATTTATATAGAGAACATACTAATACATCAATATACTTTTATACTATTTCACAATAAAAAGGTTTACCAAAAATAAACTTCTTTATTATCTCCTTTATTCTTAAAGAAACCAATAATTAAACATAGAATAAGTAAAAAATTAGATATAATTATAAATATTATCCAAGAAACTATACTATTCGATACCGATTCTATACTTAAATCTAATAGATTCAAAATAGGCAGTACTATGATAGAATCGTTAATCAGCAAAACAATAAAAAGCAATAATGCCGTATATATTGATTTTTTCCAAGTGTAGTTTTCTACTATATTTTTAAGCAATATTACACTTAAAGCCACTAGCATAATTGAGTGTGTACCAAAAGGTACAGGAAAAAAGTCATATATTCTTCTAAAGAACACCACACCTAGTCCGTATAGTAAAGTAAACGTAATTTTTTGCTGATTAGTTGTTTTATATCCAATAAAGCTTAAAGGGGTAACAAACATTAAAAAAGCATGTGTAAAGTATGATAAATACTGCACTGAACTTCCTCCTCTTAGAAAATATACTTATTCCCTAATTATTCTATCACTATTTTCTTAAAGATTTTGGAGCCTCTGGCTGATAATGAAGCAATGTACTAGCAGAAGCCACATTCGCTAAAGCAAAAAAGCTTAAAAGCGTTACGATTAATCCCATTAATTTTCTCTTCATTTCTATTCCCCCTCGATTTTCATTTGTGTATGGGCAATTTATAAGTAATTGGCCATAAACTCACACTTTGCCATGCCAACCCAGCTGTACTGGCTAAAAGGTACAGCTTGTTTATGTTTGTTTCCCCTTTCAAAACATAATGAACAAAAATAAACCAAATAAATAATAAAGCCATGGAAATGCTCTTTAGCTTCTTTATTTGCACCTTCGTTGTAATTGGCTTTCCAGGGGTATCTGCTGGAGCATATAATATAAAGCTTACCAATGCAATTCCTACCGTAATCCAAACCAACCAATTGGCTAATTCCCAAGATATATTGTTAGAAAAAAGATTAACTATTAATCCTAATAGGTTAAAAATTACAGCCCCAAAAACCACACATTTTTTCTGACTGCTTGCATGTACACCGCCAGAAAAAATTCTAAATAGTGAAGCTGTTATGGCTGCTGTTAAGGTAATCGGTAAGGTTCCTAGAATATAGGATACTAGAATTATGAGTAAATAGCCCCAAATACTGTATATGAACAATCGATATCCAAAGGTGATGACCTCAATCTTGTCTTCAGACAAATCTAGTTCTTTTCCTAGATTATCTATTAATTTTTTCTCGATTGACAATTTCCCCTTACTCCTTCCATAAATTACTTGTAAATTTGTTATTCGACACAGGATGATATATCCCTTTATTTTTCTGATAAAAATTTTCTTAATTAACAATGGGTCTTAAGTCCTAAAAACTTTTAATTTTGATGTTTAATACGGCTCAATCCTTTTATATTGCCACATTTTTTTGCCTATAATTAATTTCCTACATAGTATTTCAACCCTACGTGCCCCTAAATAAATTGATCATATTTTATCATTTTCTTTCATCAATGCAGATATAATTTGTAAAATGGAGCTACAAGATAGGTTTCTTTTTTCTTCCTTTAGAAAAACCATGTAAAAAGAAGTTCATTTCTTCCTTCTTACATGGTTTTTTTACATACAAATACGCTTTATTTATACTTGATAATGATAAGGTGGTAAGCTAAATATTTTTCCATCCTCATGCTCACTTACTTGTACCCCAGTAGATAATGCCGGTAGATTTAGTAAAACACTTGCGATTAAAGCCATTGCTACTAATACTTTTTTCATTTTACCATCACCTTTCCTCTATTTAATTCTTAATCTATCACGTTTACTTGTCGATGCCAAAGGACTATAATTATGAATATAGCCCAAATCTTCGAATGATTCTTTATAAATCTTCTAATTTCTAGGTATTTTTCTACAAATTACATATCTTATCCTAAAATCAAAAAAAATGTTACTATTTTGCACAATGGAGGTGAACCCATTTGGAATATTATGTTGGTTATAAAATCAGAGCCTTAAGAAAGAAAAAACAAATGTCTCAGCAGGAATTGTGTGGCGACTTTATGAATCGAAGTATTTTAAGTCGAATTGAAAATAACAGAATGGAGCCTTCCTTACATCAAATTATCTATATTGCCAATAAGCTAGATACCCCCATTCACTATTTTTTTTATGACGTGGATTATACAGAGAATATTCCATCGGATGTCCAATCTGTCACTCATGAGCTTCAGAATCTTTTTGTCAAAGAAAGCTTCCATAAAATTATAGATTTTTTCAACGATAATCACGATGAGTTTAAAAAATTAAATGATTTTAATAAATATTATTATTTAGGAATGTCCTGTTATCATGATAGGATCAATAAAGAGTCCTTACGCCATTTAAGAAAATATGTTAATTTGTATATTCGGAATTCAGATGCTATTCAAAGTCAGTACATCATAAATTTTGGAAATGCCTTGAATACTTTATGTAAAATCATGATCGTCAATAACAATTACGAGAAGGGTCGTCATTATTTGTATATGGCCATAAAGTACCTAATCAAATACAATAGTTCCAATTCTTTTATATACTTCGTAGTTATTAACAATTTATCTTATATCTATAACCAGATCCTCCAGTACGAGAAAACAATTCTACTAATAGAAAATTTTTTAAGATTAAATACAAGTTTATCCTACAGATCTATTGTGCCGCAGCTCCATCTGTTGATCAATAAAGCTTATTCCAGCATAGGAAATTATGAAATGGCCTTACACCATATTAAGAAAAGCATTCTGCTCCTTTCTTATGAAGAAGATCAGTATGAACTGGGAAGATGCTATATCAATTATATCAACGACTTAAGATATTCTTTGCTATTTGAGGATGCCTTTAAGGTTGTTTCTGATTGCTTAAATCAGTATGCTAATGATAGTACCCTTTATGTTCGCTTTTTAGTACAGAAAGTAATATTACTATTTTATTCAGAAGAATATATTGCAGCATTAGAATCCATTCATAAGCTAAATCTTAAATTTCTCACAAAAATGGATCGAAATAATTGTTACTTTATGATGGGTCATATTCATTATTTGAATAGGGATTTCGAAGTAGCACACCAATTTCTCTTAAAATCCGAAAAATTTTTTATTCAAAGAGGCTATAGCAAAGATTTGGTTGTACTCTATGATGATTTATATGCCATCACAAATTATAATAGCTATAAAGAAAAAAGTAATCTGTATCAAAATGCTGTGGGTAGAAAGAATATTTTTGCTTAGATTGTGAGACATCCTCCTTAAAAATGGAAGAGTATCCATGAATATCAAAGCTACAGGTTATAAGATCAAGACGATGAAACTTTATAAAAAATTAATAGAAGCATCTCCTCTATGAAATTTCAATGAAAGAGATGCTTCTTAAATCTAAAAATATACTGTTGTTTTTTACATGAATCCATCAAATTGAGCGGTATACAGCCTTGTATAAATACCGTCTTTCTCTAGAAGCTCCTTATGGGTTCCTTCTTCTTCAATTCCTTCATCTGTTAAAACAACGATTCGATCTGCATTCTTAATCGTAGCCAAACGATGTGCAATAATCAATGTGGTTCTGTTTTTAGATAAATCGAATAAGGAGTCTTGAATCACTTTTTCTGTTTCGTTGTCCAGTGCTGATGTTGCCTCATCTAATATAAGAACTGGTGGATTCTTTAAAAAGATTCGAGCGATGGACAGCCTTTGCTTCTGTCCGCCGGATAGCTTTACACCACGCTCTCCAATATACGTATTGTATCCATCTTCTAAAGACATGATAAATTCATGGGCATTGGCCTTCTTAGCAGCCTCTATAATTTCTTCCTCTGTGGCACCAATATGCCCATACTCGATATTGTCTCTTACTGTTCCCGAGAATAAGAACACATCCTGCTGAACAATGCCAATATTTTCTCTTAAAGATCTTTGGGTAATCATTCGAATATCTATACCATCGATTTTAACACTGCCCTTATCTACTTCATAGAACCTAGGAATAAGACTGCATAATGTTGTTTTTCCGCCCCCAGACGGTCCTACAAATGCAACGGTTTCCCCTGGCTTAATGGAAAGGCTGATGTTATTCAATACATTTTCCCTATTGTTATAGCTAAAGGTTACATTATCGAATTCTACTTCGCCCTTCACCTTTTCTATGCAGATTGCCTTTGGATCATCCTTGATATCTGGATCGATATTCAAGGTATCTACAAATCTAGCAAACCCAGACATTCCTTTTTGATAGTTCTCTATTAATGTGGTGAGCTTACGGATTGGTTGCATAAACATGGATACGTACAGCAAGAACCCTACCAGTTCTCCAGGTGTTAGTTGATTGTAGTATACAAATATGCCACCAAAAACCATTACCACTAGATTGATTAAATTAGAGAAGAAAGATACGCCCACAAAGAAACTAGCCATTACCTTGTACGAATCTTCTTTGGATTCTCTAAAACTAAAATTTCCACTTTCAAATTTCTCTTCTTCATACCATTCGTTGGTAAAGGACTTCACCACTCGAATACCAGAAATACTGTCCTCAACCTGTGCATTGACATCGGCAATCTTCATCCTCATCTGTCTAAAGGTTGCTTGCATCTTTTTATTCTTCATAATAGCGTATCCAAGCATAATTGGCACGATAGCAAATGTGATCAGCGCCAAAGGCACATGAATATTCAGCAGAATAATAAAGGAACCAATGAGTGTTACGGAAGCGATGAAAAGATCTTCTGGTCCATGGTGGGCTAGTTCTGAAATCTCATTTAAATCATTTACAATACGAGACATAATATGTCCTGTTTTTGTATTATCGAAATAATTAAAGGATAATTTCTGCGTATGATTGAATAAATCCTTTCTCATATCATATTCTATCCTTGTTCCTAAAACATGTCCCCAATAATCAACGATATATTGAAGAGCAGCGCTGGCAATGTATAATACCAACAGCCCTACCCCTGTCATTATAATTGAATTCAAGTTCTTGGACGGTAAAATATCATCGATCATCAATCTGACCACACTGGGAAAAACTAATTCTAATCCAGCCATTAAGAATGCACACGTAAAATCCAGATAGAATAATGGTAGATGACCCTTATAGTATTGTGCAAAACGTTTGATCATAGGCACAATCCCCCTTCATGTAAAAATATTTTTAAAGTTAAAGCTTCGTCTTCTTTCGTATGCCTAACTATAGAAATATCATAACATAATTACGATTTTAAGGAAACTATATCCCTAGGGCTTAATTTACAGCAATGGCATATGATGTTTTTCACAAAAATCGATCATTTCCTTAGACCAAATACTTGCTTGTACCTCTCCGATATGGGCCTTCTGTAAAAAGAACATACAGATTCTGGATTGACCAATGCCGCCGCCAACTGTATAAGGCAGCTTCTTTTCTAAAACCAATCGATGAAAATCTAGTTTCTTTCGATCTTCACATCCAGCGATGCTTAATTGTTTTTCAAGGGTATCCTCGTCCACCCGAATTCCCATAGATGAAAGCTCCAGTCCGATGTTTAATAAAGGATTCCAGAATAAGATATCCCCATTGAGCTCCCAATCATCGTAATCCGGTGCTCTGCCATCGTGTCTTTCTCCAGACAGCAGTTTTCCGCCAATCTTCATAATAAATACTGCACCGTATTCCTTAGCGATGGCATGTTCTCTATCTTTAGAGGAAAGACCGGGATATCGATCCTCTAATTCTTGTGAAGTAATAAAGGTTATTTTCTCTGGCAATATATTTTTCAATTCTGGATAGAGCTTTTCAACGTAATCACCAGTGCGCTTAAAAACTTCATAGATGCGCTCAACAATTTCCTTTAACTTTGCTTCCGTTCTTTCTTCCTTCGTAATTATTTTTTCCCAGTCCCATTGATCCACATAGATGGAATGGATGTTGTCTAAATCTTCATCCCTTCTGATGGCATCCATATCGGTATATAGACCCTCGCCAACTTCAAAGCCATAACGTCCTAAAGCCATACGCTTCCATTTCGCTAAGGAGTGTACGATTTCCACATATTGACCTTTGATATCTTTAATATCAAAGGATACTGGTCTTTCTACACCATTTAAGTTATCATTCATTCCCGTTTCAGGGCAGACGAATAGCGGTGCAGAAACTCTGGTTAGATTTAATGTTTTGGCTAACTCTCTTTCAAAAAAGTCCTTTAATTGTTTAATGGCTACCTCTGTTTCTTTAATGCTTAGAGAAGGTTCATATCCTTCTGGAACAATTAATCTCTCTTTCATTTTGTTACCTCCTGATTTTATTTTATATTTTGTAATTTACCTTTGATTGATTCTCTTCGAAGATAGAATCCTGCTTTTACTGAATATATTTCCCAGTCTCATTGCACAATTTTATTCTCTCTTGGGTCAATAAAATTAATGTTCGTTGCGTTTGACCTACCATCAATTGATTACTCCTTCCAGTCCCATAAATGGGGTTAGGGCATAAAAAAAAGCCCTTCATCCTTATAAAAATAAGGACGAAAGACTTGACTTTCGCGGTACCACCTTAATTAGCTCAATCGCTATCTCAAATCAGTACGGAGAAATAAAATAACCTCTAAAAAGGATATCCCAATATGCCTCGATACTGTCCAATGGATAACGGTTTGGCTCCGCCTAAGTCTACTCTCCTATGGATTTCGGTTAGGAACTCAGAAATGTTCTTCTGTACAGGCTTCGTATTGGTCTTGCACTATCACCAACTCGCTGGGACTACTTCCTTATACATACTCTTTTCTTCATCGTATTTATACGCTACTTCATTTAGTTTTTTACATTATATATCCTTCCCAATGCAATGTCAAATATTTTTTTTTCATTTTAAAGAAAATTTGTTTTTTGATGAAATCTTTATCTTTAATTGAGCATTGATTTAAATTTACTCAATCTCACATAGAACCTCACGATATTTCCTTCACTTTCTGCCCAAATAGAGCCTTTATGAAGGTTGATAATATTTTTAGAAATTGCAAGTCCCAATCCCGACCCTGCAGAATTAGAAGTTCTTGACTTTTCTACTTTAAAGAATCTATCAAATATACGCTCTAGATATTCACTACTAATGGGTTCCCCTGTGTTTTCAACACAAATTATAACATTGTCCTCGTCTACTGAGGTCTGAACTAAAATTTCGGTACCAACGCTACTATGTCGAATGGCATTGGTTAACAAATTTTCAAAAACTCGAACCATCTTATCTGCATCCGCTAGGACGATGGTGTCTTCCTTCGATATATCTTTCTTAAAGCTTAACTGTTTCTCATCTAAAATCGGTACCAGCTCTTCTGTTAATTGATCAATGAGGCTATTTAAATGCACTTCGCTTAAATTCAGCTTTACACCTTCATTGGTCAGTTTTGCATATTCAAACAAGTCCTGTATTAGATCCTTTAATTTCTCAGACTTGCCATAAGCAATATTGAGATATTGATAAGCTTCTTCCTCCGTTTCATATCGCTTGTCCTTCAATAGATTTAAATACCCCATAATAGAGGTTAGAGGGGTTCTAAGATCGTGAGAAACATTGGTAATCAGCTCATTCTTCAGCATTTCCGCCGCCCTTTCCTCCTCTATTTTAGTTTGAAGCGCCTCCGCCATGAAGTTGATGTTATTTGCCAATGAACCTAATTCATCCTCGCTCTTTCCAGCAATCCTATGATCCAGATTGCCTTTTGAAATCTCTAAAAGTCCATCTGCAAGTTCTTCAATATACCTCATTTTTTTCTGTGTTGAGAAGTAAAAAAGCAGTACGAAATTGGCAAATCCCAAAACGATGGGAATGAATCCAATCTGTCCTTCATTATATTCTATTCGAGCCTCTGGAACGCCACTTACCACGATGTAAGCACGGGTATCATTTAAATTGATCGGATAGAAGCTGGTAAATTCCGATGCTCCACCCAGTCGTTGAAAATCAATTCTTGTATTCATGGCATTTCGAATAATACTATGAATATCCACTTTGCTTTCTGTGGCATTTTCCGAGCGATAGAGAACATCCCCATCTAAATCCACGATCAATGCCCTCATACCATAAGAAAACTCATTGAGCACTTCACCGATATATTCTTTAAACTTTACTTTAAATTCACTTTCTATTTTTCCCATCAAATTTACTTTAGAGTCCTGTACGCTACTATCTACAGTTCCATCTTGAGAAGTATCGGTGCCGCTGTTTTCAGATTCTATGGCCAGTGAATTGCTACCAAGGTTCATGTCCGCACTCTGTGATGATTCTTCTGCATCCTCAGGATATTCCGCTTCCAACCTTTCCTCTTCAATCCTTAAATCATAGAATTCGTTTCTATAATCATTTAAATTTTCTACGATTCTTCTAGCAGAATAGTCAATTCTTTCTATGCCCTCTGAATAATCGATAATGGCATTCCTGTTTAATCGTGCCAAATAAGTGGCGCTTATAGAGGCAACCAGCATAGAACTGATCAAGCAGATCACAAAATTGGCCATTAATTGAATCCGAATACTTTTTTCTACCCTCTGTCTTATAAAAAATACAACGCGGCGCACAATGATGAATCCCTGATGAAAGGGAGATGTTATTTTCTTAAAAAATTTAAAGTCCGCCTTTTTCCGTTTAATTTTCAATTTTATAGCCTACCCCCCAAACGGTCTTAATGTACTGAGGATTTCTAGGATCTTTTTCTATCTTCTCTCGAATCTTTCTAACATGCACCATTACAGTATTGGGAGAGTCAAAAAAGTCTTCCTTCCATACCTTCTGATAGATCCTTTCCATGCTGAATACCATTCCCCGATTTCTTGCAAGAAGCTCTAAAATGTCAAATTCCCTAGGGGTCAGTTTAATTTCTTCTCCGTTTATCTTCACCTGATGGGTGGAGACATTGATCACTAAATCGTCGATTTCTATTTCTTCTCCCGTAGCCGCAGCAGCATTGTTGTTCAGCTTTGTATATCTTCTGATCTGAGATTTCACTCTCGCAATCAGCTCCAATGGATTGAATGGCTTTGTCACATAATCATCTGCTCCTGTGGTCAGGCCAAATATTTTGTCCATATCCTCAGCTTTTGCTGAAAGCATGATGATGGGCATATTCTTTTCTTCTCGAATCTTCATGCAAGCCTTAATACCATCCATTTCTGGCATCATAATATCCAATATGATTAGATGAACCTCTTCTTCCTCCAAAATCTCTAGCGCTTCTCTGCCATTGGATGCTTTAATTATTTGAAAACCTTCATTTTTTAAGTATATTTCTATTAAATCTCTTATTTCCTTCTCGTCATCTACAACAAGTATTTTCTCGTGTCCCATTGTCAGACCTTCCTTCTAATCTATATACTACCTCTATTATAACTAAAAGTCCTTAATAAAGAATAGTGGAAATCTTAAGAAAAACTTAAAATGCTTAAAATATGGGTGTAATAAAAATTCGTGTGTCTAAATATATTGTAATTCATTTAACTTAAAGGTATTATTGTAGTAGGGGAAATTTTCAAAATATTTTTTTAAATTTAAAGGAGGAGTATTATGCGTTGGAGTTTAAATGAGCTTTACACAAGCTTTGATTCTTTAGAATTTTTACAGGATATGGACAAATTGAGTCGTTTTATTCCAGAGTTCATCCAATGGGTAAAGCAGGAGTTTCAAAATACTAAGAACCCTAAAGAAAAAATAGAACAATATATTGAAAAACAGCAGGAATTCACAGAGACCTACAGCAGATTGATGAGTTATTCCTATCTTACAGCCAGCACAGATGCAAAAAATGCAACGGCGCTCAAGATACAAGATCAGCTTCAAAGCAAGGCATCTGATTTGACAGAAGCAACGGTTATCTTTGAAAAATGGCTTGGAACTGTCAATGATTTGGAAAAAATCATCGAAAGCTCTACCATTCTAAAGGAGCATCAATTCTTCTTAAAGGAAATTCTATTAAACAATCAATATCTTCTCAGTGAAGAAGAAGAGCTACTGATCTCTAAAATGAGCCAAAGTGGCGCCCGAGCTTGGGCAAAGCTTCAAGCGCTTTTAGCTTCTACACTTCTTGTGGACATTACAATTGATGGTGTAGAAAAGCAGTTACCTCTACCTATGGTAAGAAACATGGCTTATAGCAGTAATGCAGATCTAAGAAAAATAGCTTATGAAGCAGAACTAAAATCCTATGCTAAAATTGAAGAAAGCTCTGGTGCCGCATTGAACGGTATTAAAGGCGAAGCCCTTACTCTTTCTGAAAAGCGTGGTTTTGCATCACCTCTGGAGCAAACAGTGATTGGTTCAAGAATGAATACGGAAACCTTAGATTCTATGTTAGCTGCTATGAAAGAAAGTCTGCCTTTCTTCCATAAGTATTACCGTAAAAAAGGAGAATTACTCGGTCACAGCAATGGGCTTCCTTTCTATGATCTATTTGCGCCGGTAGGCAATGTGAATATGGTGTTTACATATGAGGAGGCACAAAAATATATCATAGAGAATTTCAATACTTTTAGCCAAGCACTTGGAAACTTCGCTCAAAAAGCCTTTGATAACAATTGGATCGACGCAGAGCCTAGGGATGGTAAGCGGGGTGGGGCTTTCTGCTTTAACCTACATCCCATTAAGGAAAGTAGAATTTTAGCCAACTTCGATGGTAGCTTTAGCAATATGACCACATTGGCGCATGAGCTTGGTCATGGATACCACGGACATTGCCTAAAGGATGCAAGTATCTTAAATAGTAGCTACCCTATGCCACTAGCAGAAACTGCTTCCATATTTGCAGAAACGATTATTATCAACAGTGCTCTGAAAAATGCAACCCCTGAAGAAGCCTTTGGTATCTTAGAAACTTCTATTTCAGACGCAGGTCAAGTCATTGTGGATATATATAGTCGATTCCTATTTGAATCTGAAGTATTTAAGCGAAGAAAAAATGCATCTCTTTCTGTGAATGAAATCAAAGAGATTATGATTGATGCGCAGAAACAAGCCTATGGAGACGGGTTGGATCACAATGTTCTACACGATTCCATGTGGATCAATAAATCCCATTATTACTCAGCAGACAGGCATTTTTATAACTTCCCATATGCCTTTGGATTGCTGTTTTCTAAAGGACTATACTCCGAGTATCTAAAGCGTGGCGAATCCTTCGTTAAAGAATACGATGCCCTACTGGAAGCAACAGGAAAAAATAATATTGTAGATGTGGCGAAAGTAATGAACATCGATGTTACTTCTATAGACTTCTGGAGAAGCTCCTTAGGTTTAGTTCAGAAGGACATCGAACGATTCATAGAACTAGCAGATGATAGACTGAAATAAGTTCTTCTGGGTCGATAATTAAATACTTGCAAACTCTAAATGAATACAATCCATGTATAGAGGAGTAAATTTTTTCTATACATGGATTTTTGTACATAGATATAGTATGAATCTGTTAAAGTTTTATTTTAGTTCAATTGGACATCGTTTACTTTTTTTGTTATTATGAGTAGGAATAAACTAATAAAGGAGCGTTACTACATGGATAATAATAAAGTATTGGCAACTGTTGGCGGAAGAGAAATAACACAACAAGATTTCGATTTATTGCTTGGCAGCTTAAACCCTCAGCAAGCGATGCAGTTTAACTCTGAAGCAGGTAAAAAACAATTGGTACAAGAACTAGTAAATCAAGAGTTATTCCTTCTAGAGGCTTTAAAAAATGGATTAGATAAAGATGAAGTTTTCATTCAAGAAGCGCAAAGAATGCATGATAACATTTTAAAGCAATATGCAATGCATAATGTATTAAAAAATGCTACTGTATCTGAAGAAGATATGTTAAACTACTACAACGAGCATACTGATTCATTTAAAGAGCCTGAATCTATGCAAGCGAGCCACATCCTTGTAGAGAGCGAAGAAAAAGCAAACGAAGTTCTTAAAGAAATCAATGAGGGACTTAGCTTTGAAGAAGCTGCAAAAAAACATTCTACTTGCCCTTCCAATGCACAAGGTGGCGATTTAGGACATTTTACAAGAGGCAGAATGGTTCCTGAATTTGAAAACGCTGCTTTTGATATGGAGGTTGGAGCAGTGAGTGCTCCTGTTAAAACTCAATTTGGTTACCATATCATCAAGGCTGTTAATAAGGTAGAGGAGTCTGTAAAGCCTTTTGCAGAGGTTAAAATGCAATTAAACCAACAATTATCCATGATGAAGCAACAAGAGCTTTATTTAAATAAAGTGGATGAATTAAAGAAAGAGTATGAAGTACAAATAAACGAATAAATTGATCCCATTGAAAGACTGGAATATTTCCAGTCTTTATTTTTTACTCTGTTTCCTGGGAATCATCGGACTATAAATTTAAGGATTTGGGAACCCTATTGATGTGTTATTTTTCCTGTAAAATCTGTGTTGAATTTATATGCTAAATGTTGAATTTTCATACATTTTAGAGAATTCTATTACTTTTTTTGACCTTTGGTGGTATACTGATTTTGAGTTTAATTTCAGCACTTGAAACTCTAAGCCCTACCTAGAGTTGAGTGCGACATAAAATTTGTGAGCCAAAGCGAACAAATTTATTTTAAGGAGGAATCATACATGAAAATCAATTTAATCGGTGTACCTCTTACGTACGGTTGTGGTAAAGATGGCGCACAATATGGTCCTAGTGTTCTTAGAGAAAATAATATGATAGATTTGATTAAAAATAATGGTCATACACTTTATGATTTGGGGGACTTAGTCATTCCTCCTGCTTCTGAAGAGGATCAATTTAAAGGTCATGAAAACATTAAATATTTAGATTTAATAACCGAGGTAAATACAAACTTAGCACACCAAGTGTACTGCTCTCTTGAAGGCGAAAGCTTCCCTTTCGTCATCGGAGGTGATCACTCTTTAGGAATGGGTAGTATCGCTGGAATCAGCAAGCACTTCAATGAAGTTGCGGTCATATGGATTGATGCTCACAGTGATATTAACACCCATTTAACTTCTCCATCTGGCAACCCTCACGGTATGCCTTTAGCAGCATCCATGGGCGTCGGTCATCCAAAGTTTACGGATATCTATTTTAAAGGCCAAAAGGTTCATCCTAAAAATGTTTACATCATCGGTGTTCGGGACCCTGACGCTGGTGAATTGGCTTTAGTAGATGATCTGAACCTTTCTTACTACAGCATGAAAACTGTGAGAGAAAAGGGATTGGAAAATGTTTTAAATGAAGTGATTGAAAATATCAAAGGTTCTGGCGTAGATGGCGTTCATATCAGCTATGATATCGATGTATTCGACAAATCGATCGTTCCTGGTACTGGAACTCCCGTAGCCGATGGTTTTACTTTAGAAGAAGGTAAGTTTACCATTGAAACGCTTTTAAAAGAAAAATTCGTAACTTCAATGGACTTCGTAGAGCTGAACCCATTGCTGGATGATGCATCTAAAACTACAGTAAAAACTGCAGTTGAATTCCTAAACCACACTTTTAAATGCTTATAATTTAATATTTCTAAGTAAAAAAACATGGATCTCAGAAATCAAATTTCTTCAATCCATGTTTTAATTTTATTTCAATTGTGGCTCTAATAAAAGAAAATTATTTAAATTGCTTTTCTGATTAACGGAAAACTCAATGATAATGCTGTTAGCACCCTTTAAGTTAACATCTATTTTCTGTAATCCATCTGATTTTTTAAACTGGGTTTTATATAAAGTATCCCCGTAAAACTCATTATAGCATTTTGTAATGACGTCATTATTGTATACCGCAAAAGTAATCTGTGCATCGTCTAAATCTTTTGCTAAATCGTCGATCCCTATTAAACCAGTAAGCCTTGAATATTCACCGTTGTAGTTATATAGCTTTGCAACATAATGGTTCCTATCGCCGTTTTCTTTTCTGTCAAAACCGATACCTCTCATATAAGTATGCCCATCAACAGTGAAGTTTCCGTTCTCCCATTTATTTTCTCTAAATACAGAACTATATCTTTTATCTAAAGTGTAATAGATTGTATATCCATGAAACTTAGGTTCTACCGCTTTATTTTCGCTCTTTAGCTGCTTTTTAAGCTGGCTCAGTTCTGCTCTTAGATATTGATTTTCTAAGCTTAAGGAATTGGTTTCTTTCTTCATCTCAGAAATAAGTTCTTCTCTATAGATGGTTCTAGTGTCGGACCCTATTTGTTCAGATGCATATGCATTGATATTTTTATTATTGTTCATTCTCAACCCTGAAAATAAATATCCAGATACGAACATACAACAGATTACTGTGGCCAAAATTATTTTATTTTTCATAAAGAGCCTCCTATTTTTCCATTATATCGATGTGAAACTCATGGTACACAACTCTCTGCACCGCTTTTATTTTGTTGTATTAAATTTTTCTATTCATGATGCCTTATCTATATATAATTATAATATACAATTGATAAAAAATACACAATTTTTCTTATTTTTACAACATAAAATCTTGCTTTCAAAGTTTTTTTACTTCCTTCTTTATAACATGCACCCTTAATAATTACTGAACAAATAAACGACAAATACACCTTCGCTATTAGGTTGCACTCATTTCGAAGGTGCATTTCTTAAAAAATACTTTATTTGTATGCTTTACTGCAACGGAATTGTTATGGCTACCTTTTCATTTAGCTGAACATCGTAATCACTTCGCATACAGCATCCTCTGCACCGGTATCATCTCTTACAATGGTTTTAGCCAGCCGAAACATATTAAGTTGATATGCCAATCCCCTCTATTCACTTGTAAATCGTCTAGACATCTGTAAGATGGTTTAGAGGCACAAAAGGTTCCCTTATCATCAAATATTTTTTAATCTATTACATAAAATCATCGATCTACAAGTCTAAATCAATAAAATCCATGTAGAAAAGAAAGGCTAGCCCTTCTTTTCTACATGGATTTTATCTCTACTTCATATAATTGAACTATTTTAGTTTATTTTCTATTCAAATGGGGTTCCACACTTCGGACAGTACGTGAAATCCTCATGGGTTTGAAAATTACAATGAGCGCATCTCTTTCCATGGTATTTTTCTCCGCCATGGATTAAACTTAAATCTACATCCCTCAAGGTGATATTTTCTCCTTTAACGATGCGATCTCCTAGATCTTTCTCTATACTATAGACACTACCACAGCAGCTGGATCTTACATAGTACTTTTTCCCCCATTTTAGAACTGGAATAAAAAATAAACTCAGCGCAGTATATTCTCGAATCCCATTATATCTACCATACTTCCCGCAACGAGAACAAACCACGGTTTGGTTAAAATCCAACTCTTCTCTTCTAGGTGATATTCCCATAATAAAAAACATATCATCATCCCCCCATTGTACAAATCACTGTTCAGCATTCAGATCTTAGTATTCATTATACTATAAGATTCACTTGTCCTATATAATTTTTCTTAGGTACAGCATCTATACAATCAAAAGCACCTCTTAAATTATATAATATAGTATATCGCATCTACTGTATTACCTGAAAGCAGGGTTTTGGGAAATATAATATATATTTTCCAAGAAGAGATGGAGAAAGCTCATATGGCTGTCCAAAAGGTAGATTTATTAGCACATAGCCTTCTTTATTATAAGGATAGGAAAATAGTCCAGATCTATCCCTATTTCTTATTCCACACCTTAAAAAATTCTTCGTTGATATATTCTCCCAATTCTATGATATCTCTAGATCTTATAAACTCCCAGCCTAGCCATTTTATAGTATGATCTTTTAAAAATGGATTTTCTATATTGGGGCTTAGACTTAATGCATGGGACTTAGTTAAATTTAGTCCATAATTGTCAAATATATAATCTGTTAATATTCTAAGCTCTTCTTCTTTACCCTTCTTAACCAACATAGAAAAAGGAAAGACTATAGCACCATCTTCGGGTATTACTAATTTAACGCCCTTCTTTACACAGGACATTGCAAACATGAGCGGCATCGTATATATGGCGCCTGCCTCTGGATTATTTGAACCTACTAACCTTGCCATTTTAGCACTGCTGTGGAAGCCTTTAACATTGAATGCATAGCTTCTTATAGAATCCTCTCCATACTCTTTGTAAAAGTACAGTGGTATTGCTGTTGATATACCGTCAGGAGTTTCAAAAGTAACTATTTTATCTTTGTAGATTGGGCTTAAAAGATCGCCCCAGGTTTTTGGAATTGGCAGACCTTCTAACTTTTCTTCGTCCACTAATAAAACATCTAAAAAAGCGCCATACATTGTATAATCTTTATCTAAACAACCAGCTTCTATAAACTTTTTATCTATATTAGGATTGTTTATGCTTTTAAAGTGTCCTTTGCTTACTAAATTATCGATTAGCTCTTTTCTATAAAAGTCATCAAAGCCCTTGGAGAGAATTATATCTGGAAATTTATCTATATCTTTTTCCTTCCATAAATTATCATATCTGCCATCGTCTCCACCCTTGGGCATAATGTAGCAGTTAAAGGTTTTGCCTGTGGCTTTCTCAAACGCTTCTAATTTTTCTTTAAGATCATCTTCAAAGACGATTCTCAGCGGGCAAATTATATTGCCTAAAAAGTTTAATGTTTCACTTTCATTATAATATTTATTATTAATACCCTCTTCTAACATCTCATTATTTATTTTTTCTTTCAATTCTTTTAAAAATAAATCTAAGTTTATATTTTTTACCTTAAGAACAGTTTGTAGCATAGTGTTTTTACCAAGTAGATTTATTAGCTCTTCTTTTGAGCTTGTGTTAAATCCAAGGGCTAAAAGTGCTTCAAAAGCTTGTTCATTTTCTAATAGCTTCTCAATCGTTGTAGCACCTGTTATATTCAATACCTTACCCCCTTTTGATCTAAAAATTAATTATATGATCTTCTATTATTCCACCCTGTCTTATGTGATTTCTTATATCCAGCATTTTTCTATCTACATGATCTAATATGTCGATATATTTTTTCTCTTCATTAGATGAAGTAATAATTTGATCTATTCCACCATTTTTTATCACGATTCTTCGATCTCCCATAAGGGCCAAAACTGGATCATGGGTTGATATCAATACGATTTTTTCCTTCTTAACCAATAACTCAATGGCATTTTTTCTATCGATACCTGCATTTTCTATTTCATCTATCAGTACGATCGGTGAACGACTTAAAAGGGCGGTATCTGCGATCATCAGTGCTCTAGATTGTCCACCACTTAATTGGGTAAGAGGAGTGCTCCGATCAAACTTTTCTCCGGCCAGATTATTTGCACATATAATGATCTCTTCTACAACCGCTTCTATATTTGCAATCAGCCTACTTTCAGCATGTAACTTTATAAATTCCTCTACGGAAAGATCCATTACAAAGTTCATATTTTGAGATAACTGAGCAACTAATTTGTTTTCTATATCAAATCGTTTATTGGGATCTGGCGCCTTTCCATTCACTAGAATTTGCCTATTTGTAGGAGTATCTCTTTGGGCTAGACATTCTATATCTGCAAGTAACCTGCTCTTTCCAGAGCCTGTAGGTCCCACTATAGAGATTACCTCTCCTACATTTAATTCAAGCTTTATATCCTCATCTCTTCCATGCTTATCTTTTCCACCTATTATGGTTATGGACTCGATCGTATTGTCCGATAAATTTTTTAATGCTTCCATTTTCTCTATAAAAGATATAAAGTTATCGATTAACTGTTCTCTGCTCAGTCCATTGTCTTCTAATATTTCATCTTTTAAATTTATCACTACTTCTTCCATTGATAAATTAACATCCATGTCTTTGATATCGAATGATATAAAAAAATCTTCAGAGTAGGGATATTTTATAAACAATTCCTTTATTGGATGCTTTGCTATATCTAAAGTCATATGATCCCTCCAAGCTATATCTTCATCTTTTTTATGTTTCCCGATTGATATTCTTCTCCTATTCTTGTTTCTCCTACGCAATAGGAACACAGAGCAGAAGGCATAGAAAACCTGAGCCTTTTATTCTCAAGACTATTAAAGGCTTTCGCTTCTTTCAGCTTAACGGCTAAATCATAAGACCCTTGACCCGTTATTCCATTGATAAAAATTATAGATGCTCTAGGATTTGCTTGCTTTACCCTAAATGCAAATACTTCCCGCTCTGCTTGGGATACTATATCACCTTTCGTTATAACAACTATATCTGCTAGTTTTAGCATCGGTCCTATTTTTTTAGGCGTATTGACTCCTGACAGATTATCTATAACACAGATGGACAATACATCCTTTATATGAGGGGAACATCTGTTACAGAGGCCCGCACTTTCGCTTATGAGCATATCTAGTTCTTCACTTATTCCCCATTGAACACAATCTTCTATATTGCTTATATAGAAATGGTCTGGGCAAAGGTTACCAGAAAGTCCAACCTTCACCTTCACCCCTGTTTTTTCATAGAGTATATCATCGTACGTGGATAAGCTATCAAATTTTACAACCCCAATTTTAAAGGCTTCTCTTTTTAATATTTCTATTACTTTCAGTGTAATCGAAGTTTTTCCCGATGACGGAGGTCCGGAAACTGTAACTATTTTCATTCATATCACTTCCTCTAAGGTGCTTTATTATCTGGGCATAGCATTTTCTAGTATTTCTGCTACCTCATCGTCTGTCAGAGCACGGTGATAAAACATTTCATAAAAATCCTTTGTTTCCTTATTCATATCATAATTAAACCTTTCTGGATAAATTAAATTGCCCAGCCACTTAACACCGATTACCCGATTTACTGATGGTGGTCTATCGAACCAATTAAATGGCGCATTTGGTATTGCATATACTTGATTGTTTTGCACTGCTTTAATATCCTTCCATTTTGAATCTTTTGTTATTATTTCATAGGAACCTTCATTCCCTTCCATACCTTTAGCCGCTATTATTTTATCTGGATTCCAATTTAAAACCTGTTCCATAGACACTTCTACTCCACCCGACATCTTTTCAACAGTTACTTCTGCTGCATTGATTGCGCCAACTAAATCTATAGCTTGCGTATGGATGGATCCCGTTACGTTTGTTACTAAAGGACCTTGTGTTGTTCCGTAATATACTTTTATTCTTTCTTCCATTGGGATTGTGCTTGCGATGGTCTTCACTTCTTCTATGGTGTTTTTACAATATTCACTTAGTTTCTTGCATCTTTCCTCTTCGCCCAATATATCGCCTAAAAATTCATAGGTCTTATGAAGGTTTTCAAGATCACCATCTATCATTAAGAATGGGATTCCTAACTTCTCTTGGGATTCATCAGCATCCTTTATCCATCTTTCATCTATATTTCCCATTGAAATTATAATATCTGGCTTTGCTTTTAATATTTCTTCGGCATTTCCACTGCTTGCATCTTTATAGCTCCCCAATATAGGAAGCTGTTGATACTCTTTTGTAAGATATTTTTCCTCTAAGGCAGTAAGTTTAGAGTTTAATCCGGCCATTTTGCTCGGATTTATACTGTATAATGCTATGGTTCCTACACCGCTTGTAGTAAAAACCTTGTTAATTTCTTTAGGAATCTCTACTTCTCTACCTGCCATATCCTTTATTACCCGTGTAGTGCTTTCGTCTTGCTGCGCTTGTTCTACTTGCTCAGGAGTGTTGTTTATGGCTTCGTCTGCTTTTTTAGTACATCCTGCCATCGATACCATAAGTAGTACTACAATTAATAGTAATGCCATTTTACTTGTCTTCATTGAATACTTTTTAAACATTATAAAACCTCCCCTTTTGTTTAAAAATCCATATAATTTTTTAGTTTATGAAATAGAAATATTTTTAAGCTGATATGTACTCTATAGGTATTTTCAACTCAACAGCCACAGTCTCTCCTTTTTTAAAAACAACGCCCCTTGGAACACACAGAATTGCGTTGGCTTGTACTGCTAATTGTGCTCTTGTAGCATTGAACATCTTGATCCTTGTAGCAACATATTCTCCATCTTGTTGACTAACTATTAGTTGTATATAGAAATCAAAAGGAGCAGATGAGCTGATTTCATTTAATAATTTGACTTCTAATTTCGGTGCTTGTACATCTGGCTTACATAGATATTTATTAATCAGTGGTTTTACATACCAAGGTGCTGTTAGCTCCGTTCCGCCAGGTGGCCCAACAAGACCTACTATCAGTTTATTGCCAGCAACAGTAAGACTGGTGTGCTTACCTGGTCCATGTGCTACCTCATAGGCATATACTTGTCCTATTTTACCTAAAATTTCTTTACCGAAATCATGTGTTCCTTTTGAAGATCCACCATTGAATATAACCATATCGCTCTGCTTTAGGGCATGATATAAAATATCATAAATATAAACGGGATCATCTGGTATGATGGGATAAACGATAGGCTCCCCACCCCACTCTTTAATGAGTGCTTCTAATACAATGCTGTTTGTTTCTATGTTTTTTCCCAGGGGTAGTACTGCACCAGCTGGCACAAGCTCGTTTCCAGTAGGTATTATTGCTACTTTAGGTTTTGCTATTACTTCAATTTCACAAATACCGCCCGATGCAAGTACTCCTAACTGCAAGGGGGTAATTACATATTCAGCAGGTACTAGTAGCTCACCCTCTTTCATATTCTTTCCACGTGGAACAACATTTTCTCCTCTGCAGGATGGAATTTTATTTATATGGAGTCTGTTATTATTATCAAATTTCACATGTTCGATTGGGATTGCTGTGTCATATTCTGTTGGGATTGCAACACCTGTATTACTAAAAACATATTCTTTTCCCAATTCCCAAGCAGTAGGATCTACCTCCTTCGATGTGAACGCTTCAAACCGAACAGCGATCCCATCCATAGCACTTGTTGGTTGGTTCGGTAACGTATGGAGCGCATAAATATCCTTTGCTGTTACACGACCTACACTTTCTTTTAAGGAAACAATTTCTGTTCTTCTATCAAACTTTGCTAGAGATGTTGCAAGTTCTATATATTCTTCTCTTGATGGCACAACTACTTTATGTTCCTTCATAACCTTGTCCCCTTTCTATTCGTAATTTTGTTTGACTGGAAGTTAGTTGACCATGGGATTTAAGTGCTTTAAAATTCTATCGGTCTCTTGATCCGTTAAATCGTATCGGTAAAACTCCTTATAAAAATATTTTAGCTCCTGTGCCATATCTAAAGCTGAAAAATGTTCCGGGTGTAAGTGCTTTGCCATCCACATAAGCATTAGAACCTTCTGTTGACCAGCATCCCAAAAAAATACACCAGTTGGAGAAATATATATATTGTCATTTTTTATTGCCTTTATTTGTTCATATCTGTTGTCATCCAACATATCCTTAATAACTTCTTCTGCAGTTGCATTCCCAGAAGAACCAGCATGATCTACAAAAATATAATCAGGGTTCCATTCTAGCAGCTGCTCAATTGTTATTTCATTTTTAGAGCCACCTTCGATCTCCTTATGTACGCAATTACCTCCTGCAAGTTCAATGACTTCCACCATGTCCGACTTCTTCCCTGCTGTCCATAGAATGTTTTGATTGGAGAAATAAACATCTGGCCTGTCCTCTTTTGAAATTTTAGAAGTAATATCCGTTACCAATTTAACTTTTTCATCAAAATAATTTGCATATTTTTTAGCAATATCTACAGCTTCCCCTCCCAGTACATCCGCATATACGGTTAATACGTTCTTAGTATCTTCAAATTTTCCCGTAGATGCCATTGGAATAGCAACCATTCCAGCTTCATTTATTGAAGCAACTGCTTCTGGGTTCGGAAAATAAAATACAACCTGTGGTTCATATTTTAATAAATTCTCTATATTCAAACTAGAATGTGCATTTTCAATCCCTACTACAGTATCTAGTCTTTTATAAATTTGATTGGACCAAGGCCAGCCACCCTTATGAAAATCTCCTGCTGCAACAATTTTATCTTCTGCATTCAAAAGATATATTTTCTCGTAGGAAGGGCCAAATAAAGCAGCCACCCTCTCTACATTCACAGGGACTTCAATTTCAGTTCCATTTAAATTGGTTACTATTTTTGTTTCAGCTTCAGAGGAAGCCGCTGGGGTTTCTGTTTTCGATCCTTCTAATTGTTGCGCTTCTAAAGTCTTATTGCTACACCCAACAATCATTGCTGAAAGCATAATGATCGTTAGTATCATACTGATTATTCTATTACATTTTTTCATTGATTTAGCCCCCTCAAGTTCTTTTGCTTTTGATTGGTATCATTGTATCCGTTGTATTTTATTATGCTCCTTGTTTATTCTTTTCTTGGAAAAATATAGCTCCCATTTGCTCCTGTTAATTCACTAAACTTTCCATAAAATCCAACCTTTGAATCCGAAAATATATTGGCATTGGGCATATACAAATGAGCTTGTGCTACTGTTCTTGCCCAGTGCAATGGATTGGCAGGATTTTCTCCCATCATGTTCGTAAATGGATAAGGAGTAAAGGGTAGAATCGACAGGGATTCTGGTTCTAAATCTTTTAGTATTTCTAGTCCTTTCATTACATCTTCCTTCGTCTCCCCAAGCCCAACTAAAAAACCACTCCAAACCTTTAAGCCCAACGCTTTCATATCATATAATGTTTTTAATCGATCACTTAATGTATCCCCACCAGGGCGGAACTTTTTATAAATATCTTCGTTTGGTGATTCTATTCCACATAAGTATCCATCCATCCCTGCAGACTGTAGTGCCTTTAAGCTTTCCTTATCAATAGCCCCAAATAAACCAAAGACCTCCATATTCGTATGAGCTTTTAGTGCCTCTATATACAGTGGATAATCAGCAGGTATGGTGTGCCCCATCCAACCCGTTGCAGTAAATATACGATGAACCCCTATGCTCTCCATCAGTTTTCCACGCTCTATTACAGATTCTAAAGAGTTTTTTTGTGAAAATGCATGATCTCCTGACTTGAAGCTATCCCATTTGCAATGGTTACAGTGAGGCTGGGTTAAGCAGGCTCCTGTAATAATGGCAGGCCCTGTATTTATCTTTCTTTTATACGATCCGATTTCCTGTGCTTTTAGAAACAGGTCCTCATCTGACATTTCCATAATCTCATTTAGCATTGATTTATCCCCTTTATTACATAGTTGTCCATACAATCCTTAAACATATGCCGAGTGCTAAAATTATCCATTAAAATGGATTCTAATACATCCGGCTTTGTAACAATACTAGAGCCGATATAGTTTATGCCACTGTTTAATAGTATATCTGGAAGAATTTGCGCACTTGGTCCATACATTCCTATAACTCGAGCTACTTTTGAATATTTGATTAGTTCTAAAAACGTTCCATTTACTAGTGTAGCTCCTGTTATTAGGACAACATCTGCCTTGGAAAGAATCTCTTCATTTTCTTCAGATGAATGAATAAAAGTATTTTTACTTCCATAGCCTATATTTTTATCAATACACATTGAAGTCAGCTTATGCTTAGGCCGCATATCCATAACATGCAATTCTTTACATCTTCCATATACCTGATCTATGAGTCTACCATATCCGATAATTACAACAATATCTTCTGGCAGAATAAAATCTATATCCTTAGAAGCATTGAACTTCGTTATTGCTTGGTCCTTAGGATAGCCCCTAAGGATCAGTGGTCTAGAAAGTGCATTGAGGGTAGATAGGCAAATAGAGCGCATATGTATATCCTCATCCAAAGGAAGGAGATATTCTGCTAAGCTAAATAAACTTTGTCCTATAAATCTTTTAAGACCTTCAATTGAATTTAAATCCTTCACTGGACCATAAACTAGATGTTCTCCTGCATAATTGAAAGCTACACCTGTTTGACCTCTATCTGCAAAAACACCCGTCCATTTCGGAGAAAAAATTATTTTCTCCAAGATCCCTGGGTCCATTGATTCAATTTCATAAATATTTTTTATATAACGATAAGCTTCAATTAAAGGATTTGGTCTTTTCATTGCCATCTTTTCCTTTCTTCGTTTAGTTCATATCTCCCAGGATTTCTTTGCTTTCCTCATCCGATAGCTTGTAGCTAAAGAATTTTTCAGAGAATAATTTTAACTCTTCATTCATGTTGATATCCTTAAATTCTTCAGGGTAAAATAACTTTGCTGCCCATAGAACCGTAAGTGGCTGTTCCATCGTACGGTTTGCCCATACATGACCAAATGAAGGTGTTACATATATTCTTTTATTTTTTACTGCCTCTAGATCTTTAAATCTTTCATCACTGTAAGCTAATTCCTTATCATCCTGACTGGATACTATCATAACCTCAGGATTCCACTCTAATAGCTGTTCTAAAGAAAATTCTAGTCTTTGCTTTCTTTCAATTCCGCCAGTTACACTGATTCCACCTGCTTCTTCGATCCACCATTCTGCTATAACATGGGGCTGAGACAAACTTCCCAATGATGTATTTAAAACACGAACTCTTTTTTCCTCGGATATTTTAGAAGCCGTATCTTTGACTTTTGCCAAAGTACGATCAAAATATTTGCTGTATTCTTCCGCTCTTTCTGGCTTGTTGTATATTTGCCCTAATAAGTTAACCGCTTCCTTTACATCCTCTGGATTTTTCCAATTCAAAACAATTGCATTCATTCCTTTATTCCATATATCATCTGCTGTTTTTTCATCCATGGTCAATACAATATCTGGATTTATCTCGATTAAGGTTTCCATTGATACTGCATTTCCATCTTCAACTACTGGATTGGTAGCGATTGCTGGGTTAAATATTGAATGATATTTCCAGTTCTTACTTTTAGCAAATCTCGGCGGCAATCCGTTGGCTATTGTATTACCTTCTCCCATAGTAAATACAAAACAATTAAGTACGCCTACTGGCCCTACTGTCACTACTTTTTCTATTTTCGTAGGTATTTCCACTTCTCTCCCTACGGAATCTATTATCGTTTTTGTTTTCGGTTCTATTTCCTCAGCACCTTTACTTACTGTTGGCTCTGAATTTGTAGGCTTCGATGTACAACCAATCATTAAACTCATTACCATGGTCAAGATTAGTACTGTGCTTAACAATACCTTCGATTTGTTCTTTATCATTTTCATGTCTTTGATTCCCCCTTGTAATATTAAAGCTCAAGCTTTCAATGAACGCTTGGAAGTTGTAAGCTTTAATCTTTCAGTATTGGTACACACACTTTTAAATGATCGTTATGTACCCTGTCCACTACGGTGTCTATTTGAACACGGATATTATATATCCTCTGTAAAAGTTGAGATGTAACGACTTCTTTCGGTGTCCCAATACGATATTCACCTCCCCGATTTATTGCCAGCACCTTTGTGGATGCCATAAAAGCATGATCCGGAAAGTGAGATGTCATAATGATTCCTATATTTCTTTTTGAAAGCTCTTTTATATGTTTTAGCACCCTAACTTGGTTCCCATAGTCTAAGTTGGAGGTGGGCTCATCCATTATTAATATTTTAGGCTCTTGTGCCAAAGCTCTTGCTATTAATACGAGTTGCCTTTCCCCACCGCTGATTTCTGTATAAACACTATCCGTCAAATACGATATGCCCAATGAATCTATTACCTTTTCTGCTATTGCATAATCCTGTAAAGAAGGGGAGGCGAAAATGCCTAAATGAGCAGTTCTTCCCATTACTACAACCTCTCTTACCTTATATGGAAACGGTGGTGTATGTGCCTGTGGAACATATCCGATTGCCTTTGCAAAGTCTTTTCTAGACCATGTGTTTATATCTTGTCCATCTAATAATATGCTTCCGCCTTGTAGCTTCAAAAACCCAAGTATCGTTTTAAATAGAGTGGTTTTCCCTACGCCATTTGGGCCCAATATACAAAGTATATCTCCTGTACCTATTTCAAATGATATGTTTTCAAGTATGGTCTTTTTAGGGTAGCCGCAATTTACATTGTTTATTTCTAGCTTCAATTCCATCCCTTCCTTGTGTTAAGTAATAGATATATAAAAAATGGTGCTCCTACTAAAGACGTTAAAATTCCTAAAGGTATTTCTATTGCTGCCACACTTCTTGCTATATTGTCTACTAAAAGTAAATAGGTACTACCCATTAATGCTGAAGCAGGTAATAATACTTTGAAATCTGGACCTACTACCATACGAGCTAGATGCGGTACGATGAGTCCAACCCAACCTACCATCCCTGCTACAGATATTGATGAAGCCGTTAATAGTGTGGAACAGATTATTACTAAAAATCTTAGCTTCTTCGTATCTACACCTAATGCTTTAGCCTCTTCTTCTCCAAAGGACAATGTGTTTAAGTGCCATCTTACTAAAAACAATGGAACAATTCCTAATAAAAATGGTATTAGAATCGTATATACATCCCTTTGGCTGATCGACGCTAAGCTTCCCATCAGCCAAAATGTTATTGCAGGCAATTTGTCGTATGGGTCCGCCACATATTTGGATAATGATATAAAGGATTGAAATACTGTACTTACTAAAATACCGGCTAATATAAATACAAACATTATGTTTCCGCCTTTTCCTACCTTTGTGCTTATGGTGTACGTTAGTAATACGGCTATCAGCCCAAACATAAATGCAGTTGCCTGAATTCCTAGGGAGCTAAATGAAAGCAATATTGCCAGCGCTGCTCCAAACCCTGCTCCTGCTGATGTGCCTAATATATCTGGCGAAACCATAGGGTTTTTAAACATCCCTTGATAAACTGCGCCCGATACTGTTAGGGAGCTTCCGACGATCATCGCAGCTATTATTCGAGGGATTCTTACTTGAAATATTACGGTTTCCATTACCTTAGGATAATCTATGTCCTTTTGTAAAAGCTTAGATGTTAATATGATAAATATTTCTTTAATTGTTATAGAGTATCTTCCCAATGTAATAGATAGAAAAAAAGCGATTATTGGTATGATCGTTAATAATAAAAGCTTATATTTATTATTAATCTTCTTCTGCGCTGCTGTTACCATTTGGGTCCTCCTTTCTATCCTATTAAAAAATATTTGTTTGTTACGGTTACGTTAAAGTAGTTTATATCAAGATAAAGGCCTTTCTATTCATAATTTATTTTCTGATGAATTCAAATAAAAAGACCCTTTAATCTTAAATTGAGTTTTTTTCTGCAATTACAATTTTGTTTGCAGATTTTCCAAAGAAATGGTAGCCAGAGCCTGCCTCAGCCAATATATCCAATAGCTCATCGGATTTTGTTACTGCAATACTACCGATCTTTTTAATCCCTCTTTTGAAAAAGGCATCGGGCAGCATACTCGCTGTAGGCCCTACAACGATAATCTCCGCACCTTCCTTCGCCATGGATATTAAGCCTTCTAATGTATCATTAATGATTGTAGTTCCTGTAATAATTATTAAGTCTGATTGACCTAGAGCCTCCTGTGCCCTATCATTCGGCACAAAATGATCCAACTCATCTGCCTTTAGTGTTTCTGGAGCTAATTCTAATATAAAAAATTTATTTTTATTTTTCTTTAGCATCTTTATGTATGGCAACAACGCACCTACAACTGTTACGGTTTTGTCTTGCGGTATTGATGTATTTTCATCTACCGGGTCTGCATTATGGATGATCTCATAGTTCCCACTATAATTTTTTTGATTCCAGCAAGTCGCTGACAATGCATTTAAAACTGCTATTCCTATAGCTTTTCTTAGAACACTTCCTTTGAACATCCCTTCAATAAAGTACTCTACATTTTTGCCTACCATTTTACCTGAAAGAGGCATTTCCTTTGCAGAGCTTGGACAACAAACGCCTTGAGGTATATCCTTTATAGGCGTAAAGCAAATACCACCTTCTCCGTTATTAAGCTTCACACCTGTAAAGAACAGGCCAACGGTTACTCTTTCAACAGTTATATGATTCATCTCTTCACCAAATACAGCTCTAATTTGGTCTATTGTTTCATTCAGTATTTCATTCGACTGTGTCCCCATCTTTAAAAACCTCCAATGTTTCTATGATTCTTCCATATTGTCTTACCTTTGACTGTCACTTTTTTAACATTTAATTACAGCGTAGGGTTTTCATGCCGATTCCTAAGGTTTGTCCTATGCACACTGAAACCCTTCCATTGAAAATATTCATGCTTACACAAAACGATCAGCGATCCGATCTTTCATTAAATATCTGTGCTTTCCAATGGATTTTATTGGTTTTGGTTTGTTTTAGTTAGTTATTGTTGGTTCTATTTGAAATAAGCTTAACATAGTAAAACATTAGTGTCAATAAAGCTGTTGTTTCTAATTTAGCTTGTAATGTAAAATCGACATAGAATATCCGTAAAAACGTTGAAATTTCCCACTGAAAGCAATCCACTCTTTCGAAAGAAGAGGGTTACGGTACAGATACTGGAGATGGTTATGATAGAAAATAGGGGAAGTAAAGGAATGTAGATTAAAGATACTATAGAAATTGCAGGTAGGAACCCGAAAACCATTAGAAAACATATGGATTCAAAAGAGTCACCGGAATATAAACGAGGTGTTAACAAAGAATCAAAGCTAGATCCATTTAAAGAATATATCTTCATAGAATGTAAAAAGACTGCGTTAATGCAGTCGTAATTTAAGGAGAAATAGAAGCCATTGGCTATATAGATAGGATTACAATGCTAAGGGAGTTCTTTTGAAGCCTATAGAAAAAAGAACTTGGTACAAGCTAGTGTTCTTTATGGAACACTGTTAAAGATGAAGAAGTGGTAAACTCAGGTTATTTTTTTAGAAATTTTTTTTCAATCAAATCGACTACTTCTTTTATTTGTTCAAAACTAAACTGAGGAGTATCTTTATCAAGTTCCACATCTGTGACAATTCCAAACAACTCCTCATCTTTACACAAAAGTTCATCTGCGACTTCTTTTCTATAAACCTCTAATTTAGGTTTATTCTCCCTCTTGTACCCCTCTGTAATTATAATATCAACATTATTAATCTTTTCCAGTATTTCATCTAATGTATATTCTACTTGTACCTTCTCAATCATTGCAAACTTTTCTGGCGATGAAATCATAACCATATCAGACCCAGCCTGCCCGTGTTTCCAAGTATCCTTTTCTGGTTGATCGATGTCAAAACCATGAACATCATGCTTAATGGTAGCTACACGGTAGCCTCGGGACTTTAGTTCTTTGATTATATTGCATAAAACTGTAGTTTTACCTGTATTTGAGTTTTTTGCTACTACTGAAAATACTGGTATCATTGTAATACCTCCGGATAATCTAATAATTGTACAATAATTTTTTGTCCTTCTTCATATGGACCTGTTCCTGCTGGTATATAAAATAAAGAATTCGTTCCTGACAGACTGGAAAGTACTCCCGAACTATGCTTACTGGGAAACTGAGTATAGTACTTTCCATCTTTATAATAAGTGTTTGCCCGCACAAAACGGTTTTGATTGCTTATTTTTGAAAAGCTACCCTGTAAAATAGACTCAACCTCCATCAACTTATATTTTTCTCGTCCCATCTTCTTTAATACGATAGGTCTTACAAATTGCTCAAAAGTAATATAAGCAGCAGCTGGATTGCCAGAGAGTCCAAATAATAGTTTGTTTTCGTATTTTGCAACAGCGATTGGTGTACCTGGTTTCATTCTTACGCGCCAAAATAGTATTTCTGCACCTACCTGCTCAAAGGCTTCTTTTACCAGGTCGCAATCTCCCACAGAAACGCCACCCGTTGTTATAATCATATCTGCCCAGCTTAAGGCTGATTTCAGTTTTTCTTTAATGGTCTCTATCCCATCATCACAAATTCCAAGCATTAATGGTTTAGCACCTATTTTTTTGATTTGGGCAGCAATTGTATAAGAATTACTATTTCTTATTTTCCCATCCGTCAGTGCATCTTGTATATCAACAAGCTCATCCCCAGTAGATAAAATTGCCACTCGAGGTTTACGATACACTTGAACAAAGCTTTTTCCTAAGGTTGAAAGAATTCCTACTTCTGGTGCATCAATCCGTATTCCTTTTTTCATCACTACATCTCCAACCCTCATATCCTCTCCCAATTGACTAATATTTGAGTTTGGCGGAAGGGGCGTATATATTTTCACATCTTTGTCTGTAAATTCCGTATCCTCAAAACGAATTACAACATCAGCACCTTCAGGTATCTTAGCTCCTGTCATAATTCTTATAGCCTCTCCTTTTTCGATCTTCTTAGCTGAAACATAACCTGCTGGTACAAAATCAATTACTTGAAGTGTGATCGGTGATTCCTTTGAGGCGCCTTGTATATCCTCTGCTCGTACTGCATATCCATCCAGAGGAGATTTATCAAATGGGGGCATATTCATATCCGATCTTATATCCTCTGCTAAAACACTTCCTAAGCTATCTAATAATGGTACATGAATAGCCTCCGTCTGATTATTTTCACTTAAAAGTATATCCAGTGCCTCTTCTAAGGTTACATTCGTTCTCATATTTATCCTCCTTCGTACTTTCCAAAATGATAATTGGCGAAAGTACATACGCTACATTTAATTTATTCGTATCCTTTTTTATGTTCGTAAAATAGATTGTTTAACCATTCTTCGCTTCTGGCATATATGGCAAAGTTTATGGTCCTCTTTGTTTGGAACATACTCTTTACCACACTGTTTACATAAGCTTAAGGGTATTTCTTTTTTAAGAGTAAATCCAACAAATAAAGCTGTTGAAAAGGTATCCTTTGATAGTGCCTTTTGAGGGCATAGGTCTTCACACAAGCCACAGGATGTACAAAGCCTAGCATTGTGGCTAATTGTGACATGTCCTTTATGCTTTTGTACCTTCCACGCCTTAGATGGACAAGTTGTTTGACAAAGTCCACAGCTACTACAATTGTCATGGACCCTCCAATTTGTAAACAAGGATTCAGACCGTGGAATTTCTATATGTTCTCTACTTTTCCTAATTAAATTATCCATATGTTCTAAAATAAAGTCTCTTTGAATGAAATGGCTTTCTCTTCCTACAGCATCATCCACGATTTCGCTCACTACATTTGTAGATTGTTTCTTAAACAAAGTAAATAAATCCCGTCTTGATATTGTTTGATTCATGTACTGAGGAATATTTTCTTGATTCAATAACAATTCTATCTGTGGATGAATATCAAAATGCTTAAGGAATGCAGTTACATTCTTTAAGGAATTTTCAAAGCATTTACTTCCATCTTTAATATAGCAATCCTCACACTTACATAAGTTAAAATATATTTTTTTTCCTTTTAAAGCCATAAGACAAGCAGCCAGATATTCTTGATGTAGGCCGTTCAGACAAGAAACGGTTATATTTCCTCCATTGCCTTCTTCATGGCATCCCACAACTATAATTTCTTTTTGTTCTAACTGCCTTATGGCTTTTATTTCATCATCCTTTTTTAAGGATATGGCTTGAGAAGGACAGATTGCCCTACAAATTCCACATCCTTTACAAGACTCCTCATCAACATGAGCAATTTTATTGTCCATGCAGATCGCTCCTACAGGACAAGCATCTTTACACTCTGTACACCTCTGCATTTTGCTAGATCGGTTCACACAGCGTTTTTGGTTTATATTCGGTCGATTTTCTTGTAATGCTTTTCCTATAAAATATTTTATTAACATACTCAACTGCCTCCTATTCGGATGAACAGAATATTACGATTTGCTTTGTATGGGTTCTCATTTATTCGTATAGTGTCTTCAATTTTATAGTCATAATTCTGCTGCGCATCTTATTTATCACTAAACCAAGAGTTTTTTATGTCTATATAGTCTTGGTGTGTATTCATATTTAAAAAACAGTTCTCTGTTATCTTTAATCTATCTAAAATTTCATCATTAATCTTTTTTACTTTAAGATCTTCAAAGCAATCAAATAGATCACTGATCTTATAATTACTTGAATCCAGTAAAGCTTTGATATAGCTTAAGCTATTTTTATGATAGATTGCATGGAGTGGTTGGTAATATCCATTGATATGTGGAACAAGGGTATCTTCATCCCCCATCTGGTCTATCATATAATGAACTAAATCAGCATTTAAAAAAGGCATATCGCATGCAACAACAAATACATAATTATTTTTAGCTTCGAGAATCCCAGTATACAAACCTATAATTGATTTTTTCTCTGTTGATTCCAAAGCGTCCGATACAAAACGTACACCTTTTAGCATGCTATATAGTTGAGGTGTATTTGTAACTACAATAATCTCTTCAAATATAGTTTTTAGTACTTCTACAACGATCTCAATTACGACATGTGGCCCTAACTCTAGTAAAGCCTTATTTTTTCCCATCCTGCTACTATTTCCACCTGCTAAAACTACCGCAGAAATCTTTTTTTTGTCCATTTTTATCATCCATCTCTATGACCATCCGAATTTTTAATACACTTACAAAAAAATGAATCCGTATTCTCTTACTATAATTGTAAAAAGGGTGCTACTTGTATGTAGCCCCTTTTCACCTATTTACTTATTTTAGCCTCTATACTCATGAATACCGATGTAGTATACATTCGCTCCCAGCTCTTTTTCAGGCAATAATACTTCGTATTTATTTTCCTTTAGTAGTTTGCTTACTAAACTATTACTGTCATTTAAATCTCCAAAATATCTAGCCTGTGTTGTGCATGTTGTAACACATGCTGGTAATAATCCATGTTGTAATCTATGGGCACAAAAATCACATTTGTCAACTTTTTTAGTCTCTTCTTCTTGTATACGCGCACCATATGGACAAGCGCCTACACAGGCAAAACATCCGATACACTTTTCTCTATCTACAAAGACAATACCGTCCTCACTTTTATCTGTAGCCTTTACTGGACAAGCACTTACACAAGGTGTCTCGTCACAATGGTTACATAGTTGAGGTACCCTTAACGTGTGAACTTCTGGGTATGTGCCTACCTCGTCTTCTGTTACCCAAGATCTATTACCTTCTTTGGTTACATTGTTTTCAATTCTACAAGCAGCGGAACAAGCATGACAACCAACGCATTTTCTTACATCTATGACCATTCCCCATTTTCTACTCATTTCGTTCACCTCCTAAATTACTATCGCAGCTAAGTCCCACTCTATATACCTATTTACAGCGTTCATTACTTGTAAATAAAATGGGTTAAATTTGTCCTTAGCAATTTCATAATATGATAATACAAACTTCTGTAAATGTTCCTCTAAGAACTGCTTCTGCAATTTCTTCCACATCTTAGCAGCTTCTTTTTCTTTATCTGTATTCGTTTCATTTTCTATTATTAATTCGTTACAAATTGCTTCTTTATAACATAAATAGGCCATAAAAGCTAATTGAAACCCTATATGATCAGGAACTTTGGATTGTTTTAATCCTTCTCCAATATTTAAATCCCACGGATTAAATCCTACAGAATCATAACATTGTGATACATGGTAAGTAGAATTGGTCCACAGACTACCATATTTCCACTTTATATTTTTTCTTCCATTTTTTACGGTAGCTTCTACAACAGCTGACTCATAAGGAGGGATATAATGTTTTGTTGAGGGAACAAAAAAGTGATCATAATACTCTTCTTGAAGAGCTTTGATCGTATTATCCTCCCCATCCGCTCGCTTACTTCTCTCCTGAGCTTCTTCTATCAATGGTTCAAAATCAATGGAAGATAGTATTTTACTAGCTTCCTCTAGTATTGATGGAATCCCTTGTACAGTATCTATGGTCGGTATCTGCAAATACAATGAAGCAAATATCTCATATAATGCTGACCGTTCAAATGAATTGATTTGAATATTATCCATTGTACTTTCCCCTTACATTTTAGGATAGTGGAACAATTTTTGCTCTAATACCATTTCTATTATGTGTACCCGATGTTACTTCCGACAAGCCGTATTTTCCTTTAACAGAATGATCGATAAGAGCAAGGGGATTTGATGCGATTCCAACAGCCCTGATGCTTTCTCCCTTTACTACTTTTCCATCGATGGTCGTATCTTTGCTGCCATACTCCCACTTACCGTATCCAAAGCTAATTCCTAAGCTTCCTCTCGCTACACCTTCTCTAACCTTTAGCACACCTTTCGCCTTGTTGCTTGGTGTTTCTACCATTACTTCCTGCCCATCCTTCAGCCCAAAGTCTTTCGCATCTAATGCATTAATCTCGATGTAGTTCGTATCCGACAGGACCTGTAGTGTAGGACAGTTGTTTAACATAGAAACCCCTCTAAGCTTAGCCTTAGATGAACATACTCTAAATGGATATTCTTCAGAAGGATATGCTTGATCTACTAAAGTTCCATCCGCTAAGGTTTCTGGTGCCCAAACTGGTGAACCTTCATTATAAGCTCCAGTAATACTATTTCTGCTATTGGCAAGATTTTCACTATAGAAGCAAACCTTCACTAGGTCTCCATATTTCATAAATTGACCATCATGGTAATTTGTGTCGGCTTCAAATCTTCCGCCTTTCGCAATCACATTCTTTACAACAAATAACTCATCTGGTTTAATTGCCGCCTGCCAATCCGAAGGAATAGAGTCTAAACCTGTAATCTTATCATCTTCCTCCGTTATGCTACTTACAGCCTCACCATCATATGCCATATTGGCAATAGCCTTAATAAAATAGTCTTCTCTTGTATTTAAAGGCCATAGTTTACCATCGGCATCCTTAATAGCATTGTCACCAAAACCTGGCATACCGATCTTCTTAGCTACTTCAATTAAATAGGTTTCCATACTGATTGGTTGATTGCTACTACCTACCTTTGGCGTCATTGGCTCAATCATTGGATATCGAATCGCTGTCATTTTTGTATTAATATTCGCTCTTACTGGAACCATGGCCCATTGCTCATAAACAGATGTATCTGGAACAATGTAGTCCGCATAAGCGGTAGTTTCACCCATTACGATATCCACACTAATAATTAAAGGAATATTCGATGTTTTCTTTAATTCCTCTAGCATCGTTTCTTGATATAAAGATGGTGTTCCGTATAACGGATTTGCAAAACAATTTACAAGTATTTTGCACTGATAAGGATACTTATTCAATGCAGAGAACATTGCTTGTCCATCTAAAGACATTCCATTGGTATGCCATGGTAATTTAGAAGGATACGGTTTTTTACCTTGTGCAACCTTGTTTTTATACTCTGTTGTTTTCTCATAAGGGAATTGCTCTCTACTTATTTTAACTCCAGATGGCTTAATTTGACCTTCAAATGCTGCTAAGTCGTATTTAGGTCCATCTGCAAAAGCTTTAAATGATGGTCCGTTTCCTGCCATACCACCTTTCATGTTATAAGCGCCCATTAAAGCTGGCAGTATCCATAAAGCAACTGTAAAAGGTAATGAATTCACTGAGTTCGTTCCACCAAGAGTATCTACTGCTACCTTATGACCATGACTTGTGAACTCCTTAGCAAGCTCTTCTATTTGCTTCGCAGGTATGCCACAAATTTCAGCATACTCCTCTAAGGAATGTCTCTCTATACCTTGTTTTAATAAGTATAAAGAAGTAGCCACCTTAATGGTACCTGTTTTCCCTTGAATTTCCCCACTGTACAATAGATTTCCAGCAGAAGCCTTACTATGAAGTTCTGGTTTTCCAGTTTTCTTATCAATTACAAAGAAGCCTTCTCCCTCTAGACCTAAGTCTTCTGGCTTAAGGAATCTTCTATTATTCGGATGCTTTTCATCTACAATCACTAAATGAGTAGCGTTGGTATAGCTTTTAAAACCAATTGCTTTCGCCGCTTCTTCATTTGAGCATTCTAAGAATTTGCCATCAAATTTTTCATTATCAAATATATAGCGCATCATACCAAGTACAAGGGCACCATCTGTAGACGGCTTAATTGGTATCCATTTCGTTTTACCAGGGATATCGGTACCACCTTGCATAAATGGATCAATTACAGCCAACTTTAATTTGTTTTCCATAACGCCCTTTACTGTTTTTCTTGCTAAGGTTTGGAAGCTCATACCGCTATGTCCTGGATATGCACCTTGATACAGACAGAATTCTGCATCTTGAAGGTCTGGTTTGTATACGCCACCAGCACCATTATCATATAATACCTGCCACGCAGGTCTCCATGCGCCACCTCACGTTCCAGTATGACCGTAAAAATTAGTAGATCCAAAGCTATTTAAGACGAATCTTTGTGCAAAATTTATACGTCCATATGAACCACCACTAATCCAAACTAAACCATTACTCTTTGGTCCCATTTCCGGTGCATCTGGATTGATTAATTCATCTTGGCTATATACTTTTCTAAATCCTTCAACTACAGTATTGTCACCTAGGTCAGCGAAGATTTTTCCACCTTCTACGGTCTCTTCAATAAGCTGTTCCCAAGAAATTGGTTTCCATTTTCCACTTCCTCTTTCACCAGCTCTTTTCATTGGTGTTGTAATCCTCATTGGGTCATATACTTGCTCAAAAGCAGCATTTCCTCTAGCACACACAGTAGCTCTATGCGTATGCCCTTGATCACCATATAAGCTGAAAGCCTGATAGGATTCCTTTATTGTTGTATCATAAGGAAGTGCAGGCTCTGCACATTTAGGATGATATGGATTCCCTGTAAGCTTCATAATTCTTCCTGTTTGCTTGTCAATCTTAGCTCTAACGCCACAGGAGCTATAGCATCCCATACATACACTGCTTTTAACTAAAATATCAGAGTTTACTTTAACTTCCCCGCTTTTTGGATCAACGGTTGCCTCTACTCCTTGTCCTAAGGTTTGAGGCATCTCTGGAAAGCCATCAATAGAAACGTCTGTTTCTTTATTACATCCAGTTATTCCTAGACCTAAAGCAGATGCACCTACAGTAAGTGCTGAAAGCTTTAAAAACGTCCTTCGTTTCAACTTTATCACCTCGACATTGATATATTATCATTACTACACATTGTTAAATATTATGCAAGCATCATGCCAACTTTCAAATATATCGTTTATATTGCAATAATCCACCTTCTATATCTGACTACAAACCTTAACTTTTAGACAAAATTAGACGGATTTCCCCAATGTAGCCCCTCTGCTCAACCAAGCAATAAACCAGTACCAATCACACTAAAATTACAAAACACCGTGCCAAAATGACAAAATCCCATGTCGAAATGACACGGGACAAATACAATAGGCCTTATTGTTGTAATTTATACTCCTCAATTTTCCTATAGAGGGTTCTTAACCCAATTTTCAATATTTTTGCTGCTTCCGTTTTATTCCACCCGGTTTTTTCAAGAACTTGGCATATATGTTCCTTCTCTATATCTTGTAAAGCTAGACTCTTCATATTATTTTTGCTATAAGTTTCTCGAGCAAAAAAATCATTTGGATATAAATCATTATCCTTTGACAGTAAAATTCCTCGCTCTATTAAATTTGCAAGTTCCCTTACATTACCAGGAAAAGTATAATTTAATAAAAACATTTCTGCTTCCTTACTTAATTTTTTCTTACTATTACTTTGTCTTAGGAAGTATTCGGCTAATACCAACGCATCCCTTCCGCGCTCTCTAAGGGGAGGAACGTTTAATGTTACAACACTTAATCTATAGTATAAATCTTCTCGAAATCTTCCTTCCTCTATCGCTTGTTCCAAGTTAATATTTGTTGCAGCTACAACTCTTACATTTGTCTTTTTTGTTACGGTTCCACCTACTGGTCTAAACTCTCCTGTATCTAAAAAGCGCAATAGCTTCACCTGTAAAGAGGCTTCCATATCTCCAATCTCATCTAAAAACAAGGTTCCCTCATCTGCCAATTCAACTAATCCTTTTTTGTTAACCTGAGCACCCGTAAAAGCGCCCTTTACATGCCCAAACAATTCGCTTTCCAATAATTGACTAGGGATCGCACTGGCATTGATGGGAACAAAAGGATGATGCGCACGTAAGCTATGGTAATGTAAGGCATTGGCAACAAGCTCTTTCCCTGTACCACTTTCACCTAAAATAAGAACTGGCAATGAACTGTCGGATACTCTATCAATCATGTACTTTAAACTGATTATGGCATCACTATTTCCTATTATTTCACGTTTCTTATTTGTTCTTTGAATCGTTTCAATTAAATTATTACTGTAATCTTGTAATTTTTTTCGATCCAATGCCTTTTGTAAAATTAACTCCAGTTCTATGGGCTTAATTGGCTTCGTTAAATAATCATAAGCACCCTTCTTCATCGCTTCAATGGCAGTATCTACAGTTGCATAACCAGTAAGCATAATGATCTCCAAATTGGGCTGAATTTTTTTAGCCTTTTCTAATAGTGCTAGTCCATCCATACCATTCATCATGATATCAAACAGGGCTACATCAAATTCAGTCTCTTCAATCATGTTCAGTGCTTTTAAGCTACAATTGGAAATCTCTACAGAGTACCCTTTTCTAGTAAGTCTTTGCTTTAATAGTTCAATAAATTTTTCTTCATCATCTACTAGTAAAACTCTACATCGTCTCATTTTTTATCACCTCAGCTGCTATAGGTAACCCAACACTGGCCTTTATACCAACGTCCTTGTTATTTTCCAAACTAAGAATGCCTCTCATTCTTTCTACGATAACCTGGCTAATCGCAAGTCCTAAACCTGTGCCTTTACCAACAGGTTTCGTGGTATAGAAAGGATCAAAAACATACTTTAAATTTTCTTTTAAAATGCCTTCACCAGTGTCAATTATCTCTATCTTAATTAAATTGCCTTCACATCGAATCTTAATCGTTAATTTACCCCCATCCGGCATTGCATCCAAAGCGTTCGTAACCAAATTTAATATAACCTGCTGTAACTGGGACTCATCTGCAAGGACATAGGGTAAAGGCTCCTCCCATTTTAAATCCACTTCTATATTTTGTTTATTGATAGGATATTTAACCAGCTTTAATACCTCATTTACTACATTGGGAATATACACTTGTTTATCCTGTGATTCTACTTCTCTAGAATAGTTCACCAAACTTTGGGTTATATTCGTACATCGGTGTATTTGTTCTCTTATGCTTAGTAAATACTCCTTAAATACACCTTCTGCTTCAAGTTCATTTATATTTTCTATTTCTAAACGTTCTAATAAGTCATCGGCATAAAAACCTAAATTGTTCATAGGGTTATTAATTTCATGAGCCACCCCTGCCGCTAAAAGTCCTATGGCAGCCCTTTTTTCAGCCTGAATTGCTATTTTTTCATTGTCACGCTTTTTCTTTATTTCTTTAATCATATCATTAAAGGCTTCGATGACTACTCCTAATTCATCATTGGATTGTTTAGGAATCCGATACTCTAAGTCTCCTTTTTTAACACAAGCCACACCTTTGGCTAGTTCCTCTACTGGTCTAATAAAATGGAATATAAAAATCAGACCCAATCCTGTTATGGTAAGAATAATAAGAAACAGAACTAAACTTAGCCGCAAAAGCATTGTTCTCAGCGTAATATAGGCACTTACTAAAGGTTGCTCCACTACTACACCCCAACCAACCATAGGGATTAATCCGTATACGCCTAAAACATCCTCCCCTGTATAGGACTTATAGATAATCGGATTAAATTCCAATATTCTAAGCTGATTCCTATCTTGCGCCTTGTTTTTCAGTAAATTTTCTACGCCTTTACTACTAGAGACGTCTTGCCTTCTTAGTACTTGACTATAGTCAGAGTGTCCGATTAATTCTCCCTCTTCATCTACTAGCATAATATAGCTTCCATCTGAAATTTCCACTGATGATATTTCTTGCATCACTTGCCTCAAGCTAATTTTAGCGATAAATCCTCCTCTAAAATCCTGATTGATGCCGCCAGCAGGTACTCCTAAATCAAAAACAATCTGATGATCTATATCTATTTTAGGACTTCCAATAAAAGATTTTCCTTGCTTCAGTTTTTGAAACTGGGGTTCATCCGAAACCTTTTTCAAATCCTTGGAAGATACAGCATATCTTTTTGAGACCTTTACTACTTCTTCTCCACGGGAGGAAACCATTACAATTTCCTCTAAATGTGGAAAGTTTTTTAATATGCCATAAAGAAGATTTTCTTTTTTCTTTGCATCATTCCCCTCAAATACATCTGAATTGGTTAGAGATATTGTCTCCAGAGAGATTTGCAAAGTCTTAACCAAATCAGAAACTGCATAGGATACCCTGGATGCAGTTAAAGCGTGCTGTTTATGAATAGATTCTTCGATTTCCTTTTTGACAATTTTCATATTATAAAAACCCAAAAATAACAAGGGAATTATTGAAATAATCATCATCATAATCATTAGTCTTGATTTTATGCTATTATGACAACTACTGCTGATTTTTTTTCCCATAATAAATTACCTTTCCCTATTTTGTATAAAGTGGTCTACAAATGGCATGTCCGGCGTTTCAATATCTACCTTCAATTTTCTAGCTGTATCTAAATTAATATATAGCTCTAACTGTTCTGGAGACTCTATTGGTATGATTCTAGGATCTTGTCCTTTTAGTATATTTACTACTATTCTAGCAGCCTGTATCCCCTCATTATAGGTGGTACTTCCGTAAAATGCCAAAACCCCTTTTTCTACCTGCCTATCCGTAACACCCATAACAGGAAGTTGTTTTTCTAAAGTAATATCAACGATTGAATCTATGATGGATTCAAATAACAAACTACACATGAGCATTACGCCATCTACAGAATCCCCTTTTTCATTTAAAACCGCAAGAACTTCCTTATGGTCAATTACGGGAACAATGTCCAATTGTATATCTAATTTGTCAGCTGCATCGTATAAAAATATAGAGCTCGGTCCAAATGGCGTGGTTTCTGGATTGTATAAAACCAATACCTTTTTAGTATTTGGGACCAACCGCTTTAAAAATTCAAGTCGTTTTCCTGATAATTGCACATAATGGCTATCTACTCCTGTAATATTACAGGCTGTAGAAATATTATCCTTAACAAGGTCTAGTTCCACGGTGCATCCAACACCAATAAATGCTACTGGAATTTCTTGATCCATCGTCGCTTTTTTCGCTGCAGTAGTTTCAGAAGTACCTGTCGTTATAATTACATCGACTCCAATATTGACGAGCTCTTGCCCTAGCTGATCCAGCCTATTTACATCTCCAGAAGCATTTTTAATAATAATATCCACATCATTGTCGGATAGTCCATATTGTTTTAAGCCTTCATGCATTCCTTCTATCTTAGCTAATCGTTCATCGTTCACTGTCAATACACCAATTTTATAAACCTTATGTTCTTTTTCTTCAGCATTGGTTTGTAAATAGCTAGAATAGCATAGTATTAAACCCGCTATAAACACTATAAACAAAAATACAAATATCATCTTTTTCTTCACAGGTCCATCTCCTCATGCAATTACGCTACAATCTTTTATACTTTAATTGGCCATATTCCTACGCAGATATTTTCTGTCTTTAATATATACTATTCTATAATAATATAATTAAGAGAGCAATCTAGTTTACTACAATTCCCAAATATAAGAATCCTACTTATCAACGCAATTAAGACTCAAGATGAGTCTTTAGAACCTTGTTGTATTTATAATAAAAGCTGTACAATTGGCCATCAATTGTACAGCTACTTTTTCTATAGGAAAGGATTTCATTCCACAAAACTACAGAAATTCATCTGCTACTCCTACCTCTAATATTTTTTCTTCGTCCGTATTTGAGTTTGGTGTCTTGAAAGGGTGCATACTATATCACTCCTTATTTACCAACACTTCTAGATGCTTTAATATTTACTTCCATACCGAAAGGATTCGAAATAACGATATCACCCATGGATATGGGCGGGTTGATCTTATACTTTTTTAACGCCTGTGTCAAAGGTATGAAATTGCTTTGTGGTATGGGTCTATCACTTCTTACCGGTAGCATTATTTCAATTTCATCATTTAACCGAACAGAGCCAGTAAAGGTTCTCTTTTTCTCTCTTATCTCCTCAAGAAAAAATTCATGGCCTTTATTGCATTTGTTTCCTCATACTTTTATTTGGGCTGTATCGAAAGTCCCCTGTACGAAACAGCCTTTTGGACATAGAATACAAGTAACTGCTGTAATAGCTTGGCCATCTTCCTCTATAGAGTCAATTTCATCCACCAGTTCTGAATCCTTACAGCAATCAGCTAAAGAATCCTTCGTATGAACACTGCCACCGATAATATATTCTGCCGCCAGCTTACCTGCTTCTAATCCTCCTAAGGTAACATGATCTACTAAGCCCTGTATCCTTAGGGCATTACCACAAAGGAATATTCCTTCGCCAATCCCATCTACTAAGATCTCAATATCTGGAACTAGACCGATGGAGGACACTATTATATCGCAGTCCACCTCTCTTTCTGTATGGGGTATTGGTTCTAAGTTTTCATCTACATTGGCTACAACAACCTTTTCTACGGACTCTTTTCCTAAAATCTTAATAATCGTTGTATTCATATAAATTGGTATGGAAAAATCTTTTAAACATTGCTGAATATTTCTGGCGAATCCACTGGGTTTTGAAGCGATTTCTAATACAGCCTTAACATCAACGCCATTTAAAGCCATTCGCCTCGCCATAATCAGCCCAATATCGCCAGAGCCCACAATAACTGCTTTACTTCCTGGACAAACCCCTTTTCTATTCATCATCTCCTGTACAGTCCCTGCACTATACATGCCCAATGGTCTACTGCTTTCTAAAATTAAGCTATTTAAGCTTTTTTCTCTAGCCCCTGTTGCAATAATTATAGCCTCCGCTTTTATTTTAAAAACGCCCTTGTTCGGCGCAGTGGCCGTAATTACTTTATACTTATTTACCTCTAATACGGTACAGTTTAAATCATATGGAATGTTTTCTTCTGAAATCTTCTTTGCAAACGCCTCACTGTATTCCGGCCCAGTCATATCTCGATTAAAATAATGTAGACCGAATCCATTATGAATACATTGGTTTAGAACGCCACCCAATTCTTTTCTATATTCTAATATCAGTATGTCGTCTAGTCCTTGCTGCTTCGCCCCTAGTGCAGCGGCCATCCCTGCAGCTCCCCCACCTATTACAACGCACTTTACATTGATCAATTTAAACCACTCCAAGTCTTATCCATCCATTTTCTCCATGGATTTATCTCCTAACGAATTCTTATCTCCATCCCAACGGAGCCTCTTTTTATTTGACTCTCTCGATAGAATTTCTATCAAGCTACACATGCAAAATCCACCTTGACACCTACCCATACCGACCATTGTACGGAATTTCAAACCCTTAATCGTTGTTGGGCTTGGGTTTCGTCTTATGGCATCAATGATTTCTCCTTCACTTATATTTTCACATTTACAAACTATTTTTCCGTACAACGGATTCTCTTTTATCCTTTTATTTCTTTCCTCTTCATCTAATTCATTGAACCTTATTACCTTTTTTCTATATGGATTAAAATCATCCTTAGGCTGCAGCTTCCCTAAAATATTCTCTACAATATCTTTAACCATCAATGCAATGCTGGGTGCACAGGTTAGACCCGGGGACTTAATACCAGCTACATTAATCAATCCACCGACATGCTGATCTTCTTCTATAATAAAATCATTTTCCTCATCTTCGGCAAAATCAACCTTAGGTCTTAGACCAGCAAATGTTTTAATTGTTTTGGAAAAGTCTAGGTTCGGTATAACATCTTTCGCCAAGCTTTTAACCTTATTCAGTCCAAACACGGTTGTACTCATATCTTCCTTATTGCATGGATTTTGACTGGATGGTCCTATTATTATATTGCCATTTATCGTAGGTGCGATGATCATTCCCTTTGTATTTTTATCATTTTCTGACTTTGCAAGAAAAATAACATGGTTTACCATACTGCCTTGATTTTTATCTAATATAAAATACTGTCCTTTTTTAGGTTCAATTTTAAAAGATTTTTTACCAACCATCTGATTGATCTCATCTGAAAAAAGCCCTGCACAATTTATTACAACTTTGGATTGATACTGATCTTTTTCTGTGTCAATATAAAAAGTATCTTCGCTTTTATTTATTCTATAAACCTTTTCCCTTGTTCTCAATGCAACCCCATTGTCAACTGCATTTTCACAAGGGGCAATTGCCATATCCCAGTTGTTTACAATACCAGTATCCTGTGAATACAAAGCGCCATAAACATTTTTATTCATATTAGGCTCTATTGCTAAAATCTCTTCTTTGGTAAGTATTTTTAAAGATTTAACTCCATTTTTAATACCTCTTGTATATTTTTTGTGAACTGCCTCCATACTTTCTTCATTAAAAGCAATGAGCAAAGACCCTGTTTTTTTGTATGAAATATCTAGTTCTTTACAAACCTGCGGGAATATTTCTATGGCCTCTCTATTTAGCTTCGCTTTAATGGTTCCCGGTTTTGGGCTATATCCGCTATGTATTATGGCTGTATTTGCTTTAGTTACGCCACCTGCCACATCTACTTCCTTTTCAAAGATCACTATTTTTAAGTTATATCTTGAAAGCTCCCTAGCTACAAACCCACCTACTGCGCCAGCTCCTATAATAGCTATATCATACATAGTAGCTCCCCCCTCATTTACCTTTACCTGCCATAGCTTCTGATCTCTTTTTTAGTACAGCTTCTATAATAATTTTCCCCTTGCTCTGGCGCATCATCTATTAAGAATATGGCTTTGCCATTTCGTAAGATGGTCTTATATTTCGCACCTAATATTACTGGTTTTCCCCGATCCATGGGATCTCCATTAAGCATTCTTACTTCGTCTATAAAAGGGTACTCCTCTAAGTCTCGAATCGACACCAGTGTCCCTTCTTTCCCTAATTTTACAGTTCCTTTAAACTCTCCATCTTCTCCACTCAGCCTAAGACCCGCACCTGCTAATGCCCCAATGACGCCAAGTCCTGTTCCACCATGCTCTGTAAGATGGATCTTCAGCTTTGTTGCTAAGGAATAGGCTTCTTCTTTCGTCAGTATTTTTTCCTGAGCACTATATCCATAGGATATTAATAATTCTGGATTGTCTAATTCCTCTTCCTTAACAACGCATAGTCCAGGATCTGAACCTGCTGCCTGATATTGATAAAGAAGCTGTATGGTCTTTTTTACAACCTTTTCATAATTACACCCATCTATAGACGCCCTAAAGCACATGGAACTATTATGGGAGGTAAAGGGTATGTCCTCATGTCGGAGCAGTTGGTGTCTTGTAACGGCTTCACATTTGCCTAAATGCTCTTTCTCAATTTCGTCAATAATTATTTCTGCTATTCTTCCAGTGCTTATGGATTTATCTAAGCTATCCGTATCATCTATACAAATTAGTAATTTCATAGTTTTGTTCCTCCTATTTTTTTAGCCGCATACCTTCCGCTTTTAATATGCTCTCTACTTGCTTATCTGAAACTTCATAGTCGAAAAAATTCTTATAATAATCCTTGATCTGCTGGTTTAAATCAATATGACTAAACTTATCTGGATAAAAGATTTTTCCTGTCCATAAAAGTACCAGTGGTATTTCCAATGAACTAACATGTCCCCATCTAGATATACCAGTTGGTAGTGGATATACTTTTTGGTTCTTAACAGCACTTAGTCCTGCCCACTTGTCATCACCCATTATATATTTGGCCGTTTCTATATCATTAACAAGGAATGCGTCTGGATCCCACAAATATATTTGTTCTAGACTAGCAAAATATTTTGAGTTCTCGAAAATATTGAGCTTCTCATCTTCTATAACATTCATTAACCCTGCAGTATTTATCCAGTCCGAGCTGATTGTCCCTTTAATTTCTGTTCTAGTGGCTTCACTTATGGAATGAAATACGCGCACTCTTTCAGGCTCTGGCATATTTTCAACGCTTTTTTTAACCAAGCTTACTGTATCTTTATAAAACTCATTATACGCTTTCGCCCGTTCTTCTTTTCCTATGGCTTTTCCTAGCATTGCAATAACATCTTGTTGCTCACGAATATTACTGTAGTCAATTACCAAATACGGTATATTGCTATGATCAAGTTTTTGCTTCTCCCCTTCATTGGATACCATATTTTTTGTAACAATAATTAAATCAGGATTTTGTGCCATAAGGGTTTCAATATTTACCTCTTTTCCAGAACCGGCAATTACTGCATTGGTTAAGCTAGGGTTCAGCTCCTCTAATAAAACATCCCTCTTTAATCCTTGAGACACAGCCACAATCTCTATATCCCTATCAAGCATCGTAAGCCCATGACCAGCCAATGGATAAAAGACTGCTACCTTTTTTACTTTACCATTAATTTCTACACTTCGCCCGATGCTATCAACAACCACTATATGATTGTCCCATACCATCGTATTCGATCTCTTGACTCCTACACAGGCTGTAGTTAGTAAAGTGGTTATTATTAAAACAACAATAAAATTTAAAAGCTTTATTCGTTTCATTAAATTTAATCTCCTATAATAGAATATCAACTGCTTTTAAGAGGTAAAATTTGTTTCATCGTATAACAATTGTCTACCTCTACATCTACGATTTTAGTCTTTACTTTATATAACTTGTCTAAATTTACTTCATTCACCACATCTTTCGGTTTTCCATAGTCAATAAACCCACCGTCTCTCATCAAGGCAACGGATGTCGCTATATTATGATTTTCAAAATGAAAAGCATGGTTTGGTGCATGTGTAGCTATTATTACAGCTTTTCCTTTATCTTTAACTAATTTGACGATATTTTCAAGAACGATTAATTCATGTCTCATATCTAAATGAGATGTTGGCTCATCCATAATAATAATAGAAGCGTTTTGCGCCATTGCTCTTGCTATCATTACCAGCTGTACCTCTCCGCCACTTAACTCTGTATATGGTTTGTCTTTATATTGATCCATACCTACCATTTCTAAAGCCTCCATAGCAATACAGATATCTTTCTGTGAAGGCATATGAAAAAAACCGGTGTACACTGCTCGTCCCATCACTACTATTTCTAAAACTTTATAAGGAAAGGTTCCTCTATGAAACTGTGGAACATAGCATATTTCCCTAGCTCGTTGACTTGCTTTTAGTTTAGATATATTGACGCCATTAATAAGGATTTCACCTTTTCTTAGTTTTTTTATTCCTAGAATACAATCCAGTAATGTTGTCTTCCCACACCCATTGGATCCAATAAGGCATAGAACCTGTCCAGCATTTAGCTTTAAGCTTAAATCGTTAAATACTTCAGTTTTTTCATAATGAAAGCTTGCATTCTTAACTTTTATTAACTCCATTACGCCCATCCCCTTCCTTTCGTTCTTTTCAGAAGGTATACAAAGAAAGGGCCTCCCAATAAAGATGTTAGGATACCTAAAGGGATTTCTGCTCCGCCTATGGTTCTTGCCAAATTATCGACTAATACCAAATAAGATGCTCCTAAGGATATGGAAATAGGAATAAGATACTTATTGTCGTTACTAAACATCATTCTTCCAATATGAGGTATGATTAAGCCCACCCATCCAATATTTCCACTAACAGAAACAGCTCCTGCTGTGGCTAGGGTCGCACAGGATATAACAAAAGCTTTGTTTAAGTTTACATTGATACCTAAGGTTTGAGCTTCTCTATCCCCCATAGATAAAACATTTAAACGCCATCTACTGGCTATCAGTCCCGTAGTCCCTATGATCATAGGGATGCCTCCTAAGTACATATCTTTATAGGATGCTGATGATAGGCTGCCCATAAGCCAATATACGATCGTTGGTAGCTGATTATATGGATCTGCCATGTATTTTGCTAAAGAAATAAGAGAAGAAAAAACAGAGGAGACAATTACGCCTCCTAAAACTAGCATTACAGTAGAATCTGATGAATATATCTTTCCGATCCAGTAACTGAGAAAAACAGCTAAAACCCCAAATCCAAAAGCGAATAGATATGTATAATTTTTACTACTAAATATTAAGATCGACAGTGCTGCACCAAAACCAGCGCCAGACGTAACTCCTAAAATACTAGAGCTTACCAATGGATTTTTAAATAAGCTTTGAAATGCTACACCACTAACAGCTAAGGATGCGCCTACTAGCATTCCTAATATAATTCTTGGCATTCTAATATTCCAAACAATGTATAAAGCCTTATTCCCAGGGTCATATGGAGCAAAACTTAATTTACTGACTAAAATACGAATGACCTCCGTTAAGCTTAGACTATAATTACCAACAAATAATGAAAAAAACACAATAAATATTGGAGATATTAATAATAAAAAATAAGTCTTTTTCCTTTTCATACAATGCTACCTTTCATCAAATAAATTTTACTTTAAAATGTTATATAGCCTTATTAACATCGTCGCTGTTTCTGCTCTCGTAATTTTATCTTTTGGGGCAAATTTACTATCTTCTCTTCCTTGCATAACTTTAAGATGATACATTGCATTCACAGCATCCATCGCATTTGGATGAATGGACTTACCATCCTTAAATAAAATACTGGAGGATGTACTCAGCTTCACTCCTTTATACTTACAAGCATTAGTGAAAGCAATCGCCATTTCTTCTCTAGTAACAAAAGCATTTGGAGACACCTTTCCACCTTCGACCTTAAGAATCCCTGCTTTTATAGCTTTTTCCATATCTGAAGCATACCAAGCTTTACTATCAAAATCTTTATAATGATTCAGATCCGTAGTTTCAGTCAAATTGAGGGTTCTACTTAAAATAGCAGATAGCTCTGCTCTCGTTATATTTTTATTCGGTGAAAAATAGCCCTTCCTTGTGCCATTCATTATATTTAGATTTGCAACAGACTCAATATGCGACCTTGCCCAGTGATCCTTAATATCCACGAAGCTTTGATCAGTTTCATCTTTTTTAATCGTCGTAAAACTAATCTTAAGAGGCTCCTTTAAACTGATTTCACTTTTAGATTTAAAACTCGTGTTAATATTAAGCACATATTTAGTATTTGTATTTAAACGTTTCTTTGGTTTAATGACTACTTCTCTACGTTTATCCGGTCTAATTTGATCATCTTCCATAATAACTTCAACTGGTACAATATCTCCCTGAGATGTAACTAAAGAAATACTTTTCCTGTTATGATCTTTAACCTTTATATTAACAACATTTTTACTGAAAACTAACTTTATTTCTGGCTGTAATGCTATATTTTCTTCGCCATCTTTTATACTAGAAGATTCCATCGTCAAAGGCTCATTATGCCCTCCACCTGATCCATCTCCTGCTCCAGAGGCCATCACACTAACAGGACTCAAACACATACTTAATACTAATAAAAATAATATTCCTACGTTGTTATTTTTTAAAACTTTATTCATATAGCGAACACCCTTCTTCTTAAAAAATAATGGACTTAAAAGTCCATTATTTTTTTATCGTATTTACTAGATTATTTAATATAGCAGTAGCTTCTGCTCTCGTTACATTTTCTTTAGTTTCAAAATCTAGCGTATTGTCTATGTCCTTTCCCATATGCTTATAGCCATTATACGCAATTGCCTTAAATTCTTCTTTAGTAATATTATCATTCGGTCTTACCATGTTATCTTTGGCTTCAATTATTTCTGCCTTCAGAGCTTTTGCTATATATTCACTGTACCACTCATCCGCCTTTATATCTTTATACTCAGATATATCTTCTTTCTCATTTAGCTCTAAAATTCTGCACATTATCGTAGCTATTTCAGCTCTTGTTATATTCTCGTTAGGCGCAAAATGAGTTTCACTCTTCCCATGGATATATCCTCTTTTGAACATAGATTCAATCGCTTCTTTTTCACTGCTATCTGCTATATCTATAAATGGTACTTCAACCACTTTATCTAAAGACATGGTTGTAAACCCTATATGAATGTCCTCCTTTAATGTGGCGCCATTATTCGCTTTAAAGTCCTTATGTACAACAATTTGGTACTTTGTACCTTCTTGTAATGCTTCTACAGGCCTCAACGCTATGCTTTGGCTTTTTTCTAAGCCTTCAGCCTCTAAGTTTTGTCCCTCTTTGTTTTTGTCTTCTTTATTCCCTTTATTTTTATTGCCTTGGTTTTTATCGTCTTTGTTTTGTTTATTATCCTCTTTATTCACCAAGTCTCCATATGCATCTGACTTAACAATTTGCAGCTCAATATCGATCTTCTCATTGTTATTGTCTACATTATAAAGTTCTATTTTATTTTCATTTTCATTGAAAACTCTATATATTCCATTTGAAAAATTAAGCTTGAAAGTAGCGTCTAAAGGGATATCTGTACTTCCTGATAATACTTCACTTGAAACCTTACCATCTTCAATAAGCTTTACTCCAGTAAGCTCAGTAAAGTTTTCTGCAAAGGCACCTACTGTACCCAGCATAGTAAACACTAAGAGAATTGAAATAACTAAAACTAACTTATTCCTATTATTCATATGTAAAACCTCCCAAATATTATTAAAACTAATTATTTGTCAACATTATAACATAAACCCTATATAGATGTAAATCGTAAGCAGTCATTGTATATAAATAACAAAGGCTCTATATAGAATCTTATATTTACATCCAGTATTTCATAGGTCTTTTAAGCAACCGATTGAAAGCTCCCTTTAAATATAAAAATGGAGTTAATCTTATATTTGATTAACTCCATCTTACTATTGATCCGATATTCTATTTATGATCTTTATCTAAAGCAATGAGATAGTATTTATCTCCGAATGATTGCTCCAGCTCTTTTATTTGCTTTAATTCTTGATTGCTCACATTGGCTAAGGGCATTTCGCCTAGCTCATTTAGCTTATTTTTATCTTCCATAGCAGCTCCTCCTATCCTTTTATCTTATTATTGCTAGGGGGATATTTTTTATGCAAATTTTAATTCTCAATTTTTGCCCTAAATACATGAAATCAGCAGGATTGCACCCAACACTTATGCAAATATAAATTGGATGCTCACCATATATACTAAAGTTCCACCGAGGATGCTGATTAGGTTATTTCTTTTCCACAAATGCAAGGCAGCTACTGCAATAATACCAATGGCTTCTGGAATTCCAAAGGGTGCTGTGGAGAACTGTACATTTCGCAGACAGTATACGATCAGCATGGACATAATTGCTGGCGGTAGATATTTACCAATGTAGGTTACATATAACGGTGTCGTTTTTCCTTTGCCGAATAAAATAAATGGTATGACCCTAATCATAAAAGTGATCACTGCTGAAACGAATATAGCGGATAAAATATAATGATTGTTAAGATTCATTGTTGATAACATCTCCTTTACTGCTTTGGCTATCCTCTGCTTCTATACGTTTTTTAAACATAGCTAAGGCAACGAGTATAAAGCCCATGGAAGGCACAATTAAATTATCTGGTCCAAAAATTACAAGAGATACTATGGTTGCTACAATCCCTATGAATGCTGGAATGTGGGTTTTAAAAGATTTCCATTGCTCAATAAAGATTACGACGAAGAGGGCCGTCATTGCAAAATCAATCCCTGCCGTATTAAACTTTATTAAATTGCCAGCCATAGAACCCAGTAATGTTCCTATGAGCCAATAAATTTGATTCAACAAAGAAATTGAAAAAAGAAATTGATCGCTATTAATTCCTTCCGGCGCCTCCGCTGCACATAGCAGTGAATATGTTTCATCACTCAAGGAAAAAATCATATATAATTTCTTTCGGCCCATGGTTTTAAAACGATCGATAAAGGATAGTCCATAAAAAAGATGTCGAATGTTTACAAACAAAGTCATGAGTCCAATTTCCACCAGCCCCATACCACTGACAATTAAATTAATTGCGATGAACTGCATGGAGCCTGCATATATGGCTAAGCTCATTAAAAGAGCCCAAAAAAAGTTCAATCCCGATTTCTCTGCCAATAGCCCAAATGCGATTCCTACGGAAATGTAGCCCAGCATGACAGGTACTGTGAATGGAAATGCTGCCTTTAATGCCTTTTTCATCTGTCTGCCTCCCCTAAATATATTTTGTAGTACGAATTATTATATTATAAATTACTGGGTAAATCTATAGGGTACCACCTTAAATCCATATTTTATCCGACGAACTCGAATCCTTATTACCCTATGTTCTTGTGGATTTCTTAAAGCTTCCTCCACAACAGCCTTTACCTTGTATTTTTTAAGAATAAGAAGAAGCTATTGCAGATTTGATCTACAATAGCTTCTTTTTATTTCAGCAAGCCTATGATTGTTTCATAGACTAATTTTGGCGCTACCTTAAAGGAATAATCTTCTTCAAGCCTTTCCGTAAATTTATGAGCGTCCTTTCCAAAAGGTCCGATATTGACTACAGGAAGATTTAAATCCTGCATATCTTCAATGGGTAGTTCATACTTAACACCGAATCCAGGCATGTTATTTTTTAAGGACTCAATGGCATTTTCCTCCCTCGGTGCGGCACCGTAACTTAAGTCTGAAATATAAGGGTAGAACTTCTTCATTTTGATATCGTATTTAGATTCCGTATTTCCAACCACACTATTTACTACCTCCAATAGTTTTTTCTCCAACGGAGTTTCCCCTTTTACATAGATATGAGGATAATATGGTGGTGAAAAATATGTTACGACTACAGGATTTTTATCCGACCACATATTATGAACTGCCTCTACCATCTTTAGTGCATATACTCTTTCATCGACCTCTTTATCTAACAGTATTTTTTTATTCAAATCCTCTATAACTTTATCTACTTGTTCTCCCTTCTCTGCCTTCACTCTCTGATACAGTTCTTCATAAGGTAGTACCCTTGGCTCCCATGGAAGCTCTGTATATGGAAACTGATTATATTGGCAGTACTTCCTATATTCCTCATTTAAACTGTTCACTACTTTCTGGAAAGCTAAAGTTGATCCGTCAATGATCTTCTCCATGATTTCATTGGGTGTACTGCTATGGGTACCGAAATTAAAATATAAATAACTGGTTCTCGGTGTTTGAACGGAATACTCTGGCTTTAAGTCCTGCTGTCGCAATGAAATTGGCGGCACTGTAACTTCTCCTTCAGCAGAATCACAGTACTTTGTATTAAAATCAATTTCTTCGATGATGGCGGAAGATATATGATTGGGGTCTAACCCTTTGAATGGATCGCCACCATGGGCTTCTGATCCTACGATATAGAAGGAAGGCATGATCTTTCCAACAGTCCCCACATATACATATCGACTGTCATCCCCCTCATATCTTGGCGCCATATAATCTGTATCTACCAAAGCCTGATAATCAAATCCTTCTTCTCTCTTTAACCGAACCAACTCCGGAACAACAGAAAGCATCCCTCCAGAGTTTCCTTCTTCATCGCATACAGCGGCAAATACAAGATTTCCTTCTAGATTTTCTACGTCATCAGAGAGGCTTTCTACGATACTCATTAAAATTGCAACACCACATTTCATATCAAATATGCCTCTACCAAATAAATATTCTCCAGACTCTAAATCCTTTAAAGCTTCCTCTGTCAGTAAAACATTCCTTAGTCTTTCCTTTAACTCCAAAGGCTTCGTAGCATATTCCTTGATATCGCCATAATCAGAAATACCTACGGTATCCGTATGCCCTATTAAAACAACAGTTTTGTTGCTATTGCCCTTCTTGCCTTTTACAATGGCTAATACACTTTTTCTGTTATGAACATCATTGATGACATCTATATATCTTAACTGCTCTGGATTATTTTTAAAATATTTCATTTCTTGAAATTTTTCATGAATTTTTTCTACTACATGAATTTCTTCCTTAAACCCCACGACGCTAGGTACCTCTGTTAATTCAATGGTTAGATTCTTAATCTTGCTGCTTAGATCCGTATGCATTTCTTCGCCTCCTATGTTGATAAAAACTTTATTGCCTATTGTTTGCTTCTAGATTTATTCAGGGACAAGTTGTTAAAAAATTCATCCTTCAGCTCTTTTACTTCACTGCTTAATAATAACAATCCTATCATATTTGGTATAATTACTAAACCTAATAATAAATCCAAAAATTGATATAGAAACTCAATGCCACCGTAAGCTCCTAGAACGATAGAAGCCATATAAATAATACGCATTACCTTTGAAAATCTTGTACCAAATAAGTATTCTGCCTGCTTTTCACCGTAGTAAGCAATAACAATAACTGTAGAGAGAACAAACAATGAGATACTTCCCGTTACGATAATGCCCCCAAGACCTTTCCCTAATAAGGATTGGAAGGCTAAAGCTGGCATACTTGCTGCTTGACTAGCAGGAACTGTTTGGTATATACCAGTTACTAGCACAACTAAAGCTGTAGCTGTACAGACAATCAATGTATCCACTACATTTTCAAAGATACCCCACATGGCTTGACGAACTGGATAATCTGTAACTGCTGTAGCGTGAGCAATCGGTGCTGTTCCCATACCAGATTCATTGGAATAAACACCTCGAGCGGTACCCCATCGCATGGCCTGTGCAATTCCTGCACCTGCGAATCCTCCTGCTGCTGCCATTGGAGTGAAAGCATGCTTAAATATTAGGGCAATAGCATTTGGTAATTCTGAAATATTTACAATAATAATTGCCAAGGAACCAATTACATAGAATAGTGCCATAAATGGAACTAATTTTTCAGTTACTTTCCCAATTCTTTTTATTCCTCCAAATATTACGATTCCTACAACAAGTGCAAGTGCTAGACCACTGGCCCAATTAGGAATATTAATACTTGCAGCTGTTTGAACTACGGATACAGATTGGGCAGCTATGGAAGGTGCGATTTCAATCATCAAGAAGAAAGAAAACATAAATCCAAGTGCTTTCCCTAAATTACCTTTGATTCCCTTCGTTAGATAATACATAGGTCCTCCTACGTATTCTCCATCTTCGTTCTTCTCCCTATATTTAATACCTAATACAATTTCTGAAAACTTTGCACCTGCACCGATGAGTGCTACAAGCCACATCCAAAACACAGCACCAGGTCCACCAAATGCAATTGCTACTGGCACCCCAACAATATTGGAAGCACCAATAGCCGATGCCAAAGCTGCCGTTGCCGCTTGAAAAGCAGTGACAGTCCCTTCGCCACCTTCAGATTTTTTAAATATCCTACCGAAGGTCTCACGCATTGCAAATGGGAAATATCTAAATTGAACAAAGCCTAATCGAACAGTTAAAATTACACTTCCACCCACTAATATGACCAACATGGGGACTCCCCACAGCCAATTAGAAAAACTCATTAAAACATCCAAAATTGTTTGCATAAGAAATTTCCTCCTAATTTTTACTTTTTACTTTTTTGCAAACTAGTTGTTCTTGATACGGTTTCTTCACCTCCTGCATATTGACTATAGATTACTAAATTAGGCTTCGATTATATATTGGTAGCAACAATTGTACCAATATCGAAATTTTTTTATAAAAATCTAAATATTTTGAAAATAGGCGCTTCGAGCTACCTCTCAACTTTATTGCTTTCCTATATCATTCAATATCCTTAAATAATAAAAAAATAAGCAAAATATTTTTTGCTTATTTTTGTTTTACTTCAATACCATAGATATCGATTTTATATTTTAAAGCTTGTCTAGATAGTTTTAGTAGCTTTGCCGCTTCATTCAATGTCTTACTGCTCTGTAAAGCCAGCTTAATATATTTGATTTCATATTCTTTTATGACTTCATTGAAATTAAATTGTTCTTCTTCACCGATTTCTAGGGTCTCTTTTTTTCCTTTATCTAAAGAAATCATATGGCTTGGCAAATGAATCTCATCAATTACCTCATCATCTATGAAATTAAATACTCTTTCAATTGTATGTTTCAGTTCTCTCACATTGCCAGGCCAATGGTACTCCATAAAAGAGTCCATAGCTTTTTTACTGATCCCTTTAATATTCTTATTCATTTTTTTATTATATCCCTCTATGAATCGATTTACTAATAAAGAAATATCTTCTTTTCGTTCTCTAAGAGGGGGGATATTTATCATTACGATACCTAGTCTATAGAACAAATCTTTTCTAATTTTATGCGTTTCCATCATAAAATAAGGATCTTCATTTAACGTAGAAATTAGTCGAACATCTACATTGATCAGATCTTTTCCACCTACACGTCTAAAACAGTTGTTTTCCGTAACCCTCAATAGCTTAGGCTGAAGATTGATGTCCATAGAATTTAGTTCATCCAATACTAGAGTTCCGCCATTGGCCATTTCAAAAATTCCAGCCTTATTCTCCGCCCCAGTAAAACTTCCCTTTGTGGTGCCAAAAAGGATACTTTCTCCTAAGGAGGAAGGGATCGTCGCACAATTTTGTACAATAAAGGGGTTGTTCTTTCTAAAGCTATGGTTATGGATTGCTTGAGCTACCAGCTCTTTACCAGTACCTGTTTCTCCGTATATTATAACGGATGAATTGGTTTTAGCTGCTTTCAATGCCTGATTTTTAACCTCAATCATCTTAGGATTTTTAGAAATAATATCATCTATGGTAAAAAAGAAATGTTTTTGCGCCATATCATATTGGGAGGTTTCTTCTTCTAGTTGTGCCAAATCTTCATCGAAATATCGATTAATATCCATTGCGCCCACCACTTTCTTACCAATCATCAGTGGTATTGTAGTAGATAGGGCCGTTACTGTCCTCTCTTTAAATATATTTAAATATTGCTTTTCATTAATGATTGGTTCTCTATTCTTTAAAACTCTCATAATCGTACTATTTTCATGGCTCAAATGTTGATGCAAATCCAGTATATGAATACCCACTGGATTTTCTACAATTCGATTGCCTAAACTATGAAATACTCTATAGTATTCAATGTAACCCTCTTTATCTGTAATTACGAGCATATCCATATATTTAAATAGCTTAGGAATATCTTCAATATATCTTTTCAGCATACGTTACCACTCCTTATCCAGTAGGCTTTTTCCATCTTCATAATATCACTAAGAATTCTAGGTTACAACCAATATTGAAATATTCTGAACATCATATGATTCCTATTTTTATCCCCTGAAATCTCCTCTTATTGAAAGATAATAAAAGCAATAGACAGATTACAAGTCTATCTATTGCCATCATCTCAACATCTATATCAATCCGTGTCACTTGAAACATCGTATGCTGTTATAACTGCCTTGCTTTTATGTTCGCCCGCTAGATTCCTTGAATGTAAGGAAAGTACAATGCTTTAATAGATAATATTTCAGTTTTAAGATTTAAACTGAAGAATGCTCTCCTTCATTGTCGTTGCTAATGCAGATAGAGCATCGCTAGAATTAGCAATTTCCTCCATTGATGCAGTATGTTCTTCAATCGAAGCCGAAGCTTCTTGAGCTCCTGCTGCATTTTCCTCTGATATGGCAGATAAACTTTCTACAACATTTATAATTTCATCTTTTTTGCTTGTCATTTCTAATCCTGATTTATTTATAATTTCTGCAATTTCCATAATTTTTTCTATAGAATCTGCGATTCCCTCAAACTTATGATTCGTCAAATCCACACTTTTTGTCTGAGAAGAAGTAATTTCATCCAATTGTTTAATAATATCCACAGCATTTTCAGTTTTTTCAATAAGATCTACCACTACTGTTGAGATTTCTTGGGTAAAGTTATTAGATTCTTCTGCAAGCTTTCTTACTTCTTCTGCCACTACAGAAAATCCTCGTCCTGCCTCTCCTGCTCTGGCTGCTTCTATGGCTGCATTTAATGCTAAAAGATTAATCTGACTTGCAATGTTTTTTATCATGTGGCTAGAAACCTCGATTTTCTCTGCACTTTTACTCGTATCAATGATTACATTTCTAACATTCCTGATGGCTTCATTATTCGCTTCCGTTTTTTCAACGAGTTCTTTTACAATATCGATTCCTTCATTCTTTAATAGGCGCACCTCTCCTGTGAAACTCTTCAGCTCCTGTAATAGCTTCTGCTCATGCTCTACTAATTGCCCTAAATCCACTACATTCGCAACGCCACTTTCCGTTTCTTCTGCTTGGGCAGTTGCTCCTTTAGCAACTTCCTCTATTACCCTTGCAATTTCTTCCATCGTAATAGACGATTGGTTGATTCTTGCATTAAGTTCCTCAACAAAATCAGCCACCTCATTGGATATCCCCGATATTTCATTTGTAAGATTTCTCAAACGATCAATAACCCTTTGAAAAGCATTGGACAATAATCCAATTTCATCCTTCTTTCTCGTAAATTCTTCTGGAATATCCTCCGATATATCTAAACTATCTATGGCTTCAAACAACTGCATCAATGGTTTTGAAATTCCTTTACTGCTCATTATCCATATGAATATTAAAATAATTAGATTCAGCACAAAAACTATAATTTGAAATGTTTTTAAAAAGGTTACCTTTTCCCTAGAAAACTCTTCTGCAGTATCCACTGCTTTATTTGTAGTTTCAAAAAACGCCTCACTTGTACGAACTATCCCTGTTCCATCGGGATTTGTTCTATTTGAATATATTTGAGCCTTTAAGTCTTCCCAGCCCTTACTTACATCTCCCATGGCTGCAATAAAATTTTCGTCCGTAGCCTTAGGCAATCCCAACTCAATATCTCCATTAATTAGTCCATGGATTCTTTTTTCTATGGATTCCATCAGTTGATCTGATTCTTCACCTGCTAGTTCTAACTTCACCAGCCTTTGACTTCCTCCCCTTACAATCCCCGTATCATTAATTACCTTACTGTCTGCAACCATTTTTTCTAATTGAAAGAAAACGGATAGAGCGCTACTTAATGAAAAAAATAGCAAAATTACGACGATGATTTTAAGTTTAATATTGATTTTCATTTACTTCTTCCTCTCCATATCCTAGTTCGTTAGCCGCAGGATCATTTAAAATGTTCCTACATCATTATACTGATACTGTCAATAAATACCCGATTATATTCTACTAAATCATGATTGAAAAATAATATTATAATGCACAACGATCATCCCTCTCTTATTTTCTTAAGAGTAAATCTGTAGCAAAATTTTATATGTTCTTACACACAATAAAAAATGGGTATTCATTTTACCCATTTCCATTTTAAAATCCTATAATATTTTTCTTAAAAATTCCTGTGTCCTCTGCTGTTTCGGGTAATCGAAGACCTCTGCTGGCTTCCCTTCTTCTACAATAGACCCTTCGTCCATAAACATGAGCCGAGAGCCCACCTCTTTTGCAAAGCCCATTTCATGGGTAACTACGATCATTGTCATTCCATCCCGAGCTAAATCCTTCATTACCTCCAGCACTTCCCCTACCATTTCTGGATCTAGGGCAGAGGTGGGCTCATCAAAGAGCATGACCTCGGGCGTCATTGCTAAAGCTCGAACGATGGCAATTCTTTGTTTCTGCCCACCGGACAATTGGTTGGGATAAGCTACAGCTTTATCCGAAAGTCCTACCTTACTCAGCAGTGCCATGGCCATTTTTGTTGCCTCTTCCTTCGAACTATTTTTCAGTTTCATCGGTGCCAATATAATGTTATCCAAAACTGTCATATGAGAGAAAAGGTTAAATTGCTGAAATACCATGCCAATATTCTGTCTGATCTCATCGATATTGGCGCTTTTATCCGTAATTTTCTTTCCGTCAATCCATATATCTCCTGATGTAGGCGCTTCCAATAGGTTGAGACACCTTAGAAAAGTACTTTTTCCTGACCCACTGGGTCCAATCACTACGACAACCTCACCCTTTTTTATCTCTGTACTGATATTTTTTAATACATTCAGTTTTCCAAAGTTCTTTTCCAGCTCATGTACTTTAATCACTTACCCTCATTCTCCTTTCTGCAATTCCTAATAATTTAGATAAGGAAAAGGTTAGTATAAAATAAATTCCCGCTGCAACAATCAGAGGTTCTAAGGGGATGAAGGTGTTTCCCCTAACCGTATTGGCATTGTACATCAGCTCATGGATGCCAATCACCGACATTACAGAGGATTCCTTAATAACAACGATGAATTCATTTCCCAAAGCAGGTAGGATGTTCTTAAATGCTTGGGGAATAATAATGTGCTTCATTGCCATAGGATACGGCATTCCTAAAGAGCGAGCGGCTTCCATCTGCCCTTTATCTACAGATTGAATCCCAGAACGTATAATCTCAGCAACGTAGGCACCACTATTAATAGATAAAGCAATAATTCCTGCAATAAATTCCTCACCAGCACTTCCGAGGAAGGACAGAGCGGGAATTTTAAAGCCCATCATCGGCAGTCCGTAATATACGATGAATATTTGAACGAGAAGCGGTGTTCCCCTAATGATCTCTACATATGCCGTCCCTATAAAGTTCAATATTTTATTTTTAGATATTCTCATTAAGGCTAAAAATATACCGAGTACTACACCCAATGCTACTGTAAAAAATGCAAGTAATACCGTATTTTTAGCCCCGATTATAAAAAATTGATAGTATTTCGGTAAAAAACTGAAATTCATTTTTAGCCCGTCCTTCCTACATAGTACCTATCTTGTCTATTCTTCTACAAGGGCTGTAGCCTCTGCTACGAATTTATCGATGGAACCATCCTGCATTAAACGATCCAGAGTTTTGTTGATTTCCTCCATTAAATCTGTATTTCCCTTTTTAATAGCAACGGCAGATCCACCTTCCCCATCATCAAAGGTCAAATCCATCAGCGCAAGATCGCTATTATGATCTACATACGAGTTTGCAACTGGCTTTTCCATCACCAATGCATCGATTTTATTGTGTTTTACCTCTAGAACGAGATCCGGTATTTTAGCTAAGGACTTTAATTCAATATCAGGGATCTCATTAACAGCAATATCTTCTTGTACTGCTCCCTTTTGAGCCCCTACTTTCTTACCTGCCAAATCCTCCACTGTTTTAAAAGTATCTTTGTTTGCCACATTAATTACTACGCCATGAACAGCTTCATAATATATTTTGGAGAAATCTACAACCTTTATCCGCTCTGGGTCCGGTGTCATACCTGCCATTACCATATCTACTTTATCTGCATTTAGTGCAAGTAATAATCCGTCAAAATCCATATCCTTTATTTCAAGTTCTACCCCTAAGTCCTTTGCAATCTCTTTTGCAATTTCAATATCAAAGCCTACAATTGTATCCTTGCCGTCGATTTCCTTATGAAATTCATATGGTGGGTAATCTGCACTGGTACCAAGAATCAGTTTTCCCGATTTTTTTATTTGTTCAATTTTAGATACCACTTCTTTTCCACCGGTTTCTGTTTCTCCTCCAGTAGTAGCACCGCCACCATTTCCACATGCAGTTAGTGAAAGGATTCCTCCAATTATAAGCGATGCTATAAATAGCTTAGAAAATTTTTTCATTTTCTTTTCCTCCCTTTTTAAATATTTATTCATATAAATGTACTATATTTAGGGCCTCCATCTTCAAAACTCCATAAGTTCTCTATGCCTTCTTAGCGCTTTAACGTTTAAAAACCGCCATTAGGTTTGTATTTTTATTTGCATATGGGTTCTAAATATAATTTAATTTATATGCACCTTATTGAGTTATTATACATTCGAACAAATAAATATGCAATATGTTTTTTTAGAGGAGTTTCATTTTTTATGTAGAATAAAATATATCAGCTATGCTTGTCTCAAAGTTTTTAGGGGGTTTTTTCCATATGAAGAAAATGAAGCACATTCAAAACAAAACAAGGTCAAGTTTGACCTTTATGATCCTGCCCAATTCGTCAGGCAAAATCTTTCAATTTTCTATACCCAAGTTTTCTTTTAAAATAATCGGCATATCCTTCATCTGTATCATATTCAGTGCACTTTTATTTTCTTTCGGTTATTTTCATACGAATCAAAAACTTGCCCTTGCACATAGTGAGCTCAGTGTGCTAAAGCTAGAGAATGAAAATCAAAAACATGAAATTGCTGAGTTAAGAGGCTACGCCGTTAAAGTCGATGAAAAGTTGGCAGATTTAAATAAGGTTCAAAGCCAAGTGTTAAATATGGTGGGCTTAAATAGCAGCGACGAGTCAACACCTGTGGATACTGTAGACACACTGCTTCCTTATTCCGATAGCTATGTAGCCGTGTCTCGCTCTGCTCAAGGGCCCATCTTCTCTTCCGATAACTACGAAGAGGAAATCAACTTCTTGACAGAATTGATTGAGAAGGAAAAAGAAAATATGCAAAGTCTTATTTCCAGCGTCGAACAGCAGCTAGAATATCTGGATGCGCTGCCAAATTTAATCCCCAACGCCGGTAGAATATCCTCCCCTTTTGGATATCGTACTTCTCCTACCAACAGGAGAAAAAGAGAGTTCCATAACGGTGTGGACATATCCAACAACTCAGGCTCCAGCATTGTGGCAGCCGGCAGTGGCGTTGTAACCTTCTCCGGATACAATGGTAGCTACGGTAGAGTCGTCATGATTTCTCATGGATACGGCTATACATCCATCTATGCACACAACAGAAAAAATCTCGTTTCTGTAGGGGATCGGGTAGAAAAAGGACAGCCAATTGCAGAGCTCGGAAGCACCGGAAGAAGCACCGGGCCCCATGTTCATTTTGAGGTACGCCTCCATAATGAACCGGTTAATCCATTAACGCTGGTACAGCAATAGATCTCTTTTTAAAATACATTTCTAGGGGGTTCATTATGTTTAACAAGAAGCAAACCACAGATTTTTCTAGCTTTGACACACTGATTGGTAAAAATACTTCCTTTGAGGGAACCTTAACTGCGGAAGGTACGGTGAGAATCGACGGCAAGATTCAAGGGGATGTAGAGGTTAAGGGAGACGTCTTTGTGGGGGATACCTGCGAAGTTGTTGGCAATATTACGGCATCCAATATCATTGTAGGTGGCCATATTAAAGGAAATATCTTGGCCCATGAACAGCTCCGATTGACTTCTACGGGTAAAATTACAGGGGATATTTCTGTAAAGTCTTTAATCATTGATGAAAATGGTGTTTTTGAAGGCAATTCTAAAATGACATCAGCTGAAGTGAATTCCAAGCATCACTTAAAGGAAGTAAAATCAAGCAGGGTAGAAAACTAATTTTCTACCCTGCTTTAAATTTGGCTGTATTCGTAGGAAAGCCTGATCCAATATTTCATCCTTTAATACCATTTAATTTACAGTTCTATTTTTATGTTCTGCTTGTACTCTATCGGCGTTATTCCGATTTCTTTCTTAAACACCCTACTAAAATAATGTTGGCTGCTATATCCGACTAACTGTGCCACCTCATGAATTTTAATATTGATATTCTCTTCTTGGAGTATTTTTTTAGCACTCTCCATTCTTACTTCCGTTAAATATTCTATAAATGTTTTTCCTAGTTCGTGCTTCATTAACTTCCCTAAGTAGGATAGACTAATATCAAACCGGTCCGCCACCTCCTGCATAGATAAGTCTTCTTGCATGTAATTTCCATCTATATAATTTTTAATCCCCATTACAATGGGACTATATTCTGCATCCTTATTTTTTGTCTCTATACGATCTAGGTTGTTGGGTAGTTTTTGTAGTTGAGTTATTACTTTTAGCATAATTTCCTTTAATTCTGTAGCATTTACAGGCTTTAGCAGGTATTCAAACACCTGTAATTGAATCGCTTTTTTAGCATAGTAAAATTCATCATATCCAGTAATAATAATGATCATTGTGTTTGGCAAAAAATCACGAATCTTTTCAATAAAGCCCAGTCCATTTAAAAAGGGCATATTAATATCCACCAAGATGATATTAGGTTTATGTTCCTGGGCTAGATTAAGAGCGATTTCTCCATCCTCTGCTTCTGCAACGATTTCTATATCTAAGTTAAATGATTGAAGAATTTTTTTTAGACCTTTTCTAATTTTAGGCTCATCATCTGCAATTAGCACTTTCCACATAAATTTCACTTCTTTCAATTTGGTTTAAAGATTTTTAACACCGATATATTCCTTAGCCCATATCTTTATTATCCATATTAATCAGTGGATGCCTCAGTACTACCTCTGTACCTTGTCCATATTCACTTGTAATATGAATACCATATTCTTCTCCAAACATGAGCTTAATTCTTTCATTTACATTAAACATACCATAGCCTGTGCCTTCACCTTTACTTCTGCCTTCCAATACGTCCATAATCTGTAAGCGTTTTTTATGCTCTATACCAATGCCATCATCGATGACGCTTACCTCCATATCTTTGCCTAGAATCCTGCCTATTATCAATATCCTACCTGGCCCTTTCTTTCTTTTGATACCATGGTATATGGCATTCTCTACCAAAGGTTGTATCACAAGCTTTAAAACCTTGCATTCTTTTAATTGCTCGTCCCATATAATCTCATATTCTAGCTTATCTTCATACCGCACTTTTTGGACAAATAAATAGCTTTCAATATGCTTAATTTCCTCTGCACAGGATATAATTTCCTCCCCTCCGCTTAAGGATATTCTAAATAAATTCGTAAGGGCATCTACCATATCAACAATATCATGAGCTTGATGCTCTAAAGCCATCCACTGGATCGTATCCAAGGTGTTATATAGAAAATGAGGCTGTATCTGAGCTTGTAATGCTTTCAGCTCTGCTTCTCTTTTATTTTTCTGCTCTATATACACCGTATGAATCAAGTTCTTAATCTGACCTACCATTTTATTGAAACCTTCTCCTAATTGACCAATCTCGTCCTCCCTAGGATTGGAATAGACAATATCCAAATTGCCTCCCTCCACATCCTTCATTAGCCCTTGTAACTCCTTAACTGGCTTAACTATAGATGCTGATAAAAATAGGGAAATGACAATGAGACTTGCAATAATGAAAAAACCAAAAACCAAAATCATTTGCAGTAGTTTATCCGTATCCTGTGTCATGTCCTTCTCAAGAAAATGAATCCCTAGGAACCATCCTTCCGCATAGGGAATGGGCGTGTATAGAACTATAATATTATTTCCTCTGGAATCCTGTATTCTATCAATCCCTTCTATACCCTCTACCATTTTGCCCCCTATATGCTTTGCTCCTTCATAACTATAAGCTTCACTTTCAAATATGTTAAAGGATTTATTGATATATTCTTCATCCGTAGTAAATACCTGTCCATTTCGATCACATATCCAAGCGAGCCCATTATACATCCTAACCTCGGATGCAATGGTAGATAGTTTCGATACATAGATCGCTCCATTAATATATCCTACAGGATTTCCAGATGCATCCCTTATAGCATGAATAATAACAACGATAGGCTCATCATTGGATCGAGAAATTATGGGATCACTGACGATGTAATCTAAATTCCCTGCTTTTATTTCCTCAAAATAGGGTCTATTATTTACATCAATATAGGTGTCATTCGTTACCCAAGCCTGACCATCTAAAGTTATAATCGCAAAGGATTCAAAATCTTCATTGTGACTTTCATCCATTTTTCGCATATATGGCTTAATTTTATCCATATCCATGGAGATTAGGGTTTCATTTTCTGTTAGTACCTGTAATTCAACGATTCTCTGTCTGATCCATGCCCCTACCTCTCCAGACTTTGCAGTAATAATCTGTTGGCTTAAGTCGATTGTTAATGGAAGATTTGTATTTTTTATTTGCCCCCGAACCAATACCACCAATAGAAAAATCATGATGGTAGTGACTGTGGCAAAATATAAAAGTATTTTTGCTCTTAGAGTTTTCATAATTGACACCAATCGCCTTTCATTTATATAGGAAGAATTAAGGTTACATACTAAATTATATCCCTTGATGTATCATTGCAAAAGATGTATGAAGAAAAATCCCTATAAAATTAGATATTTATAGGGATTTTCTTAATTATTTATTTAAGCACGCTTTCTGCTGCTATTCTTCCGAATACAATAATATCTGTAATTGCGTTTCCACCAAGTCTATTCGTACCATGAATGCCTCCAGTTACCTCGCCAGCTGCAAATAAACCAGGAATAGGGTTCCCTTCATTATCTATTACTCTTGCCTCTGTATCGATTTTTAAACCACCCATTGTATGATGTATCGCAGGGGTTACTTTCTGAAGATAGTAAGGCGCTTCTGTTAGACCTATGATCTCACCTCTGCGGTTAAAATCTTCGTCTTTTCCATTCACAGCATATTGATTATATTTTTCTATGGTTTGCTTTAGTTGCTCTACATTAATATCGAAAAATTGAGCCACTTCTTCAATTGTATCCGCCTTAATAAGCATACCTTGAGCAACCAACTGATTAAATTCTTCCATATAATCATCCATATGACTATTGTTTTTAATCGTTGTATCCCAAATTAAATAACCCATGCCATCGGTTTGAGCTAAAATAGCTTTAGAGATCACATCACGTCGTTCTAACTCCTCAACAAATCGGTTTCCTTCTTTATTAATCAATACCGCCCCATTGAACCGAGTATCTGCTACATAGGATAAGATACCTGTTGCTGGGTTGCAGGTTGGGTATGTTTGAATATTTTCCATTCCTACCAAAGCTGCCCCCAATTTCTGAGCCATAATAATTCCATCGCCAGTAGAGCTTGGCTGAACTGTTTCCATATATCGCTCATCGTATTCAGAGTTATACTGCTTTCTCATTTCAACATTGGCGCCAAATCCACCTGTAGCTACTATGACGCCCTTGTTTGCTTTAAATATAATTTCATTACCATCCTTATCTACTGCTCTTACGCCATTAACTTTGCCATCTTTATCTGCAAGGATCTCTTCTGCCTTTGTTTGTTTTCTTACTGGTATGTTCATTTCTTCAGCTTTAGCCCCTAATTTACCGATTAGTTCATTTCCAGAGCCACCTTGAGGATATGCGGCTCTCGGTACAGAGTGTCCACCAAACTGCATTAGGTAATCTTCTTTAAACGAAACATTCACTGTATCTCGCAGCCACTCTACTGCTTGACGAGCATTGTTGGCTAAAACCGTTACCAGCTTTTCATCAGCTTGATGATCTCCACCCTTTAATGTATCTTCCTTATAAAGGTCTATACTATCTTCAATCCCTAGCTTTTCTTGAATCCATGTTTCTGGAGCATTTAGCTCCCCACCAGATATCAATGTATTTCCCCCTATGAATGCCATCTTTTCTAGCACAACTACGCTAGCCCCTGCTCCTTTTATCTCGATTGCAGCAGAAAGCCCTGCACCACCAGCACCAATTACGACTACATCATAGACTTCCTCTTGTCCAGCTTTATTTGCTTTACCTGTATTTACACCTTCCATATTCTTATCTCCACATCCAACAGCTGACAAAGATAAAATAATGGCCAATAAAGCAATGCTTACTCTTTTCATATTTTTCATAAAGTTGCCTCCTTATAGAACATGTTATTTTTTTGTCAATTCCTATTGTTAATTATAAGACAACTTTTATCTATTGTATTTACAATATCTCGTAGTTCTTTGCACTTTTTTGTACAACTTATTTTCCAAAACTAAAGCCACCCTTTTAGGGTGGCTTGTGAAGAATCTATGCCTATAGTGCAATCTCTATGTTTTTATCCTGTGAATGCTTCATTTGTTTTTTAAGGAATAAAATAAACCAGCTTGTGAGGATTATCCCCTTAAACACACTCGTCATACTGATGCTCCACCAAACGCCATCCAAATCTAAAACCGTAGCCGAAAGTATAATGGCTGCTGGAATACGAAGTGCATTAAATAGTATTCCTGTAATTGAAGGTGGTACTGTTTTTCCTAAACCGTTAAAGGCACCTGCTGTTGTAATTTCTACACACATAAATAACTGTGAAAATCCTAAGATTCTTAAATAATTAATTCCCTGAGCAACAGCTTCTTCTTCTGATAAAAATACAGAGAACACGGGATTTGCACCGAAGACCAGTAAAAGGGTTGCCCCAAGGCCGACGATACTGGCTAAACCAATGGCAATGAAATATCCTTTATAGATACGATCCCATTTATTGGCACCGTAATTCTGTCCCACAAATGTACTGAGCGCAGTGGAAAAGCCTCCTGCTGTCATCCAAGAAATTGCTTCTATTTGAGAGCCGATTTTCTGAACTGCAATGGGCGTCGGTCCCCAGTTTGCAATGATCTTCGCAATGAACATTGCAATAATTGAGAATAGAGCATTTTGCAGTGCAACCGGTAAACTCAATCGGATGATATATCTCATATGGGTCATATCCGGTGCCTGTAAAAATCCAATCTCCTTAAAAAGCTCATCCTTTGCAACTACAATTCTGATGATGAATGCAAAGGTTACAGCAACTTGGGCGATAACTGTGGCTAGTGCAGCCCCTGCTACACCCATAGCTGGAATCGGACCGAATCCAAATATGAATAAAGGATCCAATACTATGTTGGTCACCAATCCGATCATATTGATGTAAAATGGCGTTTTACTGTCTCCATATCCATTTAAAATTCCTGTAAATACAGGGTTAATAAAATAAGATACCAAGCCTAGGGAAACAATTACGAGGTAAGTTGTTGCCATGCTGATTACTTCCGCATCGCCTAAATTAAAGAATCCAATGAGAGATTTCTTAAAAACAATTAAAACGATGCTGTACAGAATCCCTAGAAATATATTGAGTTGAACCGTATGCCTAATATATCGCTTTGCCTCACCAATATCATTTCTACCGATGGATTGGGCAACGCCTACTTCTGCGCCAACCTTTGATAATATAATAAACGCCATTGCAAGCCAAGTGAAAAAGCCTCCTGTGCCTACTGCCGCCGCTGCCTTCGTTCCCACTTTCCCGATCCAAAACATATCTGTAATGGTATAGGCCGTTTGTAAAAACGAAGTCCCCATAATGGGAAGGGCTAGTTTGATTAGGGCTTTTGATATGCTTCCCTGGGTTAATTGATTTTCTATTTCCAAATACTTACCTCCTATCAGCCAAAATATTATCCTTTATATACGCAACATCTGCCTCAAATTCAATAAGGGCATTAAAATTAATTTTTAATGGCCCTTATTCTATACGTTCTTTTTACCGTAGAACTACAGCTTAAATGAACTTTTTAAAGAAACGATTCTATTGAATACCAACTTTCCATCTTTAGTGTGTTTCGGGTCCACATTGAAGTATCCATGTCTAAAGAATTGGAATTTATCCTGTGGCTTGACGTCCTTCATATTATCTTCAACAAAGCCTTGTAATATTTGTAAAGAGTTCTCATTGATTTGCTCTAAGAAATGCTTATCATCTTCGTCTTCTTCATCTAAGATCAAAGGCTCGTATAATCTAAATTCAGCAGGTACTGCATTGGCAGCATCGACCCAATGGATGGTTCCCTTCACCTTTCTTCCAGTAAACCCAGTACCACTTTTTGTCTCTGGATCGTAGGTACAGTGAATCTCAATAACATTGCCATCTGCATCCTTGATTACATCGTTACACTTAATAAAATAAGCATTCTTTAAGCGAACTTCATTGCCAGGGAATAGTCTAAAATATTTTGCAGGAGGGTTTTCCATAAAATCATCTTGCTCAATATAGATTTCTCTAGAAAAAGGAATCTGGCGCACACCCATGGATGGATCTTCGGCGTTATTCTCAGCCTCTAGCATTTCGGTCTGTCCTTCTGGATAATTTGTAATCACTACCTTCAGCGGACGAAGAACAGCCATGGTTCTAGGTGCCATTTCACTTAAATCTTGACGGATAAAATGCTCTAACATCTGCTCATCCACAACACTTTGATTCTTAGATACCCCAATTTCTCTACAGAAATTACGGATCGCATTGGCGGTATATCCTTTTCTTCTAAGACCCGAAATCGTCGGCATCCGTGGGTCATCCCATCCATCTACCACATTTTCATCTACAAGCTGCTTCAGCTTTCTTTTGCTCATTACGGTGTTGGTCATATTCAGTCGAGCAAACTCTATCTGCTGTGGCTGCGCTTCCATTTCGCATTGTTCAACGACCCAGTTATATAGAGGTCGATGATCTTCAAATTCCATGGTGCATATAGAGTGGGTTATTTTTTCGATGGCGTCCTCTAGGGGATGAGCATAGTCATACATCGGATAAATGCACCACTTGTCTCCTGTATTGTGATGACTTGCATGCACGATACGATAAATAACAGGATCTCTCATATTCATATTCGGAGATGCCATATCGATCTTTGCTCTTAGAACCTTCTCCCCGTCTTGAAACTCCCCTTTTCTCATTCTATCGAAAAGATCTAAGTTTTCCTCAACGCTTCTATTTCTATAAGGGCTCTCTTTTCCAGCCTGGGTTAAGGTTCCTCTATATTCACGGATTTCCTCAGCAGATAAATCGCAAACGTAAGCAAGTCCCTTCTTTATTAAAAGCACGGCACGATTGTACATTTCTTCAAAGTAATCGGAAGCAAAGAATAGCTCCTCCCACTCAAACCCCAGCCACTTTACATCCTCTTTAATAGACTCTACATATTCAATATCTTCTTTCGCAGGGTTTGTATCATCAAATCTTAGATACGTTTTTCCATTAAAAGAATCGGCCAGCTCAAAGTTTAGAACGATGGACTTCGCATGTCCGATATGTAAATATCCGTTTGGCTCTGGTGGAAAACGTGTAATAATCTCTTTATGTTTGCCGGATTCTAAATCCTGGACTACAATGTTCCTTATAAAGTTTGATGCAGTCGGTTTATTTTCCATATTGACTCTCCTTTCATAATGCTCCTGTGCATTTATATATGTAAACTAATATACCACAAAATCCAAGTTTTTTCTATTTAAATATCGTATCCAAATCAAATAAACATATTCTCAGGATTGGAAATAAATGAATACTTTAGAACGGATTCTTTATTGAATGATTTAAGGTTTTCTTAATCGTTTTTTAATCTGTTTTTAAATGCCTTATTGTATAAAATGTGTTATTATACAATAGGAATATAAAAATCTTGCGTTTTATATCTTATATAAATCAACCAGTTCCACCATGAATAAAAAAATAAATTCACAAAATAAAGGGGCCCATTCATGCAGAAATATTATTTATATGTCTTGCTTACTCGGACGAATACGATGATATCTAAATTGATACACAATTTTACAAACGATCAATATACCCATGCCGCTATTTCCTTGGATAAGGATCTAAACCGTATGTATAGTTTCGGAAGGAAGTATACCAAGAATCCATTCCTCGGTAGGTTTAGAAGAGAAACCCTAGATACCGGCGTATATAAATTTCATAAGAACCTACCTGGTTTGATCATGGAGATAGAAGTAACAAAACAGCAGTATGAGCATGTAGAATCTATGATCCACCACTTCATAAAGAATAAACACCTCTATAAATACAATTACCCAGGATTGATCTACGGCTTATTCAATAAGGAGACTCATTATGAACATCGATTCCTGTGTTCTGAATTCGTATACTACCTTCTAAACGAAAGTAATATTGTAGACTTTAATTTGCCTAGAAATCTAATTCGACCTCAAAGCCTATTAGAGATTAAGGGTACCGTTATTTACGAAGGAAACCTGAAGGAATTAGAATTGGAAAACAACCATTATATTTTAAATGGAATGCAACCTGTGCAATTTGGCAATGTTTAATTTGAATCACATGATCGTTTCTTTTAAAGCCTCATCTCGGTGACTTGCTGCAATCTATAGAATATTCTATTTTTATAAAATCCATGTTATAAAGAAGAACTAGCCTTCTTTAACATACATGGATTTTGTTCATTTAGAATTTATACATATGCCTCTCAATGCTCTTCATTTCTTATATTTTTCTATCTCTAGGGAAAAGATATATTCATAATCTCTATCAAATACTTACTGAAAAGGAGAACTTCAATGTACCTCATAAAAAAGCTATGGCATCCAGAAATGTTTCAGGGAAAATATAAAAATAAAAATTATTTTGAAGGATGGTATTATAAATTAATTGATTCTAAACAGGAAAATGTATGGGCGGTTATCCCCGGCATTGCACATGGAAAATCCGAAGACGATCACCATGCTTTCGTTCAGGTTATCGAAGCAAACAGCTGCAATGTCCATTATTTTAAATACGATATTTCCAGTTTTAAATTCCTAGAAAACAAATTCAATGTCCAGATTGGAAATAATCTCTTCACACAAGACGGCATTATTCTAGACTTAAAAGATCAGAACATCTCAATTCAAGGTCAACTATCCTTTCAGAATATCATTCCTTTTCCCAAAGGAATCCTTCGACCGGGAATTATGGGGCCTTTCTCTTTTGTACCTTTCATGGAGTGCTACCACGGTGTTGTCAACATTCATCATGAGATTGAGGGCAGTATTGCCCACAATGGTACTGAGATTAGCTTTAATAATGGCTACGGCTACATAGAGAAAGACTGGGGCAAGTCCTTTCCAGAATCCTGGATTTGGATACAATCCAATCATTTTCCACAGGGTGATGTTTCCCTCATGTTTTCCATTGCCAAAATCCCTTTTCTCTGTAGCCATTTTACTGGCTTTCTTTCCTTTTTACGAATCGGAGATCGGATGTTTTCATTTGCTACCTATACAGGGGCAAAAATTACAAAGCTACAGTATATGAAGGATACGATTCTCATAGATATTGCCGATGCTAAATATACCCTCCATATCAAGGCCATCTTTTCCAAGGGTGGCGTCTTAAAGGCACCGAAAAATGGGCTGATGAACGGTGAAGTTACAGAGAGTATTACCTCCACTGTTATGGTTTCTCTGCATGATCACAAAAGTAGAGCGAATCTATTTGAGGGAAAGGGGATCCATACTGGTTTTGAAATTGGAGGAAATATAGAATATTTTCTACAACTTGGTAAATCATAGGGATAGATAGAATTTAAACTTTATAATAAGGAAGGATGCAAACCATGAATCAATATTATTCCCCAGAAAAAGGATTTCTTAAAGAACCTGAATCTTATTGGATCGCTTCTTCGTCTACGCCCAATTATCCAAAGCTAGAAGAAAATATCTCTGTAGATGTGGCTATTATCGGTGGCGGTATTACAGGCATTACATCGGGATATCTACTGACAAAGGAAGGCTTAAGGGTTGCCATCGTCGATGCTGACCGTATACTGAAGGGCACTACGGGCCATACCACCGCTAAAATTACTTCTCAGCACGATTTAATGTACGATAAAATGATTCAGCAGATCGGTGTAGAGAAATCCAAACAATATGCGGAATCTAACGAAAAAGCAATTCAGGTGATTTCTAAAATTATTGAAGAAAAAAATATCGATTGTGATTTTAGTTTACAGAATGCGTACATCTATACTCAGTCCGACGTATACATAGAAGATATTAAAAACGAAGTGAAGGCTGCATTGGATTTAGGAATTGATGCATTCTATACAGATACTCTTCCTCTTCCATTCCCAATCAAGGGCGCTATCGGTTTTAAAAACCAAGCACAGTTCCATCCCCTTAAATTCTTATCTAGTTTGGTGGAGGATATTACCCAAGGCGGCAGTTCTATATTTGAAAACACAAAGGCTGTTGATATTGAGGAACTAGAGGACCATCAGTATTCTGTCCTTATGGAAAACGGTAATAATATTACTGCGTCCAAGGTCATCATCGCTACGCACTATCCATTTTCTAATATTAAAGGGTTGTATTTCTCCAGAATTTATCAGGAGAGATCCTATATTGTTGCACTTAAAGCAAAATCTAAGTTTCCAGAGGGTATGTACATCAATGCAGAAGAGCCAGGGCGTTCCTTACGTTCCCAGCCTTTTGGAGATTCTGAGTTGATACTCGTAGGTGGAGAAGGACATAAAACTGGCTATGGAAAGGATATGGATTCCCATTATAAAAATTTAATTGATTTTGCCAATAAAACCTTTGATGTTGAAGAGATTCTCTATCGATGGTCTGCTCAGGATTGCATGACAATGGACAATATCCCCTTTATTGGAAGCATCAGCCCTAAGCATCCGAATATTTTTGTGGCAACGGGTTTTAAAAAGTGGGGCATGACCAGTAGTACGGTGTCCGCCATGGTCCTAAGAGATCTCATCGTCAAAGGAGAAAGTCCTTGGGCCGAGGTTTACGATCCTTCCCGATTTATAAACACTGGCTCCATATGGACCTTTATCAAAGAAAATTTAGGTGTTGCAGTCAGCTTTATTACTGGAAAGCTTTTCTCTGGGTCCTTAGATTCACACCTTGAAAAAGGAGAAGGAAAAATAATCGATGTGGACGGACAAAAAGTCGGTGCCTATAAAGATGAACATGGAAAATTATATTTTGTAAACACTACTTGTACCCATCTTGGCTGTGAGGTTCAATGGAATAATGCAGAACGAACCTGGGATTGCCCTTGCCATGGATCTCGATTTTCTCCTATTGGAGATGTCATCGAAGGGCCAGCCTTTGAGCCTTTAGAAAGAATAGAAATCGAATAGGGAACTTCTTTCGGCGTTGTCTTGATCTGTGGATCCATATAAAAATTATATCCCCTTAACTTACTATATCTAAGTTGAGGGGATATGTTTTTAATCTATCTTTTGAAACTTCTTCAGTAAGCGAATGAAGTGGTTGGATTCTCTCAGTACATGGTCTCCTAACAAAGGAATGATGATAGAGCGAATCTTACAATCAAGCAATCCCTCAGTCCCTTGCGTATTAAAATTTCTTACTTCCTTTGTGGCCTCTAGGCTTTTATCCGTAATCTTATCAATTGGCAGGCACTTTTCAATAGCCTCTTCAACAGCTGCTGTTAATGCGTCAAATTCCTTGGCAAAGTCATTCGCTATATGAATCAGCTCATCCTCTGTAGGATCTAGTAATCCCCGTATGAATTTGGAGTGTTCCGCCATTATTCGATTCCAGAATAATTCTTGTTCATAAATTTCTTTATCTACGTCTATTTCTTCTCTATTTTGAATCCTGACAATCATATTTAAGTACAGCTTTGCTTCTCTTAAAATATGCTCTATTAATAGAGGATAGTTCGCGGTAAACATATTGCACGATAGTACGTTATTTAAAATATTGGTCTTAAAGTCGACAATCGCTGTTATTAAGCATATCGCACGTTGGTTGAGCATACTTACGGACTGTTCAAGCATAGGGTTAAAAATTACATACTCGCCACATGCTAATTTCATTTCTGCCTCGGTAATATATGTTGGTATGGTTACACCAGTTAAGTAAGACGATGTATTTTCTGCTCTTAATGTATATGGGGTTACTATCTCTCCCGATTCAAGAACATTGCAGCTTACAACACAGTTTGATAGGCCCACAACTTCCCATAATAGTTGATCAAATTCCATTCTTAAGTTATTTGCCTGTTGAAAGTAATTTGCATCCCTCGGTGTAAATCCTAATTGCAGAAAGAATGCATGCTCCTTCATGATTCTAGCAAAGAAAAGATGTATTTCTAAAGATTGCCTTATAAATGCTTTACTTGATAACATACCCTATCCTCCCCTATTTTTGTCTAAAAGACCACCACTATATTTATTATAATATTCTTTTATTCAAAATAAGTTCCATATAAAATAAAGAGACTTTTAACACAAGGAAATTTAAAATAGTTTCCTTGTGTTAAAAGTCTCTTTATGATAAATATGATGATAACGCCAGATTGCTAAACTAGAATGCTGACTCTATCTGCCCATTTTATTACTAAAAAATTGTGTAAAATTTAAATTGTTTTCTTTACCTTAATCCCAAACTTATCCATCTTTTTATATAGAAGACTTCTATGAATACCAAGCTCATTCGCTGTTAATTGACAATTCCAATTACATTTTTTTAAGACCTCTTTTATTATAGACGACTCATAGCTATCTACCATATTCTTTAACATCTTTTCCCCAGAGCCGGAAAAGCTATTCACATTATGACTAGAAACCATTTTAGCAGGTAAATCCGTTAACTGTATTATAAATTCATCACAGGATGCATATGAACTTCTAATAACATTATCTAATTCCCTTATATTTCCTGGCCATGAATAACCTTGGAAGCATCGTTTAACCTCTTTGCTTAGAGTTGTATTCGTCTTATATTCGATATTAATTTTATTCAAAAAATAGTTTGCAAATATTAGTATATCCTCTCTTCTCTCTCTTAAAGGAATCATCTCAATATTAATAACGTTGAGCCTATAGTATAAATCTTCTCTAAATTTTCCTTCCCTAACCATTTTAACTAGGTTTTGTCTTGTAGCCGCTATAACTCTTATATCTACGGAAACTGGTTCAGTTCCTCCTATTTTATCGACCTCTTTTTCCTGTAACACTCTTAGAAGCTTAACCTGCATATCAGGAGGCATATCGCCAATCTCATCTAAAAAAATAGTTCCACCATCTGCCTGAATAAATTTTCCAATCTTACCCCCTTTTTTGGCTCCAGTAAAAGAACCTTCTTCATATCCAAACAACTCGGACTCTAAAAGTTCAGAAGGAATTGCCCCGCAATTAATGCTAACCATAGGTTTGCTGCTTCGATCACTACCATTATGGATCGCTCTGGCGAAGACTTCCTTTCCTGTCCCGGTCTCCCCAGTTAGTAAAACTGGAAAAGAGTTTTTGGCTGCTCTCATTCCCATTTTCTTAATACCTAAAAATCTTTTACTAATTCCTATCATTCCATCAAATGTATATTGATTTGTACTAATTTTATTGTATTCTTCCCGATAGAACTCAAGTGCCGAATATTCTTTCATCAGCTTTTGAGCACAATCAAGGGTCTGCAATCTAAATTTTACCTGAGCTACACTAGCAATTACTTCTTGTTTTTCATCGAAAACGCAAGATCTACTAACCAAAAGGAATTTGTTATCAACTTCTTTAGTTTCACCATCTACAAACTTGTGTATAGCTCCTTCTTCCCTACAAGCATTTTTCATAATATCAATCATTTTCGAGTTTGATATAGTTTCTTTTATATTCCTGCCTATCACATTTTCTTTACTTGTACCTAGAAAATCACAATACTGGTCATTGATGTCTGTAACTACGCCTTCTCTGTCAACAACAATAAACCCATCGTCGGTCATTGTAAGTATTTCATCGAATATATATTTATACCGATCTAAATTATTATCCATAATCGTTACACACCTACCTGTTTGTGAAATAAAATTAAATAGGCAGACGTAGCTGTCTGCCTATTTGCTTATTGCTAATCTACGGTCTAGTTCCATTATACTTTTAAACTAAGCTATTGGCAATAATCCCTAACTTGTAAAAACTTTCTTATCGTACTGCTCATATTATTTACCATTCATTTCATAATAAATCTTATATCTCAAAAGTCTTATTCTTTTCAATTTCTTCAATCATAGCTGGAATAACTTCTTTTAAATCTCCTACAATACCCAGATCACAAACATTAAAAATAGGAGCCGCTGGATCACTATTAATTGCTACAATGTATTTTGAATCACTCATGCCTGCCAAGTGCTGAATAGCACCTGAGATACCACAAGCAAAATAAACTTCTGGTCTTACTGTTGTACCTGTCTGACCTATTTGATGCATACTATCAATCCAACCCGAATCAATACAAGCTCTAGAGGCTCCAACTTCTCCCCCTAATTTTTCTGCCAGAGCTTTAATTAGTTCAAAACCTTCAGGTCCTTTTACACCACGTCCTCCTGATACAATAATTTTTGCATCTGTAAGATCCACTGTTTTTTTACTACTCTTCATTATTTTAACAACTTTAGCTACAATATCAGCCTCTGTAATAGCAGGGGCTACTACTTCAACAACCCCTGTTGGACGATCTATATGTGTTGCTTTTTTCATAACTCCAGGTCTTACTGTAGCCATTTGAGGTCTATTTATTGGACATATAATAGTAGCCATAAGGTTACCTCCAAAGGCAGGTCTTGTTTGAAGAAGTTTTTTATCTTCCGGATCAATACTAAGCATTGTACAGTCCGCAACTAATCCTGTACCAACTTTTGCTGCAATTCTAGGTCCTAGGTCTCTTCCTATTGATGTAGCCCCCACTAAAACAATTTCTGGCTTTCTCTCAAGAATAAGATTAGAAATTGAAATTGAATAACCATCTGTTGAGAAGTTTTTTAGTAATGGGTTCGATAGATATATCACTTTATCCACCCCATAATAAAGGAGTTTATTTACTTCCTCATTAATTTCATAACCTGCAACAACAACTACGACCTTTTTATTAATTTCGCCTGCAAGTTTTTTAGCCTCACCAATTAATTCGATGGTTACAGGATGAATCTTTCCTTCTCTCTGTTCACCGATTACCCAAATATCATTATAATCATTTAAGTTAATATTCTGATTTACTTTTGCTCTTTTCATATTTACACCTACCTCCTATATAAGCTTCAGATCAATAAGTTTGCTAATTAAAATAGTTGCCTTTTCTTTTCCGCTGATTCCCTCAATAATTTCCGCTGTTTTAGATTTTGTTGGCACAAAGGATTTATATACATTAGTAGGAGAACCTTTGAGTCCAATCTGTGTAGGATCAACTTCTAAATCATTGCTACCCCAAACTTTGATTTCGTCTACATCAGTTCCATAAGCCTTAAAAATTCCTCGTACGCTTGGATATCTTGGGACATTTAACTCTTTAATAGCTGTCAAAAGTACAGGTAATTTAGATTCTATTATATAGTCTCCTGTTTCTGTATATCTTGTTACTATTAATTTATCTTCTCCAACCTTAATTTCCTTCGCATATGTGATTTGTGGAACTCCTAAAAATTCAGCAATTTCTGGACCAACTTGCGCTGTATCACCATCAATTGCCTGTCTTCCACAAAGTATAATGTCATAATTACCAACCTTTTCAATAGCTGCTGCAAGAATAGTAGCAGTAGCCCATGTGTCCGAACCACCAAAAGCTCTATCACTAACAAGGATGGCCTCATCGGCACCCATAGCAAGTGCTTCTTTTAATGCATCCTTTGCCTGTGGAGGACCCATACTTAGTACAGTAACCTTTGCACCTTTTTCATCCTTGATTGCAAGGGCTGCCTCCAGGGCATTTTTATCATCTGGATTAATAATGCTAGGCACACCGTCTCTTATAAGTGTTCCTGTCTCTTGATTGATTCTAACTTCATTTGTATCTGGAACTTGTTTTAAACATACAATAATATTCATTTTTCTCCTCCTAACGTAATACTGCTCTTGAAATTACTAGTTTATGAATTTCAGAAGTACCTTCATAGATTTCAGTAATCTTTGCATCACGATACATTCTTTCTAGTGGATAATCCTTCATGTAGCCATAGCCTCCATGAATCTGTAATGCTAGGTTTGTAACATGTCTTGCTGTTTCTGCTGCATTTAGTTTAGCCATCGCCGCTTCCTTCGTATGATTCTCTCCAGTTGCCTTTAGGTGTGCTGCGTGGTATACCAACCATTTGGCAGCTTCAGTCTTAGTTGCCATATCCGATATATACCAAGTAAGACCTTGAAGCGCTGTAAGTGGCTTTCCAAATTGAACCCTTTCCTTCATATACTTTACACTTTCCTCTAAAGCACTTTCTGCTATACCAAGAGCCTGAGCACCTACTCCAATTCTTGCACTGTCAAGTGCATTCATGGCTATCATAAATCCTTTGCCTTCTTTACCAATAAGATTTTCCTTTGGAACACGGCAGTTGTCAAATATAAGCTCTACAGTTTCCGAACCGTTAATACCCATCTTGTCTTCAATCTTACCTATTGTAAATCCGGGAGTTCCCTTTTCAACAAGAATACAGGATAATCCTTTCAGTCCTTTAGAAGGGTCTGTTAGTGCAAAAATAAGCAAATGTTGGGCCTGTCCACCATTTGAAATAAAACATTTCGTTCCATTAAGAACATATTCATCGCCATCCAAAATAGCAGTTGTTTTTGCAGCACCTGCATCCGATCCTGCATTAGGTTCTGTCAAGGCGAAAGCAGCAAGGCATCCTCCACTAGTTACCTGTGGTAAATATTTTTGTTTCTGTTCTTCCGTAGCAAATTTGTGAACAACGTGAGAAAAAATTGAGTGTATTGATAAAATAGCTGCTGTTGCCGCACATTTTTTAGCAATTTCAGAAACAACTATAACCTTGTCGATATCATTTCCACCAGAACCGCCGTATTCTACAGGCGTACCAATTCCTGTAAACCCTATCTTCACCATTTTGTCAAATGTCTCTCTTGGAAACCTTCCCGTTTTATCAACTTCTGCTGCAATTGGTCCAACTTCTTTCTCAGCAAATTCTCTTGCAACTTTCTGTAGCATCAACTGACTATCTGTAAACTTAAAATCCATATTAAATCCTCCTTGTTATCTATTTATAAATAAGGACTTCAATAACGATATAAGCCCTAATTTTATTCACTTGTTTAATAAGGCTTTAAAATGTTAACCCCATCTTTTCATCCTTAAATATTCTTTCATCCATTAATTTTAAATCTTCGGCTATCAATGGTTTAAACTCCATATTCTCAAGGATGTCTTTCTCTAAGTCAACTCCTGGAGCAATTTCAATTAACATAATTCCTTCTTCTGTTAGCTTGAAAACAGCTCTTTCTGTAATGTAATAAACCTGTTGTCCAGTTTCATTTGCATACTCAGCTGAAAAAGTTACTTGCTCTAATTCTTTTTTGAATTTTATCGCCTTGCCGTCCTTTAAAATATTAAGTTTTCCATCTTTAATTTCCATTTCCATTTTTCCTGCTTTAAAAGTACCTGTAAAGTAAACCTTTTTTGCATTTTGGGAGATATTTATAAATCCACCTGGGCCTACAACTCTTCCTGCGAATTTAGAAACATTAACGTTACCCATAGGATCAATTTCAGCGGCACCTAGAAATGACATATCTATTCCGCCACCATCATAAATATCAAATATATCTGGCTGTTTGTAAATAGATTCAGGGTTTACTGTACCACCAATACCAAGTCCACCTGTAGGCACGCCACCCAGCGCCCCTGACTCAATAGAAAGTGTAATCTTATCTGCAAGTCCCTCTTCACCTGCCACCGCTCCAACTGCTTCTGGTATACCAATGCCTAAATTAATTAGAGTATTCGGTTCTAATTCTAAAGCACCCCTTCTTCCACAGATTTTTCTCTGATCTAACTTCATAGGTTCAATAGCTCCTAAAGGCACTTTTATTTCACCTGATAATTCGGGTCTATAGTAGTCACATATAAAGGATTGAAAGCTATTTTCCTTACTACCTTCTACAATATAATCAACCATGAAACCATGGACTTGAACATCATGTGCTTTTAAAGTTCCCTTTGCTACGATCTGATCAACTTGAGCAATTACAATACCCCCTGAATTATGAACTGCAGCGGCCATTTCTAACTGATCAGAGAAAACAGCCTCTTTGCATAAAGAAATATTTCCACTTTCATCACCTATAGAACCTTTGATAAAGCAAATATCCATAGGAAATGATTTATATAGAAGATACTCTTTATTCTCTATCTTTACTAAAGAAACAACTTCTTCTCCAGAATCTATAGCTGCCTGATTCGCTTTGCAACCTTCAAGTCTAGGGTCAGCAAATGTTTTTAAGCCAACATGGGTTAAAACACCAGGCTTTCCTCCTGCAATTGCTCTTAATATATGACTAATAACTCCTTGTGGAAGCATGTAGGATGCTAATTTATTTTCCACAGTTAATTTGTTTAACCTTGGCTCTAAGCCAATATGACCGCAAATAAGTTTTTTAACTAACCCCTCTTCTCCAAGACGATTTGCCCCTCTTTCAGCTGCATCACCAACGGCTGCACAGTGTACAACTGTAAGATCCTTAGGGGACTTTGTTTGTATATATCTATTTTGCAGAGCTACTAGCAAATCTTCTGGAACTCCAAAACCAACAAAACCACCAATACCTATTGTCATATTATCATTTACCATTTCAGCTGCTTGCTCACGTGTAATTACCTTGCTCATATCAAAACCTCCTTATTAATTAAATAAAATTATTTTTTTATACAATGGGTTTATTCCGCTTGATTCCTTTGTTATGGAAGCATAGGGAACATGGAGAATAAAACTACTGCAACGATAGTACCAACTGCAGGAGTAACTACTGTAAGCCAAAATATAGGTCCATATGCATCCTTATGTGTTTCATTACATAAGCCATTTGTAACTGTAACGATATATCCGTTATGTGGTAATGAATCTAAAGCTGCTGATGAAATAGACATTGTTCTGTGTATTGCGCCAGCTGCAACATTTCTTGCCAAATAAACAGGTCCTAATAGAGGGGCTGCAATTCCTAACCCACCTGATGCAGAACCAGTTATACCTGCTATAACTGTTGTACCTACAGCAATACCAACAAATTCTGGGCCTGGAATGTTCACCATTGCATTTACAGCAACTGGGAACGCTAGAGAAGCCTGAACTACTGCACCAAAACCAACAACAGCACAAGTATTGCTTATAGAAAATATAGAGGTTTTACAGACTTCTCCTACATTATCAAGGATTCTCTTGTTATCTTGATATTTATTTAGAATAATAAATACTAGTATAGAGCCGACAAATACACCTGCTTCAAGAGGAAGTAGCGGATTGCCATCAACTTTAAAATTAATTAATATAATTGTGATAATTAATGGAATCAAAGCCATAATTCCATTAGGAAGCTCTGTATCTTCCTGAAAATTATCCATAGATTTGGCTACAAAGTGCTCGCCATTGGCTTTTGCTTTATTTACCATTCTATATAAAAGGAATGCTCCCAACAAAAGGATAATAGCGCAGGAAGTAAAGCCTATTACTGCACCTGCCATTAAGTCTGTTCCTAATACTTGTGCAGGTATAGCATTATGAATCTGTGGTGCACCTGGTGCAACCATAGCAAAAGTAGAGCATCCAAATGTTAATGCAGCTGGAATAAATCTTCTAGGCAAATCAGCTTCCTTAAAAACTTCGATAGCAATAGGAAAAACAGCAAAACTTGCAACAAAAGCACTCACTCCACCATAAGAGATGATACCACAGGCCAAAGGGATGGATATTAAGGCCATTTTTGCACCGAAAATCCTGACAATCATTTTTGCTATTGCTTTAGCACCGTTTGTAACTTCATACATTTTTCCCATTAGGGTACCTGTTAAAAAAATTAAAAAGTTATTTTTTAGAAAACCAACAAAGCCCTCCATATAATTTGACTTTAAAGCATCGTATAGATTAATCCCTCCTGTTAAGGCCACAACAACAGAACAGGCTATAGCTATGATAAAAATGTTTACTCCCTTCATTACTAAAATCATCAATAAACCAAGTGCAATTATAATACCAACCAAACTTAACATTTCTGCCCCTGACATGTGCTAACCTTCCTTTCATTTTTTATTGTTTATGTCAATAATTTATTAACCACTAGGTATCCTAAAAAATTATTCAAAAATTATTTATTCATAAATTTAGGAGTCCTCTTTTCTAGAAACGCTGTCATACCTTCGTCCTTATCTTCTGAGGCAAATGTAAGTGCCGCTAAATCCTTTTCAAGCTCAAGAGCATTACTTAAATCTAAATCAATACCTTTATTAATGGCTATTTTAGAATATTTAATGGCCATGGGAGCCTTAGAAATTATAATATCCATCATGTTTTTAGCTTCATTTAAAAGTTCTTCCGCAGGAACCACCTTATTAACAAGTCCTATAGCAGCTGCCTCATCAGCCTTTACCATTCTTCCTGTAAAAATAAGTTCCTTTGCTCGTCCGCTACCTATAAGCCTAGGTAATCTTTGTGTTCCCCCAAAGCAAGGAATGACGCCTAGATTTACCTCTGGTTGTCCAAAAACAGCTCTTTCGGAGGCAATCCTTAAATCACAACTCATTGATAGTTCACATCCTCCACCTAATGCATATCCATTTACCGCTGCGATTACAGGCTTTCCTAAGGCCTCAATCTTGTTAAATATACCCTGAGCATATTCTGCATAGTTCCTGCCTTCTTCTGCTTTGTACGGTTGCATTTGAACAATATCTGCCCCTGCAACAAAACCTTTTCCTTCACCTGTTATAATAACCCCTAAGATTTCATCATCTTTACCTATGCTATCAATGATACTACTTAACTCATCTAAAGTTTGATTGTTTAGTGCATTGAGAGCCTTTGGCCTGTTCATAGTAATAATTGCAACAGATCCTTCAATATCCACTTTAATGTTTTCAGGATTTAAATCCTTTAATGCTACTGTTTTCATAAGATCATCCTCCTCTGTTTTTTATACTTAAATATACTTGCAATATCCTTGCCAAAAAAATAACATGTTGTTTTTTATTAAATAAAAAAATAGAAAGATAAATTTTCTTTCTATTTTTCATCTTTATTATGTTCATGAAATGCTACCATAGCTATAATTACTGGTTTTATGCCTGCGAAGGTTTCATATCCATTATATTTTACCGACAAAATAAAATCTAATAATATAGATATTCTCTAAAAAATATATTTAAAAAGTTATGAATACCTCATTAACCAAATAAAAATTATCATTTTTGAGATAAAAAATTAACAAAGATGATCATTTGGATCAAAGAGTACGCTTATGTATTAGTCAATATCGAGCTTTTCAAGCATATTTCGACAAGAAAAAATACTATTATCTTTTTTTAGACAAATGACTCAAAAAAGAGACATATCCATCACTGAAATCACGAACTCTATTTGTATCGGTCTTGCAACCCTATTTGACAGGTCCACAACTTCCCATAATAGTTGATCAAATCCATTCTTAAGTTATTTGTTTATTGAAAGTAATTTGCATCCCTCCGTGTAAATCCTGGTTTCTAAAGACTGCCTTATCAATGCTTTATTTGTTAAAACAAAGTAACCTACACAAAAAAACTACATATCATATAGCACCAAAGAAATGGAGGTGTATTTATGAGCTATCTGCACTATTACGAGACTATGGGATACCCTAGCTGTTCTCCAATTGCAGGTTATTCTACTGAAAGCTTAGAATCTATGTATCCAAATATATATCATATGATCCATCCTAAGGTCAGGCACATGTGTATGATGATGGATACTCCAAATAATCCAGAAATGTACCCATGTCCTAGCAAAGAAGCAATAGAGCGTATGGCCGATCATATTCATATGCAAGTTGTGAGTGAAATGGGTGGAGAATATGACAATTGGGCTCCTATGTCTCAGCAGTATCCTGAATATGGCGAAGGATTTGGTGGCAGTAGTTTTCTTCGTGATATTATATCAATTATTTTGATTAGAGAATTACTTTTCAGGAGAGGACACCGCTTCTAGGTGCAAATTATTTATTGAAAAGATGGATCTCTAGTTATGATACAGTGAAAAAGCACGGTAAAATTACCGTGCTTTTGTCCGATCATACACCCTATTAATTTTATTTGATTATATGATTCATAATATTTTGCAACCTTTCATCAATACGTGTAATCTAATAAGTAAGGAAGGAGGAGCAGGCTATGGAAAAACAGGATGACGATTTAATTAGAGACTTGAAGTTGAAGGACCTGAATGCCTATCACAAGTTAATAGAATATTATGGAGAAAAACTCCTCCGTCTCGCTTATATCATCATAGGGGATTATCAATTAGCTGAAGATGCCTTGCAGGAGAGCTATATCAATATCTATAGACACATTAATCATTTCAATGAAAAAAGTTCTTTACTCACTTGGGTTACGAGAATTACCATCAATAACGCAAAACAAGCCTTAAAAAAGAAGAACAAAAGAGCTTGGAATCCGCTATATCATAGCATCAATGAAAGTAGTAATTCTCCACCGCTCACTTATGACATTATCCAGAAAGAAGAGTATGAAAAAGTAAACAAAACTTTAATGAGTCTTCCCATAAAATATAGAGAAGCTCTTTACCTTCATTACTATGAAGAATTGAAAATTAAAGAAATCGCAAACATCTTGGATATCGGAGAGTCTGGCGTAAAAAGTAGACTGCAACGAGGCAGAACTATGCTGGAAGAAATGCTAAGAAAGGAGCTGGATTAATTGAAAAAAGAAAAATTAGGGAAATTTATAGATGCTGAAAATAAGCTAACAGATATCCAAATTAAAAATCTCTTTCACGAAAATGTCCAGACTATCAAATTAACAGAGGCATCTAAAAATAAACTTCATCGTATTCCACTAAGTACAGAAAAGCAATCCTTTATACAAAGGTTTTTGGAAAAAGAGATTTTAATTCCCCTCCCTTCTTTCGCTTTAGGTACATCGGCAATTATTTTACTGGTTGGTATATATGTTACCAATCTTGTATTGATCACGGATATGCCCAAACCTAAATATGAGATTATAAATTTACAGTACAATTCCTATATCAGCCAAGAAAGAGGACGGTGATTCCATTGAAAAAAGTGATTCGGTTCAAGGTCAAACATATGCTATCCATCACTTTCATATCCCTTTTTATAGCCATGATACTCTATTTCTCCTTCCCATCAATTCTACTAAAAATGGGGGAGAAATTTAGCCATGATGGAGACTACTTTAAAGCAAAAACATACTATGATAAGATCAATGAGAATTTTCCAAAGGCTTCTGTAACGGAGTCCGCACTAGAAAAAGCGGGGTATGTCTCTGCAATTCATAATAAGATTATGATCTCTTCTTCTGGTTTTGGCCCAATATACAACTCTAATCATTATATTTTTCCGGAGACCAGAGCTTATTATGAAGAAATTCTCCAGCGGTTCCCTAGGGGGCTTTCTGCACAGAGAGTCCGTTACAATTTACTTATTCCCGATGTCCAAGGAGAAGTTCTTCATGGTAATGTTGAAGAAGCTATTGAGATGATCAAAAGTTTTTATGCGAATATTCATAACGAAACACCACGATATATGAATGCTTATACTATCAATGGTGCAATTCAAGCCTTTGAGGTAAAAGGTTATGATGAAGAAGCCAAGGACCTTCTTCGCTGGATCATCGATTACGAAGATGATTGGGAAAAAAATATATTTCAAGATTATCTCTCTAGGCTAGAAAATTCTAAGGACGCCTATGGCAGCGTTACAGGGAAAGTATCCTTGAGAGGAAAATCTTTTAAAAATATTCCTGTTTTCCTTCAATATCAAGATACACCAGATGGTACATTGTATGGTTTTACACAGGAAGCTTTTTGGGCAATAACAGATAACAATGGAAACTTTGAATTTCCAAATATTCCAGAAGGCAGATATACCGTAGGGCTCATTGGAGACTTAGACCAAATAGGAGATACTGTATTACAAGGTAATCCCTTCGAACACACGGACTTTACCATAGAAAAAGGTCAGACCTATGACTTTAATATTAGCTTTGTAGATCGAATGAAGATCATTTCTCCTGTTGATGGAGAGGAAATAAAAGAGGACTTCATTCAATTTCAGTGGGAGCCTTTGGAGGGAGCCGCCTATTACACCATCGCTTTGGGTATTTCCTTTGAAGGGGCATCCGGTACTCGAATTTATGGTAAGTATAATACTAATGAAGCTCTGGTTTCTAAAGAGGATATCCTTTATCTCCATAACTTCCATACCTTTGATGAAGAGGGTCCTATTCCAGAACCATTTTTCGGCTTTATGAATCCAAAGGGGCAGCTTTTCTGGGGTGTCCATGCCTATGATGAAAATGATCGTCTCCTATCCAGCTCCATTGGTTATATTCGAGATGAAAGCACAGAGTTTTCCATTGGAGAAATAGAGCTTACGGAAGGCGATAAGAAGCTCCTAAAAAGAGACTATGCCGGTGCAATAGAAAGCTACGAACAATCCTTGGCAGAAAATAAAGAGGATATTCATTCACTTCTCATGTTGGCTCGATTGTACAACTTCGAACAAAAGCTTTCCAACTATACCTATGGAAACAAGGAAAAGGCTAAAGAATACTATAGAAGATTGCATAAAATTACTGGAAATGAAATCTTTTTAGAGAATTCTAATTAAATTTTAAAATTGGTTGATTATTTATCCTAAATCTCCTTTTATATAGTGTAAGACGAAATAAGTTGGCCGACAAAAGAGTCTTGCAAAATAAAAATATATTATAGTATAAAAGGAGATGTTTGCAAATGATATATCAATCAGAGCCTTCAATGGTATCGAGATCTGGGTGGGGAGCTAGAAGTGCAACAAATAATTTGGTTAACTTAGGAAGTAAGCAATACATAGTAATTCATCATGCAGGAGATGCAAATGATAATATCGTAAAGGTTTATCCTGATGAAAAAGCTGCTATGAAAAGATATCAAGAAATTCACATGGATAGTAACGGATGGGCTGATATAGGCTATCACTATTGTGTAGGAATTAAGGGAACAATTTTACAGGGAAGAAATGATACAAAAGAAGGAGTTCATACTCCAGGATACAATTATTGTAGTATTGCTGTAATGATTCATGGAAATTACGACATACGCAGTTTAACTTCTACACAAAAAAGTAAATTAGTAAGTCTCTTAGCTTGGCTTTGTTATACCAATAATATTTCACCTTCAAAAATTTACGGTCATGGTGATTTGGCTAGTTCTAGTTGCCCTGGTTCATCAGTAAAATCGCAACTGTCTAGCATCCGAGGCTTAGTAATGAACAAATTATATCCTCAGCCCGAAAATTAAATTTTCTCAAAAAGCATGATGAATAATTCATCATGCTTTTTGAGAAGTTATTTAAAATCAAAAGGTTTAATATATATAATGTGTTTATTTTCATTGCCTGTATATTTTTTGTAAGCAAATCCAGAAGTTGAAAAACCTATAAATTGCCCATCAGAAATTCTGGTAATATTGCCCTCCTCATGGCTATATATAAATGTATAATATTCATTATAATTATATATCTTGCTACCTACTAATTTCATTGGAGCCTGCAGGAATTTTAAATTTCTATAATCATGAAGACCATTGATAGTCTTTTGGAAAATTTCATATACTATAGATTCTTTAGTTAAAATATTATGAGCAATATAATCCTCCCCAGTGTAATATAGCACCCAGTTGTTAACAATATCTTCAATTGAAGAAAAAGGGGGATTCTCCCATATAACTTCAATATCGCTAGACCTATCAAGCATAATTAAATTAGAACTTATAAGTTTATTATCTTCGCCAAAAGTTTTGCTAAGAGCGTAGATCCCTTCTTCATTCCAAATAATAGAGCTCAGGCTAGGTTGATTGTCAAATTCTTGGTAAAAATCCACTTCTGTAAAAAATTCCTTTTCCCTTGTTTTAGTATTAAATAAGTAGAAAATATATTTCTCATTCTGATTTAATCTTTGGAAATCTATTGCTAAAAAATGCTCACCATCGGGCGATAATATTGGTTCCCAATAGTTATAGTCCTCAACCACAAAAAAAATTTTATCTTCTTTTAAGATATATAGTTTTGAACTATGATCATCTAAAAATGTAGAGTATAAACCTACATGGCTCCATGAAGAGCCATAATCATTTTCAACATAAATTTCAATTGGGCTATCTATTGAATTGAGTTTTTCCATATTTGACATGCTTAAAGAACATCCATTTGAAAGAATGATTATTACCAGAATAATAGTTATTTTTATATTTCTCAATTTATCTCCTCCACTCTTATATACTATATTGTAAAAAAATATATTTACCATTTTAATTTTTATTATTATAATCTATTGTGCTAGTTGAATCGTAAATATATTGAAAATACTATCCAAGTGTTATATAGCCTGCAAATCAATTTAAAAATTCTTATCCATATTATTATAATCCTAACATATTTAACCTAGCAAACATGTCAAAAAATGTAGAAAATATATTACAATCTTATTACAATTCAAAATCAATAGATTTATTTCTCCCTCCTTTATACATTAACTTTAAAATATTAATATCAACTGGTCATTCTTTCTCATGAAATATTTCTTCAAAAGATTTATGTATATCTTCCATTGCTATAGGGGATAACTCAAAAGTCTTAATACAGCTTATAAACTTAATACTAATGTCTTGAAAGCAATCTTCATCGAACTTTCCATCTATAAAACTATTTTTATAAATCAAAGGTCTAAACATTTTTAACATTTTCTCCATCGCGATTTGATCGCCATTCTTTGCACTATTAAAGACTTCTCGTAATTCTCTATTTTTCATATATCAATACCTCCTCTACCAACCCTCTCAAGCACTGTAAGATAATTTTTTTCTAATTTTATTTAATGCTGACTTTTTTGCCTTGTTAACTCCTTGCTTTGTAATCCCAAGTTTTTTTGCAACTACAGTATCACTTTCTCCTATGATGACGCATCTGTGCAAGATTTCCTTTTGTCTATCTGTCAAAGTATTAATTGCTAATATTAGCTCTCTATCGTATAATAGTTCACTATAGTCACAGCAATCTTCTTTTATAAGAGATTCACCTATGTTCTCCACAAAATCATCCACTGTATCTGTAATTAAATTGATTCTCTCTTCATTAAAATTAGGATCAATAATATTTAAACTCAATTCTTCTTTTTTACTTATTTGACTAGATTTTTTCTTAATTTGCATTGCACCAAAAACGATTGTCTTTTTTATATATCCATTTAGATAAACTTTGAAAGCATATCCATTAAATTCATCTTGCAAATTATCTAATGATAAATCCTTGACTAAATTATTACTAAAAGTTTGATTGTTTAAGAAGCCCTTTGCCAATTGATTCATACTTTGATCCCTCCTACCCTTTAATTTTCTTTAGCGATACAAATAGAATTCTATTTAATATATAAAAGTAATTTTTTCTATTTTTGTAAACCATCTCTCTTATTTTTTATAACGAATAGGAAAGTTTTACTTACAATGTATTTCTAAAGGAGAACTTTCCCGTAATGAGTTTCAAAAAAAGATTCCTTCTAACACTTTTATAGAAGCTTTTTTATAAACAGTACTTTTATGTTATATTTTCTCTTTTTCAGAACTTATGTTCCAAAAAAACAGTAAAATTTTTTTAGAATAAATAGGAAAATTCTACTTTACCCAGCAGACTCTCATTAGAGATACTTCTTCTTTCTGTATCAAATTCAGTTTATCATAATGAACCTGTATAATTTGTCGTGAAATGCTGTAAATATATTACAATTTCATTTCAATTTACTGCTACTTCTATTGATCTCTTTCCCCATAGTTTACATTTCTCTATTTCTCTACTCTTAATTATAGAAAATACAATTAAAATAACCCTTCTATAAATAGGGTCCAAGGAGGTGTAATAATGGCAAATGAAGTATTAAAGCTTGCTTCTACCCAAGGGATTTGGGCAACATTATCGGTAGTCCTTATTTTTTACATCTTGAAAACACAGGAAAAGAGAGATCTCAAGCAAGATGAAAGAGAGCAGAAATACCAAGAAATTATTGCTACATTAACAGATAAACTGAATGTTATTGAAAGTGTAAGAAAAGATGTGGAAGAGGTTAAATCCTATATCATAACAAAGCAAAAGGAATCATAGCACTAAACATCATAAAAATTTTTCATTAAATTTTATAGGATGGTTGATATTTACCTTAAATCTCCTTTTATATAGTGTAAGACGAAATAAGTTAGCCAATAGAGATAGTCCTACAAAATACAAAATATAAAATGGAGGAAATTAAAATGTCTTATTCGCTCTATAAAGTTTTCATTGATCCTGGTCATGGTGGAACAGACGTTGGAGCAAAAAATGGTACCTTTTATGAAAAAGATTTTGCTTTAGATATAGCAAAACATACAAGAGATAGATTGGCTAGTTATGGAGTTAAAACAAAGATGAGCAGGGAAACCGATATCAGTGGTAAGTTATATGTTGACGAAAGGTCTGACGCCTCAAATGCTTTCGGGGCAGACATCTTTGTATCCATACATAATAATGCAGGTGGAGGAACGGGAGTTGAAACATGGAAACATGACAATGCAAGTACATACGTAAATCAACTAGCCCAAAGTGTAAACAGTAAGCTAGTATCAAATCTAGGTGTAGCTAATAGAAATGTTAGAACTGCTCCGAGTCAACGTGGCGAAAATATATATGTACTTGACCCAAAAAATACAAATGCGTGGGCTATACTTCCAGAAGTGCTATTTATGGATACAACAGCCGATTTGGAAAAACTAAAATCATCTACATTCCGTCGTAATGCAGGATATGCCATCGCTGATGGTATTATATCTTTCATTAATACATTACCACCAAGATAATTACAGGAATTGTGCTACTGGCAGATGCTAGTAGCAATTTCTAATGAACTTTTATTTCTTACTCAATATTAAGTTTATATATCGCATAATTATATGATATAATATACCCATAGATTTCCAATTGCGTTTTAATGGGAGGTCAGGCTTATGCTTAAAAACAAACCATTGATTGTATCATTAATATTAATAATATTTCTAATTAGCTATTTAATCATTAGCAGCAATATCAAAGATCTTACTAAAAACAATCAAATACTTAAAAGCAGACTAGAAGAATTAGAAATAGAGAACCAAACTATAAAAGAACATTATGAGACAGAATACTTTCTACGTGATACTCTAGACATAAAAGCAAGAAGTATCTATAAGTCCTTAATAGAAAAAGATCTAACTATGTTAGAAAGAGAAGTATCAAATAATACTAAAGTTCTACCAGATACAATAATATTTACTACTGAAAATGGTGAAGTTTCATATGATTTATATACTAGAAAAGATACTCCTATTCTAAGGCAAAGGTATTATATCCTTTCAGAGGATAATAGAACTTTTACAACGGGATATGAAATACATTCAGAATACTATGATTCTATACCTGTTATTATCATGATATTTTCCTATGAAAATGAAGATTGGAAATTAAGTAGTATATTAACCGAATAATAATATTTATCAATCTAAAACTATATGTTTTATTAAATGTATAAATAAAGAACACCCAACACTATGATGTGACCCCCAAAAGTTAGACCAAAAGAGTCTGTAAATAACCTTGTGCTTTAGATTAGATTATAGCTTCTAATCTAGAAAGAATTATTAATATTAAATTTGGATAAATATTACAATTTCATAACTATATTTCATATTTTGCCAAAATCATTAGAATCTATTCATATTTTCTTATAATTTTGGCAATAATTATTCAAACGGGAAAGTAGGCTTATTTTTATACCTGAATGGTTAATTGTTAATCATTATACTAATCACTATAGATTAATTTAAGCCACTTACAGGTATGATTTTAACCTATCATCATAAAGTATTGCTAGTTGATTAATTATGGAGTCCCAATTTCTATATCTTTGAGTCCATTTTTTAATCACATTTTGGCTAGCTAAGTAAAGTATTTTTTCCAAGGATTGGTCATTAGTAAATACAGACTTCGTCTTAGTAACCTTCCTAAATTGGCGATGTAGACTCTCTATTGCATTGGTGGTGTACATAATTGTTCTAATCTCCTTAGGAAACTTGAAAATGAAGAAAGTAATGACCAGTTCTCATCCCAACTTTTAATAGCAAATGGATATTTTTGTCCCCATTTATCTTGAAGATTCATTAACTTTTCATAAGCGGATTCCTCAGTAATTGCAGAGTAAACCTCTTTAAAATCCTTAGCAAACCCCTTTAGTTCCTTATAACTGACATATTTAAAGGAATTTCTAAGCTGATGAATAATGCATCTTTGAATCTCAGATTTAGGAAAATCACTTTTAATCGCATCATTCAATCCAGTAAGGCCATCTACACTGAATATTAGCACATCTTGAAGGCCTCTATTCTTAAGTTCAGTTAAAACACTGAGCCAAAACTTAGAAGATTCATTCTCATCAATCCAAATACCTAAAATATCTTTGTATCCATCTACATTAATACCGAGAACAACGTAAGCAGCTTTCGTTTTAATTTGCCCATCTTCTCTAACCTTGTAATGAATAGCATCTAGGAAAACAAAAGGATATATTGGATCTAGAGATCTATGTTGCCATTCCTTGATACTAGGCAATATAGAGTCAGTGATTTTACTAACCATTTCAGCAGAGACTTCAATACCGTAGATATCTTTAATCTGCTCATGAATATCTCTTGTGGACATACCCCTAGCATAAAGAGAAATTACTTTCTCTTCAATCCCAGAGATGTCTCTTTTATTTTTAGGAACAACCGCAGGTTCAAATTCACCATTTCTATCCATAGGAATATCCAAACTCATTTCACCAAACTGAGTTTTTACCTTCTTTTCAGAATAACCATTCCGGCGATTAGAAGTATTCTTGTTTTCCCTGTCTCCCTTAGAATAGCCAAGCTCTACCTCAAGCTCCGCTTCTAGCATTTCCTGCAGAACATCCTTAAATATATCTTTTAGATAGGACTGAAGATCTCCTGCTGACTTTCAATTTCCGGAAGTAATCATTTCTCTTAAAAACTCTTTAGGTAATGTACTCATAAAAAATGCTCCTCTCTGAATTTATATTATTAGTAATTCTTTCCAGAGAAGAGCGTTTATTTTCACTTAAGCACAGATTATTTTACACTACCTTTTAATTAAGACATAAACGCCCTTTTGATTTTGAATTTATTTCTAATTCTTATCCAAGAGGAGTTTTTCACTCCCTTTTTACAAGTGTATATTTATTTGTATGTTTAAGGCTAGTTTTTATTTTTTTATATACATGGATTGTCAACAGTTTTTCAGACAACTTTTTTAAGGGTATTCATTCTGAATGTAGCTGGCGTTAAATAACCTAACGAGGAATGAAGTCGGTGATTATTAAACCAGTTCACATAATCAGCCAGTTCATATTGTAATTCCTCTAGCGTTTCAAATACCTTATATTTTACAAATTCCGTCTTTATGATTTTAAACGTTGCTTCTGCAACTGCATTATCATAAGGACATCCTTTCTTGCTAAGGGAGCGCTTTATATCAAATATTTTAAGGGTTTCGTCCAGAAGTTTGTTCTTGAATTCATTGCCTCTATCTGTATGAAATACCTGGATATTTTTCAAATTTGTATTTACACGTGCAAATGCCTTTGAAACTAGGTTAGCGTCTTTATTTTTACCTGCACTATATCCGATGATTTCACGATTAAATAGGTCGACAAGAACACATATGTAATTCCATTGATTTCCTACTCGTACATATGTTAAATCACTTACAACTACATTATATTGTGAACGATCATCGAATTCCCGTTTTACCAAGTTTTCTATTTGTGATTCGTTGCATTTATCTGCATATGGCCTAAACTGAGCCACTGTATACTTTGATACTAACCCTTCCTGCTTCATGATTCTTCCGATTCTGCGCCGGGAGACTTGATATCCATTGTCTCTAAGAACTGCTTTGATTTTTCTGGTGCCATAATTACTACGGCTTTCCTGAAAAATTTTCTTGATTTTGGAAGTTAGCTTAGATTCATACTGTTTTGGCTTTGATTCATAGTAATAACTACTTCTTGAAATTTCTAGGACCTTGCACATTGCTGATACTGAGTATTTGTGAGCATTGTTACGAATCACATTTACTTTCGTCCCATAATCAGCGCGGCTTGCTTTAAAATATCATTTTCCATTTCAAGCTGTTTGTTGCGTTTACGAAGTTCAATTAGTTCCTTTTGTTCTAGAGTAAGATTATCTTTTTCTTTGAAAGAACCACTAGTATCCGCCTGTTTGATCCATTTGTCTAATAAAGAAGAAGCAATATCGTATTCGCGGGTAATATTGCATTTGCGTTTTCCATTCTTATATAATTGTACTACTTGGTTTTTAAACTCATCCGTATAGGTACGGCGAGGACGTTTTTCAACAGACATGGGTGTAGCTCCTTTAATTTTATATTTTTATTGTACATGCCCTTAAATTATCTGTCCAATTAATTGTAGCCTATCCAACAAAAATTATAATACTTCCATATACAACTAAAAGAAACACACCGATCTCGCTTCGAGCTGTATATTTTTCAAATGGGTTATTAAATTTTAGTAAAAAAAGTGCTATGTTTATTAATATACCAATAAAGATTATCAAATTTAGTTTTTTATATCCATCAATATACACTCCTTATATTAAAAATAATATATCTTTATGAAATAGGCTTAAATTCAAATCTGACTTTGGGTTATCCCCGATAAATTAGTGAGGTTATAAAAATAAAGGTTAAGATTATTAATATAATTGCTGGAATTAAGCGATGTACAAATAATGCCTCATTGCTCGGCTCAACATCATTCTTATACTGCCATCTTCTTCCCAACATAAAAGTTTCTCTAGGGTTAACAATACTATAAATTAAAATTCCTGCAAAAGTTAAGTAGGCTACTGCACCAAGTATCATATCCATACATATATCCTCCCTTCTAAGAATGGGCTACACAATTTATCTTGTTCTAAAATAGACGAGACCATTTGTTTATTATTACTAGCCTTAATTTAGGAAAAACCCTCTTATAACTTTAAAATTGAGACCTAATGCCCTATGATCTTCTAAATGTCCAGTATGTCTTCTGGAAATTTTGTTTGTTTTGAATCAAAGAAACTCAGCAACACACTTACTCTTAAGAATACTGTCAGTAAAAACCAACCCTTTTTATTTTGAACAAACCTATAGTTCAATTCACCTCACTAACTTCTTTTTTTCTGCTCCTTTATTAGCTTTATCCCCTAGAAATTATTAATTAAATATGGCAAAATGATAATAATGTATTTATTTCAAAGTAGTACAAAATTTGGAGGTAATTATGAAAAAAATAAAAAACAGCATACTTTTTATTACTTTATCTAGTGCTTTGCTATTTAGTATATTTTTTCCTAAAAATATTTTTGATGTAATTGGAAAAGATATTCATACTGTACCTATAACTCACCTAACGATTCATCACAAAGATTTTATTTCCCATGGGGGTCATACCTTAGAAAGTAGTAATATAAGTGATGTTGAAAGGTTAGTAACATTTTTTAAGAACTATAAGGTTGTTCGAGTTCCCATATATAACTATAAAGATTATGATCATAAGGAAATCTATTCTATTACATTTACAACTGATACAAATAGTTTAATAAGAATCAGTACTTCTGATGATGGTCATGTATTCCTTACAAATAAATACGGTTCTTACGGATTATATAAATTTGCAAATAAAAAATTAGATATTCCTTATCTCAATCAATTTTATAATTCACTATTAATTTTAAACATCTAGGTTTATTGACAAAAGTTCAAATATATAAATATAATTTTTTATTTTTCATTTTCAATCCTTGCTTCTTTACATTTATTATTTTTTAAATTTAATATTCAAGGATCTTAAAATTATCAATATCGCTGATAATATAATAAAAATATACTTCAATGTTGATATTCACTGATAATTTAGCTTATTTTCTATTATGGATAAAGTGACGGCTATTAGCAGACTAATCAAAGCAATATTTCTCATAGCGGTATCCCTTCTTTTTTTACTTTAAAATATATTGTACATAGAAATCGAGAAATCCATGCCCCTAAAAAACTATAATCGGTGTATATGATCTCAATAGATTTAAGTAAGATAAAATAAATGCAGTTCCAAATAAAATTGTAAAGAAAGCAATCGCTTCATATTTTTTATTTCTATGAAATGATTTTTTTATTTTTAATTTACTTATGGACCTCTCTCCCTATAATTCTTAGTTTCGGTAAATTGTATGTTTCATATTGCAATGGTTTTTGATACCGAAAATTATACAATCCTCTATTTTAAATATAATTGAATTAACTAAAACTTAAAAATCATAAATAGGGGTACAATATTCAATGGTTCTATTTCCTGTTTTTTAGTAGATTATAAATATTAAAAGTCATAAGTATGTATGCAAAATACTGGATTACCTTAACTCGGTCGAAGAATTTAGTAAGAATTGAAGCTACAATGATCAGAAAAGAAAGTGCACATAGCTTGTAAAAAGTGGCATTATTATCCGACATTTCATCCCTCCAATAAAATATATAGGGTAATGAGCATTTTATTTTATTTTCTTATTCTCATTTTACCATAATCTACATAGTAAAATTGTCATAACTTGTTATAATGACAATTTATTATTTTTAGTTTTTAAATTTTTTCAAAAAAACAACTGCAAGCAACACCTCGCAGTTATTTTTATTCCTACTGATTCAATTCTTCTCCCTGTCTTAGCAGAGTCCTCATATTTTGCAATTTTGTATCCATTTCCTCTAATTCTGTTAGCAGGATTTTCTCTTCTTTAGAGGTTTCTATAATCTTGTGGATCCCACCATTTTTTATAACAATTCTTTTATCTGCCATCAAAGCCAGAATTGGATCATGAGTCGCCATCAACACGATTTTATCCTCACTGATCAGAAGCTCTAAAGCTTTCTTCCGATCAATTCCTGCATTCTCAATTTCATCGATCAGTACGATGGGAGAGGAACTCAATATTGCTGTATCAGCGATCATCAAAGCTCTGGATTGTCCTCCACTTAAGGATGTAACCGGTGTATCTAAATCAAATTTTTCACCGGCTAATTTATTTGCGGCTACAATAATTCTATCGATGGTAGCCTCTATATCCTCTACCATTCGGCTCTTTGCATGGAGATCTAAAAATTCTTTTACAGTTAAGTCCATTACGAAGTTCATATTTTGAGATAGTTGTGCTACTAATTTATTGTTGGAAGAGTAGCGCCATTTTTTATCGGGAACATTACCATTGATGAAAATACTCCTGCCCGTCGGTGTATCGTTCTGAGCAGCCCATTCGATATCTGCTAAGAGTCTACTTTTTCCAGAGCCTGTAGGGCCTACAATAGATACAATTTCGGATTTTCTTATGGTAAACTCTTGGAAGCTTTCTGGTTCTTTAAACTTATTGTGTCCTGCCTTGATGGTTAAAGATTCTATGCCAACTTCGTCCTGTATACCTAAAAACTCCTTCATCTGTTTGATAAATGCTCCTAAGTCCGCTTGCAGTCGTTCCTTATCTATTGCCCAGTTTTCAATTTCTTCTTCTGAAAAGTGGTCTAAATATTGGCTGAATGTAACGTCTTCGTACCCTTTGATATCTAATTTATTATCTTCAAAATAAGTCGTTACAAAAGGATATTTATTGATTAATTGTTTTATGGTCAGTTTATTCATCGTAATCACCTAGATCCATTTTTCTCACATTCCCCATCTGATATGCCTCTCCTATTCTTGTTTCACCTAAGCAGTAGGAGCACATTGCCGCTGGCATCGGAAATCTTAGTGCCATTCCTTGAACGGATTGGATCTCCTTCTCTTTATCTAATAAAAGTGTGCTCAGTTCATAGGCACCTTGTCCCGTTAGACCATTGACATGCATTGTAATAGCTCTGGGGTTTACGGAGCTTACTTTAGAGGAAAATACTTCCCTCTCTGCCTGGGATACGATATCCCCTTTCGTTATAATAACGATATCTGCCGTTTTAAGCATCGGTCCGATCTTCTTCGGCGTGTTAATTCCTGAAAGATTGTCGATAACACATACGCCTTTAATTTCCTTAATATAAGGGGAGCATCTGTTACAAAGGCCTGCGGATTCTGTCACCAGAAGATCTAGCTTTAAGTCCACCCCCCACTGCACGACTTCCTCGATATTGGAGGCAAAGAAATGGTCTGGGCAAAGGGCGCCAGATAGTCCTTTCTTTACAGGAACGCCAGCTTTTTTATATAAAACATCATCATCCGTATAGAGGCAGTCAAATTTGACGACACCTACGGAAATATCTCTCTGTTTCAGGGCTTCTATGGTTTTAAGAATCACCGAAGTTTTTCCCGATGATGGTGGTCCTGAAAATACTACTAAATTCATCGTGCATCCCTCCTATAGTTCATATACTCCGTTAAATAGCTGCTCACACTTCTTAATTAATCCACCGATATCATTGCTGTTGATGAAATCCCATCCAACCCACATAAATTTCTGTTCTTCTGAAAGTCCGTTATCAACAGCTGGATGTGTAGAAGGCATTTTCCCATTGAAAGATAGGATCTCTCCAATTTCCTTTGAGAAAAAGAAATCTACAAAAGGCTTGATTCTTTCCTTGCTATCTTTTTTGGATAATAGGAATATGGGGCTGATGATGGCGCCATCTTCAGGCCATACGGGCTTCATTGGGCTGTTCTCTTGTACCATTCTTGTGAAGAAATACGGCATTACTGTGATTGCTGGCATATTGAATTCTGATTTTTTCGTATGTGCCTTCACCATTTCAGCTGGATGCATGCTTTTTAAAAGAGATCGGCCCAGTTTTGCTACACCCTCTTCTCCAAATTTTTTATAGATATTCAGCAGTAAAGCATTGAACATATCTAAGTCTCTCATAGGAATGGATATGGAGGATTCAAACTCTGGCTTTAAAAGATCCTCCCATGACTTCGGCATTTCTCTTCCCTTCAGTTCTTCCGTATTCACCATGAATATGGCAGGAACAACACCGACGATGGTGTATTGCTTCAATGGATCCTTTAAGTCAATGTATTCATTATCGAAATCTTTATTTAGTTGATCGATCCCTGTAATATCTTCAAATACGCCTTTTTCCTTGAACTGTCCCATTAGGTTTTTATCGAAGAATAGGTCGAATCCCGCAGACATGAATAAGTCTGAAAGATTGCTTTCATCACCGGATTCAATTCTCTCTTTTATGAAGTCTAAGCCTAAGTTGGCCGATTTTAATTCATAGTCTATAGTGAAGTTAAATCTTCCTTCATTTTCCTTCAGCCAAGCCTCGAATCCTTCTAGCATTGGAATCTTAACAGGACATGGTAGTACACCATCGATTCGAATGTCTGCGTGCTGCGGCTTTTCTGCCATTACTAAGGAACCATCCTTAGATGCTCTGTTTTGCTCAATGGCATCCACCAGCTTTTGTTCAAATAGTTCTACGTTAACCTTCTTACTGGTGCATGCCATATCTAAAGATATGGATTTTCCCAAGCTCTTTCTCATGTTTTTATCGGCAAACTGCGAAAAATCATTTGCTACAAAAATGTCTATGGTTTCAGGATATTTTTCTGTGATATCATAAATCTTATCTTTTATGTCAAAATATTTATTCATAAAATACCTCCGTCTATAATCTATTCCTTATACTTTACTTAATTTTATAATTTAAAACAAAATAAATCTGTGATAAATGTTACAAAAAATACTTTTGATTGAATTATTTCTATTATTCAGCTTAATTTTATCATAAAGTTACAGGTAGAGCCTCCTACCCTGTCCAAACAATATTGAGAAACATATACTGTCGTTTTTAATGTTGCATAGACCACTGTTTCATAACTATCTTATACAAAAAACCATGTCCGAAAATAGCCAGATATTTATGTGCAACATGATATAATTAAATCAACTTCAAACGAGGGGGCGGAAAATAATGATAGATAATGATAATGGACTATATGCAGCATTTAAGGCGAAGGATGCGCGGTTTGATGGGCGTTTTTTCGTAGGGATATCGTCTACGGGAATATACTGCCGCCCAGTGTGCCGAGCAAAACAACCTAAGATCGAAAACTGCACCTTTTATTCCACCGCAGCAGAAGCTGAGCAAGCTGGCTACCGTCCATGTCTTCTATGCAGGCCGGAGCTTGCCCCCGGTACTTCCATCACTGATGCTACTGTCAATTTAGTCTACCGAGCAGCAAGAATGCTAGAAAAAAATTGTGGAAGCGGGCAGAGTATAGCGGAAATAGCTGGACGACTGGGCTGTACTGACCGACATTTGCGGCGGGTTTTTACAGCAGCTTATCACGTGTCACCCGTCCAATACCTGCAAACATGCCGATTGCTCCTTGCTAAAAACCTACTTACAGACACAGATTTATCGGTTCTGGAGGTTGCAATGGTAGCAGGCTTTGGCAGTTTGCGCCGATTTAATGACCTTTTCAAAAAACAGTATAAGCTTTCACCCACAGCTTTACGAAAACATAACTCAGAGGAAAAGCATCAAGATAACATTACTTTAGTATTGAGCTACCGTCCACCCTATCATTGGGAAGATATGCTCCGCTTCCTTGCTGGACGTGCAATAACGGGAATTGAAGTTGTAAAAAATAATGAATACATGCGGACCGTACATCTGGAAAACTCAGAAGGAAAGCCTGTATACGGCTGGATACGAGTGGGCCATCAGTCGAAAAGAAACGCATTGAGTGTTACCGTCAGCCAAGCTTTACTCTCTGTACTTCCACAAGTATTAGCCCGGATACGGCATCTCTTTGATTTATATTGCGATCCAGATGCCGTATATGAAACACTCCAAGTAATGAACGACATCCGTCCGAATCTTTGTACCTTGGGAACCCGTGTTCCAGGATGCTTCAATGCTTTTGAAATGGTGGTGCGGGCGGTCCTTGGGCAACAAATCACGGTAAAAGCAGCAAGTACACTAGCTGCAAGGATTGTCCAAACCTACGGCACGCCTATACAAACTGGGTTTGAGGGATTGACCCATGTTTTCCCTTCGCCCGAAGACATCCTCGCCTTGAACGGGCCCATTGAAAACCATCTTGGTCCTTTGGGTGTGATTGCAGCGCGAGCAAAAACGATTTATGAGCTGGCACAGGCATTTGTACAAGGGGAGATTGACTTTGACCTGCCGGCCCAACCAGAGGAGGAAATGAAAAGGCTGATGGCTATTCGAGGTATTGGAAGCTGGACAGCACAATACATTGCTATGCGTGCTATGGAATGGCCTGACGCTTTTCTTGAAACAGATGCTGGTGTAAAAAAAGCACTACCGCCCTACACAGCAAAGGAATTATTAGAAATAGCAGAAGCATGGCGACCGTGGCGCAGTTATGCCACCGTCAACCTTTGGAATACCCTATAAGGAGGTATATAATGTATTATAAAACAACATATCCATCACCCGTAGGAATACTTACTCTTGCATGTGGCGGCGACCATCTTGTTGGTGTATGGAATGAAGGACAAAAGTATCACGGAGATACAATACTTAAAGATATGATAGAGAACAACAACCTCCCCATATTCGATAGCACTAAAAAATGGCTGGACAGATACTTTGCGGGCCAAAGACCTGACATCTCAGAATTGCCCTTAGCACCCCTTGGTAGCGCATTTCGTCAACAAGTATGGAGGATTTTATGCGACATCCCCTATGGCAAAGTTATCACTTATGGCGATATTGCTAAACAAATGGCAGTGAAAATGAATAAGAAAAGTATGTCCAGCCAAGCCATCGGTGGTGCGGTTGGTCATAATCCGATATCTATTATTATTCCTTGCCACCGAGTTGTAGGTTCAAAGGGAAGCTTGACAGGTTACGCCGCGGGCGTTCATATCAAAGTAAAATTACTTGAGTTGGAGGGTGCGGATATGCTCCCACTGTTCGTACCAAAAGTTTGAATGTCTATCGATTAATTTTAAGTACATTATGGCTAGATTTACAGATAAAACCCTCTACTATATCCGCTATATAATAGAGGGTTTTTCGTCTCTTCAATATTTTAAGCTTTAAATTAGAAGATATTCCTCAATAGAGATCTTCTGCTTTTTTTACGCTGTCAGTATTCATCATCAAGCTAGAGATCAAGGCCGTTAGGGGTGAAACCAACACAAGCCCAATACACCCTACAAATGTATGCAATATTTCTGCTGAGATTGGTTTTGAATTAAGAATATTCATCAGGGGTGTTCCTTGCGCCATATATACCATCATAATTGTTATATAACTGCCCATATAAGCCAGCAATAAAGTTGTAGTTTGGCTACCAACTACAGATTTACCAATATTCAGCCCTGATTTCATAAGCTCCTGCCTCGTTACATTTGGGTTGTTATGAACTATTTCTTCAAGGGCAGAAGAAATATCTATCGCCAAATCAAGTATAGCTCCTGAACTTGCAAGGTAAATTCCTGCTTGGAAAATAGAAGTTAAATTTAGATTCATAAATCCTGCATATAATAGTGATTCTGCCCCTTCCATTACAGCACCGTGTATGTTGAACAACTGGCCAAAGCTCATTGCAAGAAAACAGGTGGCCAGAGAACAAGTCATAGCACTGATTATGGCTGCATATGCTTTTTTAGAAAATCCTGCAACCAGTAGAAGCGTACCAATAGTAAGTAAGTTGCCCACAATTAAGGCCACTATTAATGGATTGTAGCCCTTTAACATTACAGGTATGAGAATTTTCCAGATACTGAGGAGGGCAAAGGCAAAGGACAGCAAAGTACGAACGCCTGTGAATCCAGAAAATATAATTATAATGACGGCAAAGGTTCCAATCAATAAAGCCTGTTTATCCATGCGATAATGATCGATCATATTCGCAAAGTTAATATTGTTCTTTTCATCAAATCCAATTAAAACCCAAGCCGTATCCCCCTCCTGAAAAATTTTATCTTCAGATAATCGACCCGTTAGCATATTGTTCCCTTGAACCTGTTCTCCTTTGCGAGAACCCGTTTCTATTTCAATTACCGCACTTTGATCCCCTAACTTAAAAATTCCTGAATTATGTATTCCCATATTGTTGACTGAAATGACTTTCGCTCGAACTCCTTCTGTATGTCTATATTCTTGCTTTTGAAATCCCGTAGGCAGCATTGCAAGAATTGCAATTATAAACAAAAACACAATGATAAAAACGATTTCTTTTCTGTTCATATTTTGTGCATCTCCTTCAATCATTCTTTTCCAATAAATAAAGCTGGAAATTATTCCAGCCTTGTTTATTCTTTTTAAAACTCAAATTGTTATTGAAGCTTAGTAGCGGCTACTAGCTTATGGTATACTTCTGTGTTATCATATGCTCCATTGAACAGCTTAGCTTGTACCCCTGTAGCATATACTGGTACGGGTACCCCGGTGTGAGCGTATGAAGTCCAACCAATCCCTGCTTTGTTATTTAAGATATGAGTTAACGTTACTGAAAGTGGATTGTAGCCCCCATATAATAAAGCTGTTTCTTCATTTTTAGTTCGTTCTTTTGCCATTGTTTCTGAAAACGCTGTTTTCAATCTTTTTACTTCCGAATTTGATAGCTCTAGAGCCATGTAAGGTTGATCCCCTTCACCATCCACATACTCATCCTTTAAACCAAAGTTTTCAGTTATAACTGGCAATACTTCCTCAAATGTTAAATTTGGCTTTTTATCCTTCATACCATCAATTATTTTATCGAATTCTATATAACTTATCTTTTGGTTTTCTAAAATATTTACTGCTGTGTCATACCCCGTTGTTGCTTGCCCTATAGTCATACCACCTGTTTCATGATCTCCAGTTACTATGATTAATGTTTCTTCTGGATGTTCTTTTGCAAAATCTATCGCCACTTGTACTGCATCAGCAAAGGCTAGAACATCCCCAATATTTGCTTTCGCATCATTTGCATGTCCTGCCCAGTCAATCTTTCCTGATTCAGCCATCATGAAAAAGCCTTTTTCATTATCAAGAACATCGATTCCTTTTTTCACAAAATCCGCTAAGGCTAAATCGCCTTCTTTACTATCTATAGCATACGGCATAGCTCCTCCATCTTGAGTAACTGGAGTAACTGCATACACTTTACCAGAGCTGCTATTAAGACCTAGAATTTCTTCCTTTGTCCTTGCTATTTTATATCCTTTTTCCTCTAAAACCTCATACGCATCTCTTTGATCTTTATTTTTCCCTGTTGGTTGGCTTATAGTTCCACCACCAAAGTAATCAAAGTTAGAATCTGCCATTTGCATAGCGATATCATAATAATCATTTCTTGAAGGGATGTGGGCGTAATATGCTGCTGGTGTAGCATGATTGATGGTTACTGTAGATATGATACCGATCTTCATACCTTTCTCATCTTTTAGCCTTTCAGCTATGGTTTTCGGTACTTTATTTATATCCACATTTTCTACTTTGTTCGCAGATATACCTCCTACTGGTCTTAATCCAATAGTTCCACTCCATGTTTTAAATCCGGATGATAGAGAGGTTGCTGTAGATGCAGAGTCTGGAGCAAAGGAGGTTGCATCATGAGTTGTTTGATATCCTACAGCTTCGAAATCCTGAAAGTTAACTTCTTGTAAAGCAATTTGATTGTGATTGTTATTCCCCTTATAAATTTGAGCTGAATTTACTTGTACCGCAGCCATACCATCTCCAATAAACATAAATATGTACTTAGGAGTCTTACCTTCTACTTGAATATTGCTCAAGGTTCCTGCTTCTGCAAAATTCATTCCTAATGATGATTTGCTGTTCATTGCTGAGCCTGCTGTAAATGATAATAGCATAACCAAACAGACAATCGGTGCAATTAATCTTCTAGACATTTTAGAATCCTTTAACATACACACACCCTCCAATATTTTTATTTAATTACAGTATAGACTTGCTATATTAAATAAAGATTATGGAAGTGTAAAATGTATGTGAAGTTTAGAGGATTTCTTATGGTATAGGATCATTGGAAGGGTTGAATAATTGAAAAGATAATAATGGAGTAATGCGATAAAACTTTCATACCATTTAAAAAAGGCTATTGCAAAATATAAGCTTTGCAATAACCTTTTGTACCTGTCTTACTCATAGCGAAGGGCTTCAATAGGGTCCGCCATCGCTGCCTTTCTCGCAGGGTATAGTCCGAAGAAAATACCTACCATGGCAGAAAAAACAACGGCAATAATAACAACCTGTGGCTTAACAATGGCACTGATTCCAAAGGCCATACTACCGATGGCTACAATACTTGCGCCAAGGGTGGTACCTATAATTCCTCCGGCCGCCGAAATAATAGCAGACTCTACAAGGAACTGAAGGAGAATATCCTCCATCCTGGCTCCAAGGGATTTCCTAATACCGATTTCCCTCGTTCTTTCAGTAACGGAAACAAGCATAATGTTCATGATACCAATCCCTCCAACGACAAGAGATATGGCTGCAATGGCACCTACAACGAGGGAAAGTGTGCTCATCAAACCATCGATGGATTTCATTTCCTCCTCAGCCGTATAGTATCTTATATTTTCAGGCTTTATCCCTTTTGCTCTACTGACATAGCTGATGAATTTCGTTTTAAATTCCTCAACACTGATATCTTTTGAGGAGCTAATCTCAATGGACCAAAACATACCATTCTTTTCAGTGATGGCTGTTTCGGGAACATAGGTTACAGCCATTGTTTCACTGCCCCCTAGAAGCTTTTTAAGAGCAGAATCATTGTTTCTATAAATCCCTGTAACTGTAAACTCCAGAAGGTTTTCGTTCACCTGAATTCTCAGAACCTTACCTACGGCGTTTTTAGTCCCGAAAATCTCCTCTGCCGTTTTGTCTTCAATCAGGATATAGGGTCTTGCATTTTTAATATCGTTATTGGAAAACATCTTTCCATGGATTATGTCCAGCGGCTTATAGACCTCAGGATTTTCTGCCAATCCCATAAGTCTTGCATCTTTCATAACCCTTCCATTTTTGATTTTTCCAGAGGTCCTTGCCCCTGCACTGATATATTGTACGTTATCTCCAAATACCTCTTTTATATTCTCTATGTCTTCATAACTGTAGGTTTCGTTGGAAGTATAATAATCACTTTCAGACATTATATAGCTGTAGGCTAGGGTTGTGCCAATATTTTCAAATTCAGTAGCAATGACATTTCTCATGGTATCTCCCAGAGAAACAATTGAGATAACAGAACTTATTCCTATAATCATGCCCAGCATTGTAAGGAAAGAACGCATTTTATTAACTCTGATGGAGGAAAGGGCTAGACTTATATTTTCAAAAATAAGCATTACTTTGTCTCCCTCCTTCTGTCTTCAATGATCTGCCCGTCTCGAAAACGGATGGTTCTTTTGGTGTATTCGGCTATATTGTCCTCATGGGTAACAACAATCACAGTTACACCTTCATTATTCAGTTCAGTAAAAAGGTTCATGATTTCCTCAGAAGAGGCGGTATCTAAGTTTCCTGTAGGTTCGTCAGCTAAAATAATGGAGGGTTTATTGGCAAGAGCCCTAGCAATAGCAATTCTCTGCTTCTGACCTCCGGAGATTTCGTTGGGCATATGGTCCAGCCGATCCCCTAAACCGACTCTTTCCAACAGCTCTTTGGCTCTTTTTTGCCTTTCTTTTTTACCCATTTTGGCATAGATCATAGGCAGCTCAACATTTTTCAGGGCAGATGTTCGGGGAATTAAATTGAAGGATTGAAAAACAAATCCTATTTTTTTATTTCTTATAGAAGAAAGATCTCTATTGTCCGTTTTAGAAATATTAATTCCATCCAGTTCATAAATGCCACTTGTTGGTTTATCCAAACAGCCGAGAATGTTCATCAAGGTCGATTTTCCAGAACCAGACTGGCCCATAATAGCAACAAAATCCCCTTCCTCTATGGAAAGACTCACTTCTCGTAGTGCATGCACCTGCACGGCACCCGTATCGTATACCTTGCTAATATTTTCAATCTTTATAATGCTACTCATTCACAATCACACTCATTCCATCCGTCATAAAGGTCTGAGGGTTCAGTATAACCTGATCTCCTTCTTTAATCTCATCGGATATGATCTGAACCTCTAACACGTCTTCTACGCCCAGTGAAACATTTATTTTCTGAATGGTTTTGTCTTCTTTCACAACAAAAACACTATATGTATTGTCACCGCCATCGATCAGTGCTTCTAAAGGAATTACCAGTGCGTCCTCAGCAATGGCCGTTTCAACCTTAGCCGAAGCATTAATGCCTGCAATTAACCCTTTCGTATCTCCAACTACATCAATTTGTACAGGGATGACCCGCTCGTTTGAGCCCTGCTTTTGCTCGCCTGTGGGGCTGATACGGGATACAACGCCATCTACTTCAGCACCATTTAAAATATCTGCGCTGATTTTAACTTTTTGTCCAATCTCCAGCTTTCCGATATCATATTCGCTTACATTGGCTACCATTTTAAGCGTATCAACATTTTCAATAACAAACATAGGCTTTCTATCGTCTATCTCGTCTGCAAAACGGCCTACCTTTGCATTCACCCTAGTTATAGTACCCGTTATAGAGCTTTTGATCTTACAATCCTCCAGCTCCTTTTTCTTTCTTTCCAGCTCTTTCTTAGCAATTTCTATACTTTTTACTCCAGAAGCATTGTTTGAAGAAATTTTTGCATTATTCATCTCCGCTAGCTGTGCCTCCGTAGCCTGCACCTTTCCATTTACTACATTAAAAGTATCTACCTTCCTTTTGGCATCGTTCAGCGCATTTTCCTTATCTACAAGCTCCCATTTACTTGCTGCTCCTGAATCGTATAATACCTTTGTACTATCGTATCTGCTTTTTGCTGTATGATACATTTCCAAAGCAGTCTCGTAATTTCTTTGGTTGTTTTCCAGCTCTTCATTCAATCTTTGCTCCGCTAAAGCTGCAGAGGTTTCTTTACTGCTTTTTCCTTCCGTGTTCTGAATCTGTAAGAGCTCAACATTGTCCTTCAATTTCTCAATTTCCTCTTCAAGGCGGCTTACATCCAGCACTGCAAGAACTTGATCCTTTTCCACCTTGTCGCCTTCCTTTACATCAATGGAAAGTATTTCATAATGGAGCCTTGATACTACCTCCACATTTTCTGTCCCTTGTAGCGGTGCTTTCAGGTTTAAAGTAGATTTTATCTCCTTTTTAACAACATCAGCAACATTTACAGCCATACCACTGGTTGCAGATGATTTCAGCCTCGCATTTACACTAACCACACCTATAATAAGAGCAGCAACTACAACCCCTATCATAACCTTCCTTTTCTTGAAAAATTTCATATGGATCCCCCTTGCCAATAATTGGTTTATTCATTTAACTTTAATTATACACTGTAATTCTTAATAAATGATAAATAACTTTCTTAAGAATTCTTTAAGAAATCGATAATTTCTTCACATATTAATCTATTGAAGGATTCAAACAAATATCATCGAATCCATAAATTAGCATAAAATAACCCCAAAATAATGATTTTGGGGCATTGATAACCTATGAAACCCTCAGCTTTTTTCAAGATTTCAGTACTGAGAATTTAAAATACACTTTCTATTTTACCTACCAATTCCTTTATACGAAGTCCTATTAAGCTCAAATCTTCTTCCTTCGGTGCTCCTTTAAATTCAACAGGCTCTAGGAACTCCCAGTTCATTTTGTGCTTCTCTATAATTTCATCCAGTTCTCTTTGGGCTCCGCCAGACCACCCATAGGAGCCCAACCTAAAAGCCTTTCTTCCTACGGCTTTCTTTCGGCCGATTTCATCTAGAACCGCTGCCATAGGCGGAAACATTTTATATTCATAGGTAGGCATCGCAAGGATTACGCCTGTAGAATTCCACACAGAAGCTAATACAGTTCCACAGGAATCTTCTGGAACCTTATGAACATTTACCTTGATATCGTATTTTTTCAGTTCCTCTACAACATAATTCACAGCCTTTTCTGTCATACCGTACATGGAGCCCCAGAGGACTGTAATCTCCTTTTTCGCCACACCTTTTTGATAAGCTACATATCGTTTATAATCCTCTAAAATCTTATTGGGATTTTTTCGCCACACGATGCCATGACCTGGGGCGATGATTTTAATCGGTAAGGCTTCACACTTTTCCGTCGCCTTCTTGGCAGGCAAAGAAAATGCGCCTAAAATATTGGAGTAGTACCTTACAGCTTCTTTTTCATAAAATTCAATTTCCTCTTCTGTCAGTAAATCATCGTATCCAGATTCTTTTACTGTACCGAAGGAACCATAAGAATCACAGGAGAATAACACACCTGTTTTTCGATCGAAGGTGGCAATGGTATCGGGCCAATGGACATTCGGAACATCTACAAACTCTAAAATATGACCATTGCCTAAATCTAAGGTATCCTTATCCTTCACTACAATTACGTTATTATTATGGGCATAAAACGCATCTAGAAGCGCTGCTCCTTTTTGGCTACATACGACCTTAAAATCTGAGTGAATCTTTTTGAAGTCTTCGATCCATCCTGAATGATCCGGCTCCATATGGTTGATAATTAAGTATTCAATGGATTTTGGATCGATTTCTAGCTGGTCCAACAAAGCCAGCAGGCTTTCTGGAACCCCATCCCAGCCGCATACCCCATCGATAATGGCTGTTTTTTCACCTTTAATAATATAGGAATTCAACGATACCCCATTGGGCATTTCCCATAACCCTTCAAATAAAATATTGTCTATATTTACAGATAGCTTATATACATCATCCGTTACTTTTGTATGATTCACATCTACCCCTCCTAAATTTTAATCAGTATCCCCTTTTTTACTAGCGCTTATATTCTTTTATTTTCATTTGATTTTAATATTCAGTAATTTAATACCCTGAATTTCTCTTTAAAAACAATGGTATCGAAATCTATGGTAATGTTTAATCGAAAATCATTATCATTTAGATACTACCATAGGACTTATTTGCTGTCAATTCTACCTTATATTCTGTGTAAAACATTCTTAATTTATAATCCATTCAATGGTAGTACAATAAAAAATGAGAGAGACAACCTTTTCAGCGTCTCCCCTACATTTTGTATTTTTATAATTTTAAAAAATAAATTTTTGTCCAATATGTTTAAATTTTGGAACGTTGACAGTACTCTGCGCTAAAATCCTTCCAAAATCCTTACCAATTGAGAACTGATCTCTAAAATGAATGGGGATTAGAAATTTTGGCTTTATTGTCTCTGCAAAATATACCCCTGCTAAATGGTAGAACTCTTCCAGCCTTGGATCTACCGGTACAAAGGCGATATCTATATTTTGCCCCATTAACTTGTCTACTTCCCTCTTAAAATCTACTTCCTCTGCTTGTAGCTGTTCTTGGGTAAAGCTTTTCCAATGCCACCAGTTCAAGTCCCCTGCATGGAATATCTGTACACCCTCTACATTTACTAAAAAGGATACCCCTTTATCTGTAGACCCATAGGTTTTTATACGGACATCTCCAATCTTCAAATCTTCGTATGGACTCATATGGTGAACACCTTTCTCCTCCGTTGTCTCTATATCACTGCTTAAAATATAATGGATATTGGGATTGGTTTCTCTCCACTTAAATATCACAGGATGATAATGGTCCCCATGTCCATGGGAGGCAAAAACGAAAATATCTTTTTCTGTTCTAAATTCCCCTTCATTTAATACGCCATTATTGGGTCCTTCCTTAGAATCAACAGAACCATCGTTAAAATAATCGAAAATCATCTTATACTTCGGTGTTTCTACTAAAATGGTACTATGCCCTAAGTGGACTACACTACAATTTAAATTCTCCATACATCGCTCTCCCTTCAGTTCGTCTGTGTCCCTTTTAAAAAACAGATTGCAAAATTTTTCTGCAATCTGTCTATAAGGTCTCCTCGATTCTATTTGCTAAGTACAACTCTGTCTTCCTTTAGATCTACCTGAATATGATCTCCTGGAACAAAGGTATTCTTAATATATTCCTCTGCAATTTCATCTTCAATGGATCTTTGGATCACCCTTCTTAAAGGTCTGGCACCATATTTTTCATCGTAGCCCTTTTCTAATATAAAATCTTTCACCGCATCTGAAATGGTGATGGTCATCCCTTTTTCCTTCACATCTTCAATGACATCTTTTAACATCAGCTCTATAATCTCTCTCAATTCTTCCTTAGATAGCTGTGTAAATACAATGGTTTCATCTACTCTGTTTAAAAACTCCGGTCTAAAGGTCTCTTTTAAAGCATCCTTCGCACGATTTTCTAAGGCTTCATATCCTCTATTGCCAAAGCCCATACTACCCGATTTTATTTGAGTCCCTGCATTGGAAGTCATAATGACTACGGTGTTTTCAAAGTGTACGGTTCTTCCTTGACTATCGGTTAATCTGCCGTCTTCCAGTATTTGAAGCAGCATATTGAATACATCTGGATGGGCCTTTTCTATTTCATCTAATAAAATTACGGAGTATGGCTTTCTTCGAACCTTATCTGTTAGCTGACCACCTTGATCATACCCTACGTATCCTGGAGGCGCTCCAATTAATTTAGAAACCGTGTGTTTTTCCATATATTCTGACATATCCACACGAATCATCGCTTCTTCGCTGCCAAATAGTTCTTCTGCTAAAGCCCTCACTAGCTCTGTCTTTCCTACACCCGTAGGTCCAACGAATATAAAGGAAGCTGGCTTTCTCTTCTTTCTAAATCCAGAGCGGTTCCGTCTGATGGTTCTAGAAAGGCTTCGCACTGCATCCTTCTGTCCAACCACCCTCCTGTGGAGCTGTTCTTCAAGGCTTAGCAACCGGCTGGCTTCCTCCTCTGTAATTTTACCCACGGGAATATTCGTCCAGGATTCAATTACGAAAGCTACATCCTCCACTGTTAAAGCACTTTTATTCACTTCTGCTTCCAGCTCTTCTATTCGATCTAAAATCCTACATTCATCTACTTTGTACTGTGCTGCCTTTTCATAATCGTTTTTCTTCGCTGCCTCTGCTTTCTTTTCCTCTATAGCCTTTAATTCCACCTTTAAGCCTTCAATCTCTACTAAGCCCTCATTTCTTAGGTTTACTCTAGATCCTGCTTCATCAATAATATCGATGGCCTTATCTGGTAAATATCGATCTGTAATGTATCTTTCAGACATCTTTGCAGCAGCTTCGATCACTTCATCGGATATTTTCACTTTATGGTAATCCTCATAATAGCCCTTGATTCCTTTTAATATTTCTATAGTATCCTCTACACTAGGTTCCTCAACCAATACTGGTTGAAACCTTCTCTCTAGAGCAGAATCCTTTTCAATATGCTTTCTGTATTCATCTAGAGTAGTGGCACCTATCACTTGGATCTCCCCACGAGCCAGCGCCGGCTTTAAAATATTGGCAGCATTCATAACACCACCATGAACCTCCCCAGCACCCATAATATTATGAACCTCATCGATGACTAAAATAATATTGCCACACTCCTGTGCTTCTTCTATAATCGCCTTCATTCGACCTTCAAACTGTCCTCTAAATTGGGTTCCTGCTACAATGGCCGTTAGATCTAGCAAGTAGACCTCTGCGTTAAATAGCTTTGCTGGCACCTGCTTCTCTACAATACGACCAGCTAACCCTTCTGCAATGGCTGTTTTACCTACACCTGGCTCTCCGATTAGGATCGGATTATTTTTAGATCTTCTATTTAGAATCTGTACTACCCTATCTATTTCCTTATTTCTACCAATGACTCTATCAATTTCTTTATTTCTTGCTCTATCTGTCAAATTTGTACCGTAAGTATCTAAGTTTTTTCTTTTCTTACCTTTTTTCTTTTTCTTCGCCTTTTCTTCAAATATTTCTTCCTTATCCTCTGCGGTTTCTTCTACTTCTATATCTTCATCCTCTTTCATTTTAAAAGAACCCAAGGAACCCTTAAATAGTTTCCCTAGAAAATTATCGTCTTCCATTTCCTCTAAATCCATCTCTTCAAATACGTCATTCATCTGCTGGGATAAACCTTCTATTTCTTCTTCCGTCATCCCCGTTTGCTCCATGATTTGATTCATAATAGGAAGACCCATCTTCTTTGCACATTCCATACAGATTCCCTTCATTTCAGACTTGCCATCTTCCATTTTCGTTGCAAAAACAACTGCTATATTTTTATTACATATCGAACATTTCTTCATAGTAAGCCCTCTCCATATTTCGTAAGATTTTTTAATATTATATCATATCCGAAGAACGAATAAATATTATATATTTATTAACATTATCGACTTTATTCTACTATATTTATCCACATTATTAACTGTTTTATCAACAATATTAAACAATGAAACTGCTTGTTTTTTCCATGAAAATAAAAGCCCCATGAGTAGGGCTTTTAAAATATTTATTTAATATCGCATACCATTTGTAAATAATCTAAGGTTTCGTACCCATTTCGTATATACAACCTTTTGGCATCCATATTGCTCTCTGAAATTTCCAGTCGAAATCGCTTTGCATCGGCAGAGAATTCATTCTTTACAAAATCTAAAAATTTACCACCAAGGCCCAACCCTCTGAAATCCTCTCGGATATAAATCTCTTCTAGCCAAACAACCAATCCACCAGCTTCGTTGGAATAGCTTAAGCTGATTTGTCCATACCCTGCAATGCCTTTTTCTTCTTCCATTATATAGATTTTCACATAGGGTGAATCCTTTATAGCCTCATTGAAGGTATTTACTATATTTTCTTCAGGAATGCTATATAATACCGCATCTGAAGTATAGAACTCCTTCACCATTGAAATAAATATGTCTTTATCATCTTTTGTTAGTTCTCTAATCATGTCTTCCTCCTAAAACAATTTCACCTTTTATTTTGTAAATTCATCCATCATCAATTCTTCTCTTGTACAGAGCCCTCTCTCTAAAGCGTTTTCTCTCAAAACTAAATAGAGCTCTGCCTGTGTAGAATCAACGTATGGGTTGACAAATAGTCTTCCTATGCCGAATAATAACGACCCCAATATATTCCATCCGATAAAGGATAGATCTAAGACAAAAATGTTCCATTTTTCACCTTCCGTCATATTCTTACTGAGCTCCACGGCACGTTGATACCCAATATTCGGATTGTCCGCTAAGATATACGGCACCATTTGATAGGCATAGGATTTTACAATCCCTGGAATCAAAAATAGAAGACTCCATAAAAACACTAAAAGGCCTCTGTATGCCATAGTTTTTACGATATCCACAATCCTACTGCGATTGAAGGCGTAAGTTAAATTATTTAAATCGAAATGATCCTGTGCCGATTTTAGAAAATAACGCTTTCCACTAACCTCAAAGGCGTATCCTATAATGATTTTAAATAACCATAGCATTAAAAATGATGCAATTATACCAATTAGAAGCCCCCATACCCAGGGTGCAGTATCCGTTACACCTTCTAGAAATGAGCTTCCAATATAATCTGATTTCTGCTCTAGAAGAACGTTTCTAGGCTCTGTGATATTCCATTGCTTCTTTATCTTAAAGCTATCCATGTCGCCGCTTGCAGCAACAATAATCATACTAACTAAAAAGGCCTTCCAATAAGATTTTTTTAGGACTTCCTTTGCCCTACTCTTTAATTCTGCTCTAATCCACATATATTTACCCCCTTATAAATATATTCGTTCCATCCTTATGACCTATTACTTTTTTAAAATTACAATAAAGATGGCGCGATCCATTCACTATTTGATTAGCTTCGATAATTTTTTAAATTCAGGGGTGCCTGCAGCTTTCATTAAATCAAAGAATACAGTTTCGGTATTCGTAACCATTGCCCCCATACGATCCATTAGATCTAAACCATTTTTATAATTTTCCTCTGTTCGTGAACAAACACCATCTTGAACCACGAATACATGGTATCCTCTTTGGATTAAATCCCTTACAGTTTGAAATACACACACATGGGTTTCCATGCCTGTAATAATGATCTTCTTTCTACCCAGCTTTTCAAGATCTGAAACCAATGCCTCTGTGCAAGCAGTAAAGCTTGTTTTCTCATAGATAGGGCTATCCCCCATGTTATTTTTCAACGCTTCAACGGTTCTTCCTAAACCCTTTGGATATTGCTCTGTCACTAAAATCGGTATATTCAACTCATTTGAAATTGAAATTAAAATGTTTGTATTTCCTATGACCTGCTCTTTTTTCTCCATTACAGGCACCAAGCGCTCCTGAATATCAATTACCATTAAAACAGCCTCTTCTTTTGTCAAAGCAAATTGATTCAAAACAAACACCTCCAAGTTTTTAACTCCTATTTACTATATAGCCTAAGACAGTTTGGGCTAAACACCAAATTTTTTTCTATATCCGCACTTCCTACACAACTCTTCCACTGCTTCTCTTCTAGAAAAACCCTGTACTATATGATTTGCTCTTTCGTTTTCTACAATGTCTGAGAATTTTGTTTGATTGATATTGCCTAGATTGATGATACCTTCTCCATCTAGGCAGCAGGGAACAACGGTTCCATCCACGAGGATGGCGATTTGATTTCGAAGACCATAACAAAATCCTTTGCCTTCGTCCTCTTCTTCTTTTAAATCTGGCCATTTAAATTCCGGGTCTTGATTTAGATAGATTCTTTGACCGATTTTAATTCCATTACCCGGAGTTACTTTTTCTTCAATCCTATAGGAAAGATTAAATTCCTTTTCGATAATCTCTAGTATTTGGCGATTCCGCGCTCTCTGGACATTCGTTTCATTATCCTGATCTAGGTTCCATAGCCTTAAAGATACAATGGTCTCTGTAATGGCTACTGCTTCTTTCGTAAAGTCTATAATATCCTTTATATATTCTGCCTTACTTCCGCCACCTTCATTCCCATCAAAGCTGTGGAGAGAAAAATTCACTTGGCGCAATGCTGGTTTCCCAAGAATTTTATCTTTTTGTTTCTTTATCAAGGTTCCATTGGTGGTAATATTCACCTGAAAGCCCTTTTCATGACTCAAATCTAAAAACTGATCAATCGCTGGATGTAACAATGGCTCCCCCTTTACATGAAAGTAGATATAATCTGCAAAGGGTTTTATTTCCTCTAGTATTTTATGAAAGCTCTCTATCTTCATAAACTCAGCAGCTCGCTTCGTCTCAGGACAAAAACTACAAGCAAGATTACATCGATTGGTGATTTCGATATAGAACTTTTTAAACTTTTTCATGTTCTTCGTCTCCTATTGTATCCTTATTCCTATGATACTCTATTTTGAGCACCAGTCCAAACATCATATTTCCTATTTTAACAATAACCATGATGAACCTGTTCGTGGAAAATCAGACATTTTAAATTACCTCATTCTATCATATTATACTTCAAATTAGAATATTCAAAGCCTACGATTGAAAAATTGTAGGCTTTTTTCTCGTATATTATTCTGCTAAGGTGTATCCATATTTTAATCTTTAGTAACAAAGCTTTCTTCTATATTTTAACCTCTTCATTAAAGGTGCCGTCTTTTCTAATTCTATATAACTTCTTTGGCTCTTTCTGTAGAAAAATCCCATTTTCATATTCGTTCATTCGCTGATTGACTTCCTCGAAGCTTAAGTTCTGGCTTTGAAAATATCTAAGTTTTTCTTGAAAAAGTCGGTAAACACTTTTATCTTCTACATAGTAATAGACCCAGTCTTCTACTAAATGTATATTTTCACAAACATCGTCGCTCAGTTTTATTTTATTTGTTCCATCGATCTTCATCTTATATAAAGCACCCTGTTCACTTCTATTGCTGAAATATATCCAACCATCTTGAACATTGATATGATTTACGTAGTCCTCTACAATCTTTGTTTTATTTGTACCATCTTTTCTAATTTTATAAATATGATATTTTATGGTTTTAAAGCTATCGTACTCCAATGGATGCTGTTCACTTTCTAAATAATAAATCCATTGTTCTTCTACATGAATGTAAAATGCTCCTTTACCGATATCTTCCCCTATTATTTTTCCTTCGTCTCCATCAAAAGGAGCTCCCACTGGTACTACCTCCAAATTCCCATTTCGATCACTGCTAAAATAGATATTTTCATTGTCCATTGCCATACTAAAAGGAACAGTGTCAATATAAAAGAACTCGTCTTTATGTGAATTATTCATGTTGATTCTAAAGATGTACTCACTCCAACTATCATGGCAGTATATCCAATGATCTACGATGCTGATTTCCTCTACATCCTCATAATATGGTGCAATATAATGTTCTTCTCCTGAAATAGCAATTCTGTAAAGTGTTCTATCCTCCACACAATAAATAAAATCCCCTGTGACATTTAAATACTTGGTCTCGCCTTTATATATCAATATCTTTTCATTATTTTCTTTGTTCATCCTGTATAAACCGCCATTTAAATAAAAGTAAATATATTTACCATAATCCACAATTAAGCCTTTATTTTGCAGATTGCCTAGAGTATTACCTCTAGTATATACATATGCCATCTTCGTATCACCTCTATAGTGCCTGCTATCTAAACCCTACGCTTTATCTCATTGCTGCCACAAGCATGGCACAGGATGTAACCACCATCAACACACCGAGCCCTAGGGAAATACCCACGCCTCTTTTTAGTTCCATCTTATTTGCATTATATGCATATAATAATCTTTGGAGCCCTAGCATCAATAAAATATATGGACTTACTGAAGCTTTTGTATATACCCAAACCACTACGAAAATTAAGGTGAATGTAACTAAAACTCGGTCAATTACCTTCATCGCTTTATTATAATAAATCATTCCTGCCATATTTACTGCCCCTCTCCTTATTTCGAAGTAGACTTTGTCCCCTGTAAACTCTCAGCTGTTGTAAATATTTATCGTATTTTTCCTAATTTATTGAACGGAAATAATCTAAGATAAGCTTTTCCTAAGATCAGCTCTTTATTTACGGTACCGACTTCGGTATTTCTACTATCCTTACTATCGTTTCTATTGTCACCTAAAACAAAAACTGAGTTCCTAGGAACCACCACCTGTTGGTCCTTTGAGGAGATGTCGATATCGTCTAGGTATACTTCTTCAAGCTCGGAGCCGTTTACATAGACAATACCACTACTGATTTCAACAGTATCTCCCGCAACGCCAATCACTCTCTTGATTAGGTTTCTTTTCTCTGCTTCCAATCTAAAAACAATAATATCTCCATGATTTGGCTCTTTCAGCTTATACAGTAGTCTATTTACCAATAATAGATTATTATTCTGCAATGTAGGCTCCATGGATGGACCTCTAACAATCGTCGGTTGTGCAAATGTTGTTATGATCACGCCAATGATTAAAGCTACTACAATACTTTTCAGCCACTCCATTATTTCCTTCTCCATCATCTAACCTCCTAGGTCTCCAACGCTCTTCTGCCGTCTTTGTCTTCTTTTAATGTATTTTTTAACCTGAAATAATTCTAAATACTATTATTCTACAACGAATTTGCAATTCCTTTTATAGAGAGCAGGAAAGTTCTGCTTTAAAATAAAATTTATTGACTTAGCCCATATGCCACGAATTCTAAGTCTTTCTTAGAACCTTAAATACTCAAAAAAAAGGTTCAGGATCTACTCCTCAACCTTCTTGCTTTTCATGGATTTTGTTTTCCTCTCGCAGGCTTCAACAACCTCTATCAGCATGTTTCTAAAGCCTCTTTTTTCTAGCTCATACACACCTTCGATGGTCACGCCACCCGGTGATGAAACCATATCCTTTAGCTCTCCTGGGTGCAAACCTTTTTCTAATATCATTTTTCCTGTTCCAATCAATGTCTGAGCTGCGTAGAGATACGCCTTGTCTCTAGGCATTCCTTTTCGTACGCTCCCATCTGCTAAAGCCTCTACGAACATTGCAATAAACGCAGGGCTACAACCGCTAATGGTGGTCACTGCATCAATTAAACTTTCATCGATTTGGTCGACCTTACCAACGCTACTTAGTAGTTGTACGACAAAATCAACTTCCTCACCGGTAACATTTCCATTCGAGCTTAAAGCGATCATTCCTTCCCCCACACTGACGGGAACATTGGGCATGATTCGAATGATTTTCATTGGCTCCTTAAAATATTCGCCCATATCCTCTGTAGTGATTCCAGCCGCTAAAGAGACGATGATCTGATCTTTAGTTACATAGGAGCTGATCTCCCTAAGGACACCATCGTACATATGAGGCTTCACACCTAAGAAAATGATATCGCTATTTTCTGCCAGTTCTACATTGGTTCTGCATAGATTGATATGAACTTGATTACATAATTTCTCTGCCTTTTTTATGGTTCTATTACTGATATAGATGGATTGATTCATGCCCTCAAAGCTTTTTACCAGCCCTCGAATAATCGTAGAAGACATATTTCCTGCCCCAATGAATCCTATTCTTTTCTCCATAATCCACATCCTATTCTCTGAAAAATATCGTTGCCTTCGCTTCATTCTGATACAATTTCATCAATATCTCTTTATTTTTTCCGTTTCCTAGGATCATAGGAATATTATAACGATTCACAATTCTCGCTGCTTCTATCTTCGTTTCAATGCCTCCTGTACCAAAGGAATTGGTCTCTCCCACTTCAATCTCCTTTAGCATATCATCAATGTTTTGTACCTGCTCCAATAACTCAGCATCCTCATATTCCTTAGGGTTCTTATTGTAGATTCCGTCGATATCACTCAGAAGGATGAGCAGATCTGCATTCCACAGGGTTGCTGTATAAGCAGCTAAGGTGTCATTGTCTCCGATTTTAATCTGCTCCACACTTACAGTATCATTTTCGTTGATGATTGGCACGATGCCTTCATCGACTAGGGTAAATAATGTGTTTCTGATATTTAAGTTTCTAGTTTTATCGAAGAAATCCTCTCTTGTGAGTAGTAGCTGTCCAATATAAATGCCATGGTGGGAAAAATGGCTGTTGTATGCAGACATCAGCTCAACCTGACCGATAGCGCATAGGGCCTGCTTATAGTTCATATCCTCTTTTCTAGACCATTTGTTGGTTCTACTGATACCAGCAATTCTAGCTCCTGATGTAACAATAACCACTTGCTTTCCTTCTCCTACTAGGAAAGCCACCTGCTGACATAGGGCTTCAATAAAATCATGGTTTATGGTGCCGTCTACATTAGAAAGTGTATTGCTTCCTATTTTAATTACGATTTTCTTGCTCTTTTTCATAACGTCCTGCAGCATCTCTTTCCACCTCCTACTGTCTAATCTGTCCGTTTCCTACCACCGTGTACTTCATTGTAACTAATTCATTTAACCCCATTGGTCCCCTTGCATGGGTTTTTTGTGTACTGATACCCATTTCCCCACCAAAGCCAAAGGCACCACCATCTGTAAATCTAGTGGAAGCATTTACATAGACTGCCGCTGCATCCACTCGTCTTAAAAAGTAATTTGCATTGGTATAGTTTTCTGTAATAATTGCTTCGGAATGCTTTGTACCATAGGCCTGTATATGGCCGATGGCCTCATCCACATTGGAAACCACTTTCACAGCGAGAATGTAATCCAAATATTCCTCCGCCCAATCCATATCTGTTGCCTCTGCTGCCTGTATAATTTCTCTCGTTCTAGGGCAGCCTTTTAGCTCAACCTTATCCTTCAATGCTGCCGCCAGCATTGGCAAGAACTTGGGAGCAATATCCTCATGGATCAACGTAGTTTCACAAGCATTGCACACACCCGGTCTCTGAATTTTTGCATTGGTAATAATCTGGATCGCATTTTCTAAATTTGCCGATTCATCCACATAAATATGGCAATTTCCGATGCCCGTCTCTATGGTAGGAACTGTAGCGTGGTCCACTACGAATCGTATTAAATCCGCTCCACCTCTAGGAATAATCACATCAATATATTCATTTAAGGTCAGCATCTCCTTAACAACATTCCGATCCGTGTCTTCTATCAGCTCTATGATATCCTCACTGACCTTGCTCCTTCTTAAACCTTCTTTGATGGCGCTTACAATCATCTTGTTCGAATGAATCGCAGAGGAGCTTCCTCTTAATAAAATACAATTTCCGCTCTTTAAAGCTAAAGAAAAAGCATCCACGGTAACATTGGGTCTCGATTCATAAATAATTCCGATAACACCGAGTGGTACTGTCATTTTACTGATGGTCAATCCGTTCTCTAGGGTCCAAACGTCATTGCTTCTCCAAATAGGGTCCTTTAACCCAATAATCGTCTCTATTCCCTCCAATATCCCTTGGATTCTGTCTTCTGTCAGCTTAAGACGATCAATCAGACTGTCCTTTGTTCCTTTTTCCTTGGCAGCAAGAACATCTTTATCATTTTCTGCAAGGATATCATCTTTATTTCTCTTTATGCTGTCTATTATCAATCGAAGCGCTTCATCCTTATCCTTTGTGGAAATCATTCCCAAGGCATAAGAAGCTTCCTTCAACCGTTTACACTGTTCAATTAAATATGACATCGCCCCCACCCTTTCCTTCATTTAAATTTTATTACTATTATAGCCGATTCTATATACTTATTCAAACATATCCACAAATAATGGATAAAATTTCATGTTAAATTTAAAAGGATACAAAAAATTCACCGAAGTGATTGTAGTTCGTCATTGATCCTGCTACAATTTCTTCGATGAATTTCAACGCTTTTAATGGGTTACTTTTTTGATAATTAAATTGCCAACACCTTGTATTATCGATACCAGTATTAATAATAGGATTACACTGATATAGGTAATGTCTGCTTGGAATCTTTGGTAGCCATAACGGATTGCTAAATCTCCAATTCCACCGCCACCAACGGCTCCTGCTATAGCAGAAGAACCGATTAAGCTGATAAAGGTTATAGTGACACCTCTGATGATTCCAGGTAATCCTTCTTTTAGGTATACCCTAAAAATAATGTCCATTGGACCGGACCCCATGGCCTGTGCGGCCTCTACAATTCCTTTATTGATCTCTAATAAGGCGCTCTCTATCTGTCTAGAAAAGAATGGCACAGTTCCGATGACCAATGGAACGATTGCTCCTTTTATCCCAATGGCAGTACCCACCATCCATCTTGTTAAAGGCATAATGGCTGCAATTAAAATGATAAAAGGGATACTTCGAAATACGTTGATCACCTTATCTAGGATATTATTGATTACAGTATTTTCTAGTATGCCATTCTTCCTTGTAACTACAAGGGTCACACCCAGCAGAACCCCAAATATCAGCGATAGGATACCGGATATGGATACCATAATCAGGGTTTGATAGATTGCCACTAAAATTTCATCTGTAGAATTTAAAACATTTGGTATATATTTACTAAGAATTTCTACCATGGTCCATCACCTCCACTATTAATCCTTTTTCTCTAAAATAATCGATGCCCTTGAATATATCTTCCCTATTTCCACTAAATAGTACAATGAGCTCTCCAACAGGCGTTTTTCCTAGAACCTCTAGGTTTCCATATAGAATACTTGCGTTGATGCTGAATTTTCGAGACACCTCGGAGATCAGCGCATCCTTCGTTGCTTCTCCTAGATAGTTCACCTTCGTTAATACATCCTCATCCCTTATGTTGAATATATTGTCTTTGAGCTGGAGTAGTTCATAAATCTTGCTTGTGTTGGTTGCAGTTTCTAAGAAGCCCTTCGTCGTTTGGTTTTCAGGTCTGCTGAATATCTTTACAATATCGCCCTCTTCTACTACCTTTCCGTTTTCCATTACGCTCACTCTGTCACAAATGTCTTTAATTACTGCCATTTCATGAGTAATGAGTATAATGGTTAATCCGAGTTTTTCTCTCAGCTCTTTTAAAAGTTCTAAAATCGATTTCGTTGTTTTAGGGTCCAATGCAGAGGTGGCTTCGTCACAAAGTAGCACCTCTGGGTCATTGGCTAAGGCTCTTGCGATTGCCACCCTTTGCTTTTGTCCACCACTGAGCTGAGAAGGATATGCATGTTCCTTATCGCTAAGTCCTACAAGCTCCAATAAGGCTTTTACCTTTTTTCGCTCTTCTTCTTTTGAAAGATTTGCTCCCTTTAATGGATATGCAATATTGTGATAGACGTCCCTAGAGTTAAAAAGGTTAAAATTTTGAAAGATCATTCCGATTTTCTTTCTTTTTTCTCTCAGCTCTTTTTCAGAGAGCAGGGTAATGTCCTCTCCTTTAAACAAAACTTTTCCCGTAGTAGGTCGCTCTAAAAGGTTGATGCATCGAATTAAGGTGCTTTTACCAGCTCCAGAATATCCGATAATGCCATAGATTTGTCCTTTTTCAACCTTTAAAGATACATCTTGCACTGCATGAACTTTGTTTTTACTATCGTCAAATATTTTGCTCACATTTACAATTTCAATCAATGGTACTCCCTCCCCTATATCAATTATGCCCTGTTGAGTCAATCAAAAAAGCTTCCGCCACTTTGCATATGAATGCAAAGGGACGAAAGCGTAAGCGCATCGTGATACCACCCTAAGTTCGTATAAGCCTCGCGGCATATACCTCATCGAGTACGCAGGAATTCCATCCTTAAATACTCCGGCACTGTAACGTGTGCATTACGTGACTGCCTAAAGTTTCCCTTCAGCAATCCAACTCCAAGACCATGTTCAATATGCCTTCCCTTGCTCCATCTCACCAACAGGAGCTCTCTGTATTGGTATTTACATACCTACTCTTCTCTTCAACGTCTTTGCTTATATTTAGATAAGATTATATCCCTGAAATTTTTAAATGTCAACAGTTAATTTAAAGAAAATTGCAGGCTCCTCCGCCTAAATCTATTTTAGGCAGTTCCTTGAGTCCAACCTGGTCGATATGGATGTCCTCCGCCATTTTATTATAATGCTAAGTTTATCCCCTGATATTTCCGCATCAATGGTATGACCCATCTGCTCCACCAACTCTTTCGTAATGGCTAATCCAAGCCCTGTACTCTTATTACTTCTCGTTGAATCCGCTGTGAAAAATCGTTCGAATATACGGGCTGCATCTTCCTCTTTTAGATTTGAGGTATCATTTGTAAAAGTTGTAATGGTATATGCTTCATTCTGTTTTAAAGAAATAGCCATTCTCTGATTGCCATACTTTAGGGCGTTCTGTATTAAGTTAAAGAAAATTCTTTTTACCGCATTCTCATCGGCAATCACTGGCGCTGCCTTTTCCAGTATATCAATGGCAGGCTCTATATTTTTATTTAGAAAATCTCTATAAAATGAAGCGATTAAATCGTACAGAATTTTATCTAGATACACTGGACCGAGTTCAAAGTTATATTCCCTCGCTTCCAGCCTCGATAAATCGTAGAAACTTGATATTAAGGTCTGTAAGGACTCTGCTCTCCTCTTAACGATATCTTTATATTCCGTCTTTTCATCATCCGATAGATTCGGATCATCCATCAGCTGTATATATCCAATGATGGATGTAAGGGGTGTTCTTAAGTCATGGGACATGTTCGCAATAGCCTGTCTTAATTCTAGGTCAATTTTCTTATGCTCAATTTCTGATTTTTGTTTTTCTTCTAATGTTGCATTGATTTCTCGTGCTAAGCCTACGATATCTTTATTGGCGGAAGATAATGTCACCTTGGCATTTGTATTACTTTTATTAATTCTCTTTAATTGCTTTACCATTCCTCTTATTTCTTTTTGCAAAAAGATATATAGGGTGATAAATATACCCAATAGAATAATTAACATCATACATAATAATTGTATAGATACCACCCTCTCTGTTACTTGACTTCGATTTTATTAAAGTATACCATACTTAAAATCGTAAACAATGCAGTAAAACCCACTCCTACTAAAATAGCAGAAATAATTATTTCGTTGGATAGTACATCATTACGCAAGTTAAATAAATTTGTAGTAATCAATATCTTATGAAGATACTTAAATTTGTCTGATACGATTACTTCAAGTACATTAATAATTTTACGTGCCATAGTAAATACACCAAAATAAATAAAACTAGATACTGTGCTACTTTTAAATACAATCCCTAGAAAAGTACCTACAGATATTGCTCCAATCCACAATGGCACAGCCACCAGTAATCTAAGGGAGAAATCCTTTACTATTTCTAAGGAGAAGTCTGCACCGAATCCAAGCAGTATTGCACCGCTCCCTAAAAATACGGTTAGTATAATCAGTGCTGCGATACTCGATAGAATTGTTGTTGTGACCACTTTTGAGGCAATCATCTTATTTCTAGGGATACCAAAAGATACAGCATTTCGAATCGTAAGGTTTTTATTCTCCTCACTGGTAACGATCTCCACCATCATTAACACCAAGAATATTGGCAGATTTATTGCTTGAATCCCTATATACATTATCTCCGACAAGCTCATACTGGTTACATTTCCTGTTGATTTAATCAGTATATTACACAGCAATGCTACAGCAGATGTAATTGTTATAAATGCCCAATAGTATACCCTGTTAAAATTTCGATACAGTTCAGCTTTAATATAATTAAGCATTGTGGCTCCCTCCAATCAACTCGATAAAATAGTTTTCTAAATTCATGCCAGTTTGATGGATTGACGAAACCATGACATCGTTTATAACAAGGGTTTTGTTTACAACCTCAGGTCTATCAATATAATCATATAACCGTATTTGATTGTCATTGAGGACTTCGTACTTGTTGGTTCCAAGTTTATTTTCAATTGTGACCGTGGCCTTACCTATATCGTCCACCTTGATTGCTAAATAATGCCTGCATTTTTCCTCTAATTCTTTCGCCGATATTTGCTCTACCAGTTGTCCATTATGAATAAATCCATAGGTTGTTGCCAGCTGTGAAAGTTCACTTAATATATGGCTGGATACTATGATGGTAATATTGTTTTCTCGATTCAGCTTTAATAATAATTCTCTGAACTCTACGATTCCAGATGGATCTAATCCATTGATCGGCTCATCTAAAATGAGCAGTTCTGGGTTTCCCATGATAGCAAAGGCCAAACCTAACCGCTGCTTCATTCCAAGGGAAAAGTTTTTAAATTTTTTATTCCCTGTACCTTCAAGTCCCACCATCTTCAGCGTTCTTTCTATAACCTCCTCCTCTACAATACCTTTTTGTATCCTATAGTACTCCAGATTCTTGCTTGCAGACAGGTATGGAAAAAAGCTTGGTGTTTCAATGATACATCCCGTTCTCATTCTTGATTTATTTAATCCATCGCTGGATGCTTCGCCAAACAACTCTAATCCGCCACTGGTTGCCACAGAAAGACCGCTGACCATTCTAAGTAAAGTCGTCTTACCCGCTCCATTTTTTCCCACAAGGCCATAAATGTCCCCTTGCTTTACTTCCATGCTCACATTGTTCACAGCAAAATTATTCTTGTATTTTTTGGTGATATCCTTGGTTCTAAGTACCGTTTCTATCATTTGAACTGGACCTCCTTCTTCTTGTATGACTATATATTAAGATATAATTTACAAGTTGACATAAAGAAAAACTTAAGAAAGACTTAAGTTTATTCATTCATTTTAAATCCAATTCCCCATACTGTGTGGATATATTCTGTAGCTGGATCAGCTTTTGCAAGCTTGGATCGGAGGTTACTAATATGAACATTGACCGTGTTATCGTCACCTAAAAACTCATCGTTCCAAACTTGCTCAAACAAGTTGGCCTTTGTAAATACCTTTTTAGGGTGCTCCATCAATAGCTCCAGTATAGCAAACTCCTTCGCCGTAACAGAAATAGGAAGTCCTTTCATTGTAACTTCTACGGTATCCCGATTTAATACTAAATCTTTATAGGTTAAAATATTCTGCTTGTCCCTCGGATTAGAAAACACCATATATCGCCTTAGCTGAGCCTCAACCCGTGCTAAGACCTCGTTCACATCGAATGGCTTTACAATAAAATCGTCGGCGCCCAGATTTAAGACTTCTATTTTAGTATCCTGTGCTAATTTTGCGGAAATAACAATAATCGGCATATTCTTCAGCTTTCTTATTTGACAAATGATTTCCTCACCGACCATTCCAGGCAGCATTAAGTCCAATAGAACAAGCTGAAATTCGTAATGCTCCAAACACATCAACGCCTCCGTGCCAGAATATGCTTGTCTCACATGATACCCCCGTTTGCTTAACATTTTAGAGAGCAAGTTATTGATATCCATATCATCTTCCACAATTAGTATATTTACAGATTCCTCCATGTCTTGACTCCTTTCATAATATCGTGCCTGTATCTGTATTAAAATCCATCTACTTCATTCACTATGAATACGTTCGATGATCCATTCTCCCTCTCCCCTTTACTCAAAATACAAATTTTTTCTGGTATTGATTTCCACATTAATCAAATGCTCCCCTAAAGCAAATCTTGAATGACAATGATTGGGTCGTACTATTTTATTTTTGTATATCTTGTTACTATCTATTTTTAAAATTGCTTCTATACTCTTCCTCTAAGATGGACATAACAACGATGGATTCGTATTGTCCGTTGATGAACATACACTCTCTTAGTACGCCTTCTTGAACAAAGCCCTCTGACTCATACAATCTATGAGCCTTGTGATTTTTGCAAATTGCATCTAACCAAAGCCGATGACCATTCAAATCTTCAAAGGAAATTTTTCTGATTTGTTTTATCGCCTCTCGCCCATACCCCTTGTTTTTTTCAGATATTGCAATTCTTTTCAGCTCTATATTTCTATCATAGTTTTTTAGTCCAGCAATGATTGCGTACCCTACTAAATTATGAGTCTGACTGTCTTCAATGACTAGATGCAACATATCTTCATCTTCCATAGCGCCCCTATGCTGTTCTTTCGTCCATTGAAGAACATATTTGGCATTCTCCAGATCTCTTTCCGTCTGAACAACAAAATCCAAATCATCTTCCGTCGTATTTCTTAAAATTATAAGGTTGGATTGCTCATGAATTGTTTTGATAAATATCCCTCCATATTCTTACGCTAGCCTTCTTCATAGTTTTTATCGGAATAATCCAGTAATACCTTTTTACATGATTTACAGATATACGCTGGAAAGTTAACCCCTTTAAATACATTATTTTCTAACATGACTTCTCCCTTTCTTGGAAGTAAAGAAATCCTATGTATCTTCTTTGTCCAAGTGATTATTGTTCCTGTCTGCAAATAACCCAGTTCCATTTCTTCATTACAGCATGGACATTTCATATTTTCACTCCTCTTCGAATGCTCCTAGAATATACTTAAATTGATGGAAATCGTCGGCAAGATCAGAAACTATAAAACTAGGTTTTTGCCTTAAGTTCTCAATTAAGATATCTAGAGAATGATCGTTTTTATTTATGCCCAAAGCATTTGCAAGTTCCTTCTGTTTTTCATAGAAATCCGGGGTCTCCTGAATCCATTGCCTTTCTAACATTTCTAAGGAATATTCCTTATCGCTACTTCTAAGCTGAATAAACTCATACCAATAAGGATAGAACAACGCTAGTTCCAGCAACTCTTTTAAGTTATTGGCTACTTTACCATAGATTCCTTCCTTACGAATATATGCAATAGGAATATTGGACTCACCTAAATTACCGCTGTCTCCAATAAATCCAAAATAGTTTCTGTCTCGATCCAATGCGAAGATGATCAATCTTTCAGAGGGGTCGAACTTAAAATCTTCTTTTTCCCTCTGGTAACAAAGATCTATATCACAAAGCTCTTTTAATAGCTGATAGGCTCTTTCAAATCTTTCTTCATTTTCGCTGGGGTCAAATACTAAACCTACATCGGATATTGTCAATCCTTTGCTATATAAATATAGACCCGGTGTCCCGTCCATTTTATTGACTTCATAAATAAATTGATGTTCGTTCTTTAGTATTCGAATACTTTCTTCTTCCGTATTTTCTTTTTTTAGCTCTTCATATTCCGCATCTATTTCTTCTATAAAAGCCTTCTTTAGTGCCATGTTATTTCTTGAAATAGGGAGCTTTTCAAAAAACATTTCTATATTCTTGTAGAGATCTTCCATATTCTCAGTTCCCCTCACATTCCTCGTTAGTTTTTGTATCTTTTTTTACCAAAGCTTATTATAGAAATAGCATATCCTTAGGTAGATATTTTGTATCCTCTGCCAATATAAATTTCTATAAGTACTGTGTGGCATCTAAGAGAGATTCTTTACCGTATACTCGATGATTTGATTTCTATATTAATCTAAAGCAATCCAATATCTTTCTAGATATACGTCATCAGGCTCACAATAGATTGTACCTTCATACACGCCACCATTTGCTAAAACAGTACGCTTACTACCTTCATTCCCTTTAATGCACGTTATCAAAACCTTTTTAAGTCCATAGGCTTTACAAATACCAAGACATTCTGCGAGCATCATTGTAGCATAGCCTTTTCTTCTTTCATCAGGACGAACAGAATATCCAATATGACCACCGTACTTTTCAAGAAATTCATTGAAGTAGTGGCGAAATTGAATCATACCAACGATTTTATTATCTGCTTCACGTACATAAATGTACTGTTCACAGGTAACCCAATTTTTAGGAACAGTTTCTTTATTTTCGCATCTCCGATTAAATTCCAACCACTCTTTTATACTATCCATACGTTTCAGTGGTCCTGCTCCATCCATGGAACTATTCACATCTAACATTTCTTTGCGGAAATCCTGAATATCACTTTCATAACAAAGGTTTGGTTTTATTAAAATACATTTGTCCATATAAAATTCTCCCCCAGATATTTCTTACAATCTTAAACTTAATATCCTTATTTTAAAATATCTCTAGATGATCCTTATATCATAAATCCCTGTTATCTTTTTCTAACCCTATATCTTAATGCCGTTTTTAATTTTGTAGGCTCTACTTTTCTCGCATCGGAAAGATAAATTTCTCTATGTACTAGCGCCTTTATTTCAAGATGATTTTCTTCTATGAATTTTTTCATTTGATCAAAACTTTGTGATTCATTGTCGTAGGAACCAATGTGAAGCATTTGAACTGATAGTCCATCACTAATGGTATCAAAAAACACTTCTTCTAGTAGGGGATTTGGCTTCTTCTTCCTTACATTTTCAAAGGCTTTCTCCATTCGTGTTTCATTCTTGGCTCCCTCTTATTTCATATTTCTATCTATTCATATCCGAACAAATATGCCATTGCGTTTAAGCTCTACATACTCCTCTATTTATCTAAAGTGACCCAGTATCTTTGGGTAACTCTGTCACCCTCCTGCACTTCATTTTCTAACTTAGCACCATTATTTCTTATAGTTTTTGCAGATGCAATATTATCTTTGTCACAAGTAATCAGGACCTTTCTAATATTCATTTTTGCACATTCTATTAGTCCCAATGCTAACATCTCAGTTGCATAGCCTTGTCTTCTCTCTGATTTTCTGACACTATAGCCTATATGTCCGCCAAAATTTAATAAGTAATCATTTAGTCGATGTCTGATATCAATCATTCCGATTAGACGGTTATCCTTAGTAGACATAGCCATATATGTAGTTGATGGGACAAGACCTTCCTTCACAGTTTCTTCCTTCAGATTGTGGAGAAATGCATCATACCAGTCTTCAAAGGTTTCAGCATTTCTCAAACCTGCAGTTCCATCCATACTATCTCCATTTTCAATAAACTCTTTTTTGTATTCCATAATCTCTTCCTTATACTCTGGTGCCGGTAAAACTAGTTTTAATCGGTTCATGCTATCCCTCCAATTACATAAATAATTTATAATTTGTAATACATATCCGCTATGTATGCTTAACGTAAATTACAAGCTAACATTACGTTAAATTTTCATACTTTACACCCTGGCATTTTATTGTCATCCCAACCAGTGTCCAACCTTAAATATTTCGCACCTCTCATCCTACACTACTAGCTACTTCTTTCATAATGTTGATTGCTTTATCAGCTTTTCCAATAGACACTGTAAAGTTCATCAGTTCTCCCAACCATTTAGAATATTTGATTTATAGCAGAATACTTCAACCGATCAAGAGTATAGTATGAACCGTTTTTGTAATCCCTCAAAAAATTTTCCAAATAACTTGGCATCAGAACAATTACTAAATATTTTTCATAAAATCTAATCTTATCTCATCCACACCAACTTTTGGAATACCCAAAGCCCTATTATTAAATTCCCCATGGCAGTCTGATCCTGCTGAAATCATTAGATTGTTTTCGTTACAAAACTTTACATAATAGTTTCCATCCTCTATATTTCTAAGATATGGAGAAAAGCACTCTATACCTGAAATCCCATAAGCCTTCCATTCTTTCAGGACTTCAGCGGGTAACTTACCGCCGTTCTTATAAGCACTAGGATGTGCTAAAAATGGATGACCACCTGCATCTTTAATTATATCGATTACTTCTTGAGGGCTCTTAAAACGTATTTTTTTATTACTCAATTTTACAATTTCAAAATATTCCTTGAGATTCCCGACTATATTTTTATCTAGTAAATAGTTTAAAGATTCCCATCCACCTCTATTGCGATCATATTTATATAAAAAGTAGTCTGTAATATCTGTTATTTTATCTATTTCCTTTACAAATTCGATAATCTTCCTATTAAATTCTTTTCTTCGAATTTGATTAAACTCAATAAGACCATTTAACTTGCTGTTTCTATAATCAAAATCATAGGCAGTTATGTGGTATTCTTCCATATCATAAGTACATGAGATTTCTGTACCTATAACATAGTTGATATTATCTGGAACTCTATGAAACATTTTGATACTATTCTCAATAGTATCATGGTCTGTAATTGAAAATAATTTTATATTACTTTTTAAAATAAATTCTAATAACTTCTCCATAGTCCAAGTTCCATCTGAAGCAGTCGTATGGATATGCATATCCACTTGATATTGATCTTTTCTATCCATAAACTCACCTAACCTTTGTTCAATAAACTACACTCGATTTATTAATTCAACTCTTCAAAGAATTCTCCCTAGCTCTAAACAAATTATTCTCAAAGAATTTCTTATAACTACTTTGAAAGTGTTTTTTTCATTCTTAGGCTACCATCTTCCTCATTAATCTTGATCATTCCTATTTTGGTATACAAATTTATCGCTTTTTCATTTCTAGAGGAAACTCTCAAATGATATTCTGATACATTAGATTTTGTAAAAAAATCTTCAACATATTGAATTATCTCTTTTCCAATCCCTCTCCCTCTATATTCTGGTATTAGATAAAATATGTTCACATATCCGATCTCTTTCCCATTGTATTCTTGAATATCAAATCCAACTTGGCCAATAGGCTTACCACTGTCCTCGATTATTAATTGTCCATCAGGAAATTTATGAATTCTTTCTTCCATACGTTGGATATAAGAGATTGAATCAAACCTTGTACTCATTTCCCAACCTACCTCGTGTGTATCTTTTCTAAATTTAATTATCATATCCCTATCCTGATAATTTTTAATATTTATGGTCCGATAATACATCTTATTTCTTCTCTCCTTTTAACCCTCACCGTTTATATTTACCAAGTAGTATTCATCATCCAAATGAACATTCTTGAAAAACTCTAAGAACCAAAGCATAAAAGATCCAGAATAATGGGGTACTCCACACGAATGATAAAACTGTTTCTCCTAAGAAAATTCTACTGCAAACAAATGAGGAAGTTTCTCATATCGCTGCTCCCCTGTAATAGAGACCCTGTCCATAGCTTGTTTGTTACTATTTATGAAGTATCTCTTCTATTGGTCTATATTCTGCCGTATTATTTAATTCTACTTTGATGACTTTCCCATTCAGTTGATATAATTTGTAAGCTTTTGCTTTTAAGTTAGACTTATGAATCTTATAGTAGTTATCTTTAAATTCAATAGCGCAATTATTCTCTACAGCAATTCCAATTTCATCATATTCTAATACTTTTCTACTAAAGTCTTCTTTTCTTGCATCCTCATCATAATGTGGACAATGCATCGCATTTATTAAGTTCATTGCCTCTATCCGAATATACCGCCAATTATCCTCTTTATCAAAGCTTTGAGAATCACTATGTCCACTTTTGAACCAGCAAATGGAGCCAGCACTCATTCCACTCAATACTTTTCCACTTTTATATGCTTCTTTTAATAACTGATCCACGCCATAATCTTCCCATACCTGTAACATCTTACGGGTATTACCACCACCTACATAGATAATATCAGCATCCATGATTTTCTTTTTACATTCTTCCGCACTCGTTTTACCTTCCAATAGCAATAAAACATCGGTACTGCACCCAAGCTTTTCACCATAAATATAATTAAATGAATCGATGTATTCTTGTGATTCATTACTTGCAGTTGGTATAAATAACGTTTTAGGATTCTCCTTGTGTGCTGATTCTACGATCATGTTATCAATATGGAGCGTTTCTAATTTTCTGATCTCGCCTCCACCAATAGCGAAAATAGTTCCCATTCCTTTTCCTCCTCTTTACTATATTCAGTTCTGCTGCTTACTTTATATTTTTTACCGTCATGATATCATTTATAGAGCATGTAAGTTATACTGAGTATCCCAATATTCCAAACTATCCTTAGAAGGCAATCGCAGCCAATTGAAAGCGAAGTCCATGTTCTCCTCTGCCATGGGCAAACTCTGTCTAGATTGATTTTCTAGCTGGATATTTATCATTGAATTCTTCTTTTATTACCTTTTACAATGTTGTTCGTCCTTCTTACTTTTTACTAAATCTGAATATAATTAAAACTTGTATTGTGAAGAAAACAGTTGTTATTAATAATAAAAGACTCATAGGAGTAAAGGGCTTAAAATACCATCCCCATTCTTCAGATAGGTTTTTAAAGGTAAATAAATATGATGAGATAAAACTCAAAACATTCCCAATAATAAGTACAATAGCATTATTTGTCCTAATGGCGGTTCTACAGAGGATTCCAAAACTAGCTATCATTAGTCCGTAGAATATCATTGTTCCAAAAGTAGCATCTCCCTTCATAGCTAAATATCCATATGGAACACAATAAGCTAGAAACATTAAAAATCTTATTAAATTTTTATCCATACCTCTAGCCTCTTTTCTTTATTTGGCATAATCCTGCGAATGCATAATATAAGAACATTGCATATTAATATCTACTAGGCTAATACATACTCTAATTGGCAGTCACATGGTTCTGCAGCAACTAATTTTTCATTGTATTCTACAGCTTCTGTACAACCCATTGCTTTATAAAATTCCTGTGTCTCTTGAGCTGAATGCGCAGATATATATAACTTTTGAGCTCCCAATTCTTTTGCTTGTCTACATATAAGAGAGAATAATTTTTTACCTATGCCACAGCCCCGATATTCATAGGATGTGTGTATGCTTGAAAGCTGAAGATATTCCTTATTGGAACCAAAAAACTCATTTTCAAGGGATGCAAAACCAACGAGTACATCCTTGTTAAATGCGCCAAATACAGTTCCACCTGTTTTGATTGTATTCTGTAGGTACTTTGTCAATTCTCTATATTCATCTAAACTCCACTGTTCTGTAAAAGCAATATCTTTTAATAACCATTCTCCATTTTCTTTACGCCAACATTTCTTTACATCTTGATAGCGATTGAACTTCACAAATAATGCTTCATCTAATTCGATTTCTTTTAATTCTCTATAGCTGATTTCTTCCATCATAAACCTCCAATTGCTAAATAATTGAGTTGATCGTTATTGGGCTTTAAAAAACATCAGGACTACTTCTCCTTAAATAAGGGAATAATGAAGTAGCCTATGAATACTATAATCAAAAAAACTATGAATCTAACGATTCCTGTATTTAGGTCAAATAAATCTAATGTCCATGATACTATAAAGTAAGCTATAAATCCTATTGTAAAATCTCTAATTCGCCTGTTCTTGAGCACAGTTTCATCTCCTAATTTTATTACTTATTTCTCAACACAAATACTTGACTAAATTTTAAGCACATTATTCATACAGCCTGATCCGTCTATTAAAGGATTCCTACAATTTTTTCTATATCATTATAATGAATGGTTGATTTTTTAATACTACATAACTGAGTTTTAAAAGAACATTTTCGTATTTGAAATCTTAATAATTGTTCTCCTATTTATCAAGATGCAGTATATGAAAATGGTGTTAAATTCTACCTTTTATCTGAATCCACTCACGTTTTAATAAATCCATATATACTACATCAGAAAATTGTCCTATTCTACTGTCAAAGCAAGCCTCTCTTATTATACCAATCTCTTTAAACCCAAGAGACTTGTATAAATTATGCGCCCTAATGTTGTCTTTCATAGAAGTTAACTCTATTTTATTAAGGTTTAAAAATCTAAATAAAAAATCTATAAAATGGTATAAAGCATCTTTCCCATATCCTTTGCCTTGTTCCCCTACCTCACAAATCTTAATGCCAAATTCACATTTCTGATTTCTTGCATTCCATCCAACGTAATTCATTTCTCCGATTGGTTCGAAACTATCTTTTTTGCATATAAGAAATCTCTTATTCTCTGGAAATAGGTTCGTATTCTCCGTCTCTCTTTTTATGCTATCTTGAATTGTTTGCTTGCTCTGGAGAACTCCAAATACATGGGTTGCATGTTCCATCATCTCACCTGTGTTCCACCATTTATATAAATACTCCTCATCCCCTAATTCTAATTGTCTTATCATTATTTTTTTGCCTTCAATCATATGCCGTTCCCCCTGTTTATTTTTTACGATTATCCTATATGTTGGCTAATGGAATTGCACACCTCTGCAATTCCATCGTCCAACACTACTTATACAAGCTCAAAATTAACTTACTTTAATTTCTTGCTGACAATCATAAACCTATGTTCTTTCGTTTCAACATACCCCCGATTATTCATGATTGACTGCAATTGACAAAGCTCCTCAAAGCACTTTTCCACCGAAAAACCTGGGAACTCCCATACAACAATCTTCGCAAAATAAATCAATGCGCCAATGTCAAAAAATTTTACAGTTGGAAAATATTCCTTCGACTCTAAAATAATGAATCCTTGATTTTGAATTGATTTGATACAATGATCTAAAGTATATTCACTACTGACTGCTTCCTTAAAATCTTTTATTAAGAACTTCGATAGCTCCTTATTATTTAAACCACCAACCTGTTGCGTAATAAATAAACCATCTGGTTTTAATATCCTATAAACCTCTTTAATATCAAAGCTTTCATGTCTATTGATTATTAAATCAAATAGATTATCTTCATACGGCAAACTATGATCATCGAAAACCTGCCGAACATCAATACCAAGGGGCGTTAGTTGACTTTGACATAGTTTGAAGTTAGGCTCATAGGATTCTGTTACGAATGTATTTTTATAAGGATGATTGAGGGTTAACAGATACTCTCCACCACCAGTACCCATATCTAATAATCGATCATCAGCGTTTAAATTGTGTCGAATTATTTTATCGTAATCCCAAGGCAACGGTTCTTCCATCATTCTGTGAGCAATATGAGAGAAATTCCAACCTTCAAAGCCATTTTTCTCTTCTAATTTCCACGCTTCTATTAATTTTATATAATCCATAACTATTCTCCTTTTCACAATTTACTTTGATGAAAAGCAGTGCAGTTAGCTGATAACATATTTAGCACTCTCGATACAATCTGCTATCAGATTACATGAACTGCACCGAGTAGTTAATTCGCTTTATTCTTTGCAAAAAATCACCCCTTTTAAAATACCAACTTTATTAGAAACCTAGAGAGATTCCTATTGTATTTCTCAACTTTAGGTGGATTTGGAATCAAACTATTTCTTTTTACATAACAATAAACCATGGTTACTGATGCCTAATATGCTCTTTTCTCGACAGCTTCTCATATTGTAATACAGCCAAGATTCATATTCTTCACTGTTCATTCCATCTACAGCGTCTTTGAAATATGGACTCAATCCATCTACACCTAGATGGTCTATGATCTCTACCTCGAAGCAGTTCATATAAGACGCCATCTCGTCTGGCGTGGTAAAGAACGCATCAGTCCAAAAACATTCTTTTTCTCCTTCTCTAGTAACCCCTGTATCTAAAATTTTATCGATGAAATTACGTGTAAGAAATTCTTTGTTTCTTATCATTACTGAATTTAATACAAAATGCTTATTAATATATGCAATTGCTAACAAGCCACCTTTTTTCAATACTCTTAATGCCTCACTTAGACAGGTTTTTCTATCTGAACTATTTGTTAAATGATACATTGGACCAAGACACAAAACCACATCGAAGCTCTCCGATGAAAATTGACTTAGATCTGTAGCATTTGCTACTTCTGCCTGTAAATTTATATCATTACCTCTCTCTTTCATCTTTTGCCCAATAATTTCAATATGCTTCGGTGTGATATCTGTAGCTATTACAAAGTTTCCTTTTTCACCGTAATAAAAAGAATAGGCACCGGTCCCTGCCCCGATCTCCAATATCCTATGAGTTTTTTCTATATGATTATCTAAGACCCCTGTAGTCATTAGAAATTCTATTTTCCTTGCATTATTGGTAGTTATCCTGCTTTCTTCATCATATTTTTCATAAAAATCCACAACTGTTTTCACCGATATTCCCCCATGGTTATGATATTTTCAAGTGTGATTTATATTTTTTCCAACTTTTGTTTTGAGGATTGAAATTTAAAACAGAGTTTTAAATTGAGTTCGAAATCAATTTTATTTCTGGACAATAATATGTAAGTGCTCTGTAGCATCTCTGTACTGTGGCAGTTCACAGTATTTCGGTGCAGCTTCTAAGTAATTTTTGTATACATGGGGCATATATTTATGAAGATTCTGTAGCTGGATATTCAAACCCGATAGAAAGCTCTCTGCACCAGCATAGGATACTATTGTAAAGCCGGATTCTTCAACCTCTTTCAGTGCCAATGGTGGCGTTGTAAAGAATGTGGCGGTAAAGCTTTCCTCTGATGAAAACCTCAAATCACCTTTGATATATCTTTCAAAGTGGGCCTCATCCTCAAAGCTTTCAGGAAATTCACTTACACTGGCTTTCAGTGCTCCCCAAGTGTTGATATAGGAGATTAATGCCACACCGCCTTTTTTTAATATCCTATAGGTATCCTTTAATACCTTTTCTCTCTCCTGAGCACCATGTAAATGATACAATGGTCCCATTACTAGAACGCCATCAAAAAATTCATCCTCTAAAAAGTCCAATTCCAATGCACTTTTGCAATAATAATGCTCGGCCTTTAGGTTGCTTTCTTCTATTTTTTTCTTCGCAATTTCAAGTTCATTTTTGGATAGATCGAGAAGGCTGACATGATAGCCTCTTTTTAAGAGCTCTAAAGAATATCTTCCCGGTCCAGATCCTATATCTATAATGTTTCCTGTCCTTGGGAAATACTTTTCTATTAAATATAACGTTGATGCATATTCTACTCTAGAATAGCTATTATTCAATCTGTTCCACTCATTTTCCGCAAAATCATCATAATACTTTCTTACCTCTTCTGTCATAATTGCTCCCCCTTCGCCCCTTAATTTAATCTCAGTTCTGCTTTAATGTTCTATAATTTTCATGGAATCTCCTTCATTTATTGAATATTTTTTATCTTCTATTTTTATAAAGTTCTTGTGGAGTATAATATTAAAAGGACTCAACATATCCAGCCCTATTTTAGAAGCCATTCTATGATTCAGTCCTTATTACATACATTTCATTTAATTTTCCGTGGATAGATCATCTCATCTTCATTATGGCTGCGCAAACAAACATAAGCATGGCAATAGCAAGGGATACCGTGCTCTCACCACGTTTTTGCATCCTGCTGTAGTTAAACGAAAATATGAGCTGCTGTAACCCTAAGATAATCAGGATGATATGCCCTATGCTTTGCGATGTATAAAAGGAAAATCCAATCACTAACAATCCAATGACTGATAGTATTGTATTTATCTTTTGAAAGTTTGTGTTTGTGTTGTTAAATTTTTTGATAATACCACTTCCTTATATCCTATATATTTTACCATGATTAAACACGGATTCTCATTTCCCCATATCTCGTTGATTTCTTGCAGAGGGTAAAACCCTACTTTTGTATAAAAATTTCTTGTATCTTTATAGTTTTGATCTGGATGGGATTCTCCCAGTGTTTTAACCATAAAATACACAATCCCTTTTCTTCTTAACTCTTCTTCACATATATGTATGAGCTTTTTACCCATCCCTCTATGATGGTGTTCCTTTAATATGCCGACTACATATATTTCCGCTGTAAAACGATTATTATATTTTACACTTATAAATCCAACTGGAGTTTCGTTACAATAGGATACGTAAAAATCTGTATCATAGACACCATCTACATATTCTATGAGCGATTGTTCTATTCCAAACCATTCTGGTAACTGTCTTAATATCAAATTACTAATTTCTTTTTTCTTACTATCCTCTGTTATCCGATCAATGGAATACAAATTTGTCGCCTCCTCAACCCTTTGTATAAAATACTTTTATTATTTCGTTCCACTGATAAAAACCTTATATCTAAAGCTGATAACTGGATTATGCAATCCATTTATTCTGGATATAGAAAATCTTTCAACAAGGGACTTTATGAAATAGAACGTTTTTCCAACCTGAATATCCTTCAAAGGAGCGGAAATATAGGTTATTCTTATCTTCAGATAAAAGTATTTGTCTTAGATTGAGCAGTTGTTCCCCCTGTTTATCTGAAATACTTTTTAGTTAAACATAGTATATCGATATCACTCCATCCAAGCTTAAAATCATCGGACAGAGCCAATTTTTATATTTTTATTTTATAATATGTAACAAAGCAGAATACTCCTACAATCAATTTAGTATCTTATCAGCTTCTATTTTTCAAATCCTCTAATATCTTTTCTATATTTTTTACACGTTCCTCAGTACTTAGTGTTTTCTCATGAGTCTCTTTGATAATCCCAATTAAATAAGCTATAAAAAACATTATTATAATTATCAGTATAAATACAAGCAAAAGTCTCACCTCCCCATAATACCGCCTCAAAATTCCTAATCCCTATACTCCGTAAATTCTTCTACATTCACCCATAAAATACCTTTTATTTGGTGGAAATATCTCATTTGTGAATTTATTATAAGTGATTGTTTAAAGTATCACTTGAAAAAAAACTTGTTGTATTCCCAATAGAAAAGCCTTATTCAATTTGAATAGGGCTCTTTTTACACTTATCTTATAATTTATTTAATTCTCTTACCGGCCTTGCTTCTATATATCCTCTGTATCCCATAGGTGCAAGCTGGAATCTAGGACCATCCTCATCTGCCCATTTAAATCCATATATTTCTGATTTATAATTTTTTATTATTTTCCATATGTTTGAAATTTCTATTTCAAACTTATTATCGCATATAAATTGATTATACTACTCATCTATCTTCCTCTCAAATATGATTTCATACTCCATGGGCTTTCCATGTGAATTATAATACATAGGTAATACTTGTACTAATCGCCATCCTTGCTTAGCATGTTCATTAATTATTTCCCTATGATTTGCCTCTTTGAAAAATCCTCCTAGTGTCGCTTGGACATATTTATATTCATACATTTTTCTCTCTCCCTTCTATAATATACCCATCAAAATCCCCGACGGGTTTGTATCCTATTTTCATATAAATACTATTTGAAGTTGGATTGGCTAGATCTGTAAACAAAGAGCAAAACTTATATCCTGAATCTAATAAATGCTGACTTAATGCTGCAACGCAACTGCTTAGATTCTGTCATAACTGCTACAATGATTGAATTTTCGCTTTCCTCCCTGCTATTCTCTTTTACTTGCTATGATATTAAACCATTTTATTCCTTTCGTCAAATAGATAAAAAACCATGGATAAAAATTTCTTTCATCCATGGCTTCTATATTGCCTATCATTTTTTATTTTTTTAAGAACCTATTCAAACCTTTATAAATAGGAACGTTCCTAAATAACTTGATTCTTATTGTAAAAGTCTGTGTTGCCAATTCTTTTGAACCCTACAGATTCATAAAATTTAATCAATCGTTGTTTTAAGGCTACCATCTGTTCGTCTTTAGAGTTCATAATATATTTCACTTCTCCGTCGACTTTCTCTAAAGGTCCTGGCATTAAATATATACAAGATATATCCCGATCCACTTGGTCATATAAAAATTTAGGTAGTTCATCAAAAATTTTTCTACCAATGCCATTTCCTCTGTATTCTTTTTCTATGAATAACTCGGTAATATAAAATCCATTGTCTTTACAATTACCTTTCGATAGTACCTGAATGTAGAAGCTTTTGATTTCTTCTTCATCCTCTTTGTCATTAAACTCTAGAACCTTTAACACTTCCTCAGACTTTAATTCTTTAAGAATATGCTCTGTATTTAGTAAAACCCCCTTAATATATCCTATTCTACCTCTTTCGTCAGTGATATTGATTAATATTTCTTTTCTATAATCCAGCAGCTTCGCATCAGACCGAATATTCTTATTCCTGTCACTATCACTGTCATCACTATCGGAACTATCTGTTTCCATTGATATACACCTCTAATTTTTAGTTTTTGTTCTCTTTCATTATATAATATCCTACTAAACTACTCAACTTTCAAATCCGACGAAAAACATATGTTTATTCATCACCTGATATAGTATGCCCGAATGCCATTAAAAAAAACCATTCTATCTTATGAATCCTCTATTTATCTTAATATTAGTGCAACTTCCCAACATTTATTTTTTACCAAGTTTTTTTAGAATTGAAAAAATCTTGAATGCAAAACATTAAAATCTTCTTTCCAATATGATTCCGGTAATATATAATCTATTATGTATGTTCACTATTGTTTATCGTATTGAAGGGAGAATAACATGAGTATTTTAACAGTTAAAAACCTAACTCACGGCTTCGGAGATCGTGCCATCTTTAATAACGTTTCATTCCGTTTATTAAAAGGTGAGCATATTGGATTGATTGGAGCCAATGGTGAAGGAAAATCTACTTTTATGAATATAATTACAGGAAAATTAGAACCAGACGATGGACAAGTTGAGTGGTCCAAACGTGTTCGAGTTGGTTATTTAGATCAGCATACTGTTCTAGAGAGAGGTATGTCCATCAGAGATGTACTAAAAGGTGCATTTCAATACCTATTTGACCTAGAAACGGAAATGAATACAATATGTGAGAAGATGGGCGATGCGTCTGAAGATGAATTAGAAAAACTTCTTGAAGATATGGGAACCATCCAAGATACTTTAACGAATAATGATTTCTACATTATTGATTCTAAGGTTGAGGAAATTGCTCGAGGTCTTGGTTTAGAAGATATTGGTCTCGACAAAGACGTCCAAGATTTAAGCGGTGGGCAAAGAACAAAGATTTTATTAGCTAAACTACTTCTTGAAAAACCGGATATACTTCTACTGGACGAGCCTACGAACTATTTAGATGAACAACATATCGAATGGTTAAAACGATACTTGCAAGAATATGAAAATGCCTTTATATTGATTTCCCATGATATTCCTTTCCTTAATAGCGTTATTAACCTTATCTATCACATGGAAAATCAGGAATTAAACCGCTATGTTGGAGACTATGATAATTTTATCAACATTTATGAAACTAAAAAGTTACAGCTAGAAGCTGCTCATAGAAAACAACAGCAGGAAATTGCAGATTTAAAAGATTTTGTGGCTAGAAATAAAGCAAGGGTTTCCACTAGAAATATGGCCATGTCTAGACAAAAGAAACTTGATAAAATGGATATTATAGAGCTTCCGGATGAAAAACCAAAACCAGAGTTTAACTTTAAAGAAGCAAAAACTTCTGGCAGATTGATATTTGAAACAAGGGATTTAGTAATTGGATACGATGAACCCCTTTCTAAGCCTTTAAACCTTAGAATGGAACGCGGACAAAAGATCGCTCTTGTCGGTGCCAATGGACTTGGTAAAACTACCCTTCTTCGAAGTATTTTAGGAGAAATAAAAGCTCTTTCTGGCGAAGTTGAACTTGGCGATACGCTATATACTGGATATTTTCAGCAGGAAATAAAAGAAGCAAATTATAACACTTGTATTGAAGAAGTGTGGCATGACTTCCCTTCCCTTAGCCAGTATGAAGTTCGTGCTGCTCTTGCAAAATGTGGATTAACTACAAAGCACATCGAAAGTAAGATCGTTGTATTGAGTGGTGGAGAACATGCCAAAGTACGTCTGTGTAAGCTCATTAATAAAGAAACCAATGTATTGGTTTTAGACGAGCCTACCAATCACTTAGATGTAGATGCGAAAGAGGAGCTGAAGAGAGCCTTAAAAGCATATAAGGGCAGTATTTTATTGATCTGCCATGAGCCTGAATTCTATCAGGATGTTGTAACAGATGTTTGGAATCTTGAGGCTTGGACAACTAAAATCGTATAAATGAACAAACCATTGTATTGAATTCTCTATAATAGAAGATACTAAAAACTCAGCAGTTAAAATAACCTGCTGAGTTTTTTATTTTAAAAGGTTTTTTTATCTATAAGAAATCATTTAGCTGATTCCAATACCGCCACTTGCCTGACCAGTCAACGTAGATGCTATATCAAGACCACCTGTAATAGCTGAAGAAAATACAAGCATCAACCGCATACCTGTTGTAACAGGGAAATTAATACCGCTGATTGAACCTGTAGCAATATCTCCTACAGAAATCAGACCCGTATAAGCTGGAACAAGATTAACTGTTGCTCCTGGAACTGGTGTAAAGGAGTTACTTCCAGCTGGTGCAGAATATACTGTTGCAGAAACTGTAACGGTAGATCCAATTAAACTCAAGCCAACAGTGACGTTAAAGGTCGCAGATAAGGAGTCTAATATACCATCACGAGGTACATTGAAAGCTAGATCACCAATTAGCGTAATATTAATTGCACCACCCAGACCACTTACACCTGTTATGTTTGAACCAAAACCTACGATGCTACCTGTGTTCAATACGCTACCTAGTACAGTGGTCAAAACGGCAGGTGTTACTCCAGAAGCAAATGGGATAATAGCTCCATCTCCTGCTGCACCCGTTGCACCGGTCGGACCAGTCGCTCCAGTGGAACCTGTTGGACCTGTTGGACCTGTTGCTCCCGTTACTCCATTGGCCCCAGTCGCACCTGTTGGACCTGTTGCTCCTGTTACTCCATCGGCCCCAGTCGCACCTGTTGGACCTGTTGCTCCTGTTACTCCATCGGCCCCAGTCGCACCTGTTGGACCTGTTGCTCCCGTTACTCCATCGGCCCCAGTCGCACCTGTTGGACCTGTTGCTCCCGTTACTCCATTGGCCCCAGTCGCACCTGTTGGACCTGTTGGACCTGTTGCTCCTGTTACTCCATTGGCCCCAGTCGCACCTGTTGGACCTGTTGGACCTGTTGCTCCTGTTACTCCATTGGCCCCAGTCGCACCTGTTGGACCTGTTGGACCTGTTGCTCCTGTTACTCCATTGGCCCCAGTCGCACCTGTTGGACCTGTTGCTCCTGTTACTCCATTGACCCCAGTCGCACCTGTTGGACCTGTTGCTCCTGCCGGTCCCGTTATACCAGTTGGACCCGTTGGACCTGTTGGACCTGCTGGACCTCCAGATGGACCTGTTGGACCTGTTGGACCTGTTGAACCCGTCGCTCCGGTGGAACCTGTTGGCCCTGTGGAACCTGTTGCTCCTGTAGTTCCAGTTGGACCTGTAGGACCTGTCGCTCCAGTTGGGCCAGTTGGACCGGTTGCTCCTGTTATTCCACCTAGACATATAATGCATTGTCTACAATGCCCACAATTACAATTTCCACTTCCATTCCAACGGGAGTATCTATGATCATTTTTATAATCCATGTTGACATTTCCTCCTTATTTAATTTAATTTAATTTTTAGTTCTAGAATCTATTAAAAAGAAAATACAATGTAAGTTTTTTGTATTCAAGGAATGTAGTCACCTGATTAACGTCTTAGAAAAGCACAACTCAACTATAAGGGGGAAGGTATGATTATATATTTCTATGAGTCTGATTAAAAGGTACGCCCCTTTTTTCATACCGCAGCGGATACAAGTTATTTCTGTTTAAGTTACCACAACAGTGGTTTTTAATCACTGTTGCGGTAGCCCATATTCCATAAATTAAGCAGACGTATTAACTAAAATAGTGGCTGTAGCGCCCTCCATTAATGCTCCTTGCTCTCCAGTACGGGTGATTCTGATAGACAAAAGATCACATCTTGTAACATTATAGTCTGCTGAAACGAAGGCACAGCAATTACGGGCACCTTCAGAACTTGGACCTGTGACGGTTGCTATAATTCCCGTGTCAATTAACACATCGCCACATGTTGTGCTTCGTACGATTTCTGCCGATATGGTATCATTAGCATCTAATATCTCTGTCCTTATGCTAAAAGCTAAACCTACAATTGTTGAATCTTGTGCGATAACTACAGTATTTCTTGTAAAATCAGCAGAAGCATTTCCAAGACCTAAATACTGATTGTTGGCAATGGATTGGTCTGTGGCTAGATAAATGGTATTTCCTCCTGGACCTGTTGGACCGGTTGCACCTGTTGCTCCTGTCGATCCTGTTGGACCCGTTGGACCCGTTGCACCTGTTGCACCTGTTGCTCCTGTCGGTCCTGTAGCTCCCGTTGGACCTGTTGGGCCTGTTGGGCCTGTTACACCGGTTGCTCCTGTCGGTCCTGACTCTCCTGTTGGACCCGTTGGGCCTGTTACACCGGTTGCTCCTGTCGGTCCTGACTCTCCTGTTGGACCTGTTGGGCCTGTTACACCGGTTGCTCCTGTCGGTCCTGACTCTCCTGTTGGACCCGTTGGGCCTGTTACACCGGTTGCTCCTGTTGGACCTGTTGGACCTGTTGGACCTGTTACACCGGTTGCCCCTGTCGGCCCTGTTGCACCTGTTACACCAGTTGCTCCTGTTGAGCCTGTTGGACCTGTTGGACCGGTTGGGCCTGTTGGACCGGTTGGGCCTGTTGGACCGGTTGGACCGGTTGGTCCTGCTGGACCCCCAGACGGACCGGTTGGACCTGTCGCTCCGGTTGCGCCGGTTGGGCCTGTCGCTCCTGTAGCACCCGTTGGACCTGTGGAACCTGTTGCTCCTGTCGCTCCGGTTGGGCCTGTCGCTCCTGTAGCACCCGTTGGACCGGTTGGGCCTGTTATTCCGCATGGACATATTATACATTGTCTACAATGTCCGCAATGTCCACATTTGCAATCTCTATTCCAATTGTAGTATATATTGTCATTTTTATAATCCATATTGATATATCCTCCTTATTAAATTTAGCTTTTAATTCTGCTAAAATTACACAACTAAAGTTGCTTCATGGCCTATTAGATATTGAACACAGCTAAAGATTTTAGGTATTCACCGACTTTAAATGCTCAAGAATAAAATCCTTTAGCCTGCAAATATTATGAAAATTGGAGGACAAACACAGTGGGTAAATTTAAAGCATATTTTGTGTTGCCTCTATTTTCAATTCCAGTATATGCCTTAGGTCTTTATTCGTTCCCATCTTTTTATTTCTCCCAATGGAGGTCTATTCAAAGCTTATAACGATAAAATATCCATACGAATTGTAGCATTTTATCCTACCTAAAATATAATGTTGTAAGATAATATATTACTAATATATTTATCTTACAATACTATATAAAGGAGTTTTTGATATGAGATGCGACTGCAGTAACAATAGATCGAGAAGTAACTGTTACATTCTTCCAAGGAATTGCCAAGAGCGGAACTATGTAGAGTTTCGGTGCCATCGTCGAAACAATAGACCGCAGCCATGCCCACCATTTCCTTGTTTATGCCCAGTCTGCTGCCATGGTTTTATTTTGATCCCAGGACCGCAAGGCCCTCAAGGGCCTCAGGGACCTCAGGGACCTCAAGGTGCTCAAGGCCCTCAGGGACCACAGGGTGCTCAAGGCCCTGCTGGACCTCAGGGACCTCAAGGACCTCAAGGGCCACAGGGGCCTGAAGGACCTTCCGGTTCATAAGTAGTGCTCTATATAAAACAAGGCTGCTGGTATATACCAACAGCCTTGTTTTATTCTAGTACACTTCCACCCGTTTTTAAAAATATACCTTCCCAGTTTTCAACATATTTACCAGTTGCCCACTCTGCCATGATCACAGTCTCTTCTTCCTTTAAATCGATTCTTATCTTAGGGTATTGATCAAGTTCATTTCCATGGATATCATAAATCAGAAGTTCTCTCTTCGTTTGAACAATTGCTATATCTTTATTGGGAGATGTATATGCATCTAATGCCCTGGGAACTCTATCTTTTATGTTTTTCCAAGGCACAAATAAAGTATCATAGAAAACGACTTTAGAAGGCGGGAGTATATTAATGTTATAATCTGCTGTATTGAATACATTATTTTTCGTATAATTAATTCTTCCCTTTAGCCGCCAATTTCCTAATTTTCTTTCCATTCCAAAGTTCTCTAGCAGTTCCTCCCTATAGAGAATATCTGCATTTTCTATCTTCAAGCTATTGAGTGCCTTCTCCCAAGCCGACTTAATAGATATTACGCCCATCTCCCCTAGAATATCTGATATTTTCACGCTGTTTGCATTCGGCAAACCATCGATAGGCAAAAGCTGTAGCTTACTAGTTTCAAAGTTCATGCCTTTTTCAGTAGTTTCAATGGATATATAATCATTTCCTACATAGTCTATTCTTCTGTGAATCTGTCCTGTAATGAGGTTCGCTGCTTTATAGGATTCCATAGAATTGCTTCCATATCCGCTGGCTTCTATGGATCCTTCAAAATTGAGCTTTTTATTCCTCAAGTTCGCTTCTATTTGAGATTCATTCATTAGAACATTGCTACTTAATATACTTTCTTCTAAAATATTACCTCTTTGTTCTTGGTTTACAGTTATCTTCCAAAAACCGCTCCGCCTAGGAAAAAACAGATGATCCATTTGTAAAACAGGCCCGGATTCGTTATGGATGGAAGATATCCATAACGTCCTATAGTCATATTGATCCTCAGCATCACTGTCTGTGTTTTTTGATCGAAGTCCTATTAAAACCCCGGTATCCGTGGTCTCTACTTTGTCATCTTTGATCTGCTCACCATTGCCGTCATTTTCCTTCGTTATATCTCCAAGGACATAGTCTCCAGTGTGATCTGATAACTTGTTTAAAAGAAGGCTATACCCTTGTATTTTCAAGATGATCTCTTCCGAGTCCAATATCAGAATGTCACAAAAGAATCGTTCATTGTCAATTACAGTGATTACCTCGATTTCTTTATTTGGAAAGCTAAAATCTGAAGGTAAAGATTTTGAGTTAAATAGTAAATAGCTTTCAGCATTGACTGTTTTCATTTGATATTGGGGTTTTTCTAAGCTAATTCCTCGTAGGTACATATGATCCCTAGAAAATTGTACCTGTTTTCCTAGCCAATCCTCTCTATTTTCATTTTTAACAGGAGATTCCGTAGTGAGAATATCTTCGATCTCCCAAACTCCTTCCAACGGCATTAACTGGTTCTTCGGAGGAACGATCATATCGTCCGATGAATCCACACTAGAATGTGAGCATGCTGATATCAACAAGATCATTGAGAGTACAACCCATAATAATTTAACTTTTTTCATTTATTCACACTCCCCCAAAGGCAAAGTAATGATGATCTCAGTACCTTTGTTCAACTGACTTTTAATTTCGAAGGTCCCTTTCATTAAGCTGATGATCTCATCACATATGGATAATCCAATGCCATTTTGAGATAGACTCGTTCTTCCTTTATAAAACTTTTCTTTTACCCTAGGTAAGTCTTCAGCAGAAATCCCATGGCCTGTATCCTTGATATTAAAAATAAAATTGCCATCTCTGTAGGACGCCACCAGTGAAACGCTTCCTCCTGCTGGTGTAAACTTAAATGCATTGTCTAAAACGTTTATAAACACCTGCTTCAATCGGTTTCCATCGGAGCAGAAGATAGGCATCGGCTCTTCTGCTATCACTTCAAATTTGATATTATCCCTCATTGCCCTTGGTGTCAGCTGCTTTTTGATATGGTCTATGATCTCGTTGATATTCACTTCTTTCTTCTCCAAAGATATCTTTCCAGACACAAACTTGGAAAAATCCAAAAGCTCCTCTACCATATTGGCTAGCCGATCACTTTCCGTTTCTATGATATTCAATCCATCGGCTAAAATTTCCTTGTCATCAGGACTATGCTTCAGCGTAATGGCCCATCCTTTAATAGAGGTTAGAGGGGTCCTAAGCTCGTGAGATACGGAGGAAATAAAATCGTTCTTTAGCTCTTCTTTCTTTACAATCTCACTGGCCATGTAGTTCAAGGTATCCGATAGCTTTCCAATTTCATCATCATAGGTCTTAACACTTCTTATACTATAGTCTCCTAAAGCCATTTTTTCTGCGGACTCTGTTACATTTTTTAAAGGACCTGTTATGGTCTTCGTCAGGAATATACCGACAAAGCTGGATATTAAAATTACAAGGGCACCAAATCCAATGAATAGGAAGGCAATCTCATTGATATCCCGATTGACCTCTCTTAAGGAAGTAATAAACCTTAATACTCCCACAATATTTTCTCCCGAGCGTAAAGGATGAGAAATCGCCATGACCTTGTTATTGTCATACTCCACCTTTCCGATCCATGTTCCCATCTCCCCATTAATGGCTCCGATCACATCATCGGTCCTTATGGGGTTGGAAGGGATAACACCGATGGAATCCATTAGAACTTTTCCATTTTTGTCTAGTATTTCTACTTGGGCATTGGTTTGCTTCCAAAAAGTATCCACATTATTTAGTATATTTTCATTGAGCGTAGCATCAGAAAAATATCGGGAATACAAGTCGGCAGAAATACGGATCTGATTGCTTAAGCTCTGCTCTAAATTTCTATAATAATTTTCCTTTACTATATTAATTAAAAATATTTCTAGAATAACAACCGTAATTACTACAATGAATATGAAATTGATGGTTATTCTTCGTTTAATGCTATTCATATTATTTAGCTCCTTTTAGCCGATAGCCTACACCCCAAACAGTCTCTATGATTCGCGGATTGGAAGGATCATCTTCTATCTTCTCTCTGATCCTTCGTACGTGAACATCTACCGTCTTCATATCACCAAAATAATTCTTTCCCCAAACAATATTTAATATTTCGTCCCTGCTGAAGGCTTTATTGTTTCCCTCCATAAACATCTTCATCATGGAAAATTCAATGGGTGTCAGCTCTATTTCAATACCTCTTTTATAAAACTTTTGAGCATCTAAATCCAATTCAAACTCCCTCAAGGAAATAATCTTGTTTAATTGACCCTTTGCATTATCAATTTTTCTAAGGTTTGCTCTTATTCTAGCAATGAGCTCCAAAGGATTAAATGGCTTTACCATATAGTCATCAGCCCCTAATTCCAATCCCATGATTTTATCCATATCCTGACTTTTTGCCGTTAACATGATAATTACGATATTGGGTATAGATTTTCTTATGTTTTGGCATACTTCAAAGCCATCTATTCCTGGCAGCATCAGGTCTAGAACCACAACCTTAGGTTGTGTTCGCGTTATAATATCCAGAGCTTCTTCTCCCGAGGCTGCTTCTATGACTTCAAAACCATCTCTATTTAAATTAATTGCTAAGAACTTTCGAATAGATGTTTCATCTTCTACGACTAATACCTTTATTCTCTCTTCCATAATATTGCACCTGCCTTTTTAAAGTAGTCTACTTATCTGTATTTTACTATAGTTTTCTTCATCTATCTATAAAATATGACCATAAAAACGGGGATTTCATTAAAGTTTTACCTATTGGTAACTATTGGTTATATTTGTAATCCTTTTGTAATATTTTTTAATTAGTTTGTAAAGCAAAAGTACACTGTGCGGTGTATTATCTAACTATACAAAAAGCGTTTAAAGAAATAATCCGCTCTAAACGTACATAATATTTTAGGAGGGGTTTATATGAAAAAATTCGTAGGTATATCTTTATCCATAGCTCTTATTGGAGCTTTTGTAGTAGGTTGCAGTCCTAAAGCACCAACTGGGTCCGTCAATGAGAAAACATTAAGCCAAAAGAAGGAGCTGCCAATAAAAGTAGAAGACAAGGTAATCTCTAGCGACAATGGGGTTTTAAATAGCAGTATTAAACTGCCGGTATTCTCCAATGATAAAAATCAAAGCATCCTAGATGAAATCAATGCTCGGCTTGAAAAAAATGCTACGGACATCAATAAAGAACTGGCTACAATTGCTGAAAACGATTCAAAAGAAGCTAAAAAATCAAATTTTGAATTCCGTCCTTACGAGCTGTTAGTGGATTATACAATTCATACAGTGAACGAAAAGGTATTAAGTTTAACTACTTTAAATTATCAATATACAGGCGGGGCTCATGGTATGAGCATTAAAGTTCCGTATAACTTTGATTTAACTACTGGAAAAGAAATTACTTTAAAAGACTTATTTAAAGAAGGAACTGCTTATAAGAATATCATCAATGAAGAAATTCAAAAACAAATAAAATCAGAACCTGAAAAATTCTTCCCAGACGAGGTAGAATTATTTAGTGGAATTAAAGATGATCAAAATTTCTTTATTGAAAACGATCAATTGTTTATCTATTTTGGTCAGTATGATATAGCACCATATTCTTCTGGCATCATTGAGTTTGAAATTCCAAGCAGTATTTTAAAAGATGTTATTTCAACCTCCTTTATTAAATAAATTTCAACATAAAAAAAGCTTCGAAAGAAGCTTTTTTTTGTTGTCCATATAAATGATGGCTTTGGTGCTCTTCGTTGATTACCTTGAATTTTTTAAAGCGTCGATCAATGCTGGAATCACTTTATTCACATCCCCTACAATTCCAACATCTGCTAATTCAAATATAGGAGCATCTGCGTTCTTATTGATCGCTATGATAAGCTCAGATTCCTCCATACCGGTTACGTGTTGGATTGCACCAGAGATTCCACAAGCAATATAAAGATCCGGTCTTACAGTTTTTCCTGTCTGCCCTACTTGATAATCCCTTTCGATCCATCCTGCATCCACAACAGCTCTAGAGCCAGATACCACACCGCCTAACTCCTTTGCTAATTTTTCTAAGACTTCAAAATTTTCCTTCTTACCGATTCCTCTTCCTCCAGATACCAGTACATTGGCTTCCTCGATCTTTACCTTTTTCTTGGATTCCTTCACCACCTCTAGAACTTCCACATTCATATGACTCTCATTCAGCTCTGGACTTAATTCTATGATATCACCCCTGCGCCCCTCATCTCTCGTACGCTTCACCATAACACCAGGTCTTACGGTAGACATCTGTGGTCTATGCTCTGGACAAATAATAGTCGCCATAATATTTCCCCCAAATGCTGGTCTTGTCATTAGGAGATTTTTAGTTTCCTCTTCAATTTCTAGACTTGTACAGTCTGCCGTTAGACCAGTGTGTATCCTCGCTGATATTCTAGGCGCTAAATCCCTTCCGATGGCCGTAGCACCAATTAATATAATCTCTGGGTTATGTCCTTTAATTGCATCGCACATCACCTTGGTATAGGGTTCTGTTATATAAATATTCAGCATAGGATGATCTGCTACAATGACCTTGTCCGCACCGTAATATAATAATTCCTTAGACAGGTCCTTTATACCTTCCCCTAACAGGACTGCTGTTAGCTCCGTTTTTAATTCATCTGCAAGTTCCCTGCCCTTGCCTAATAACTCCAAGGATACATTTTGTATTTCTCCGTCCCTTTGTTCTGCAAATACCCAAATGCCTTTATGGCCTAAAGAGCTCATATTCTTCCTCCTAACTATATCATATATTTTTCTTTTAATTTATCTACTATGATTTCTGCCGCTTCCTTGGCATCCACTACAAAAACCTTACCCGCTGTCTTCGCTCCCTTAGTAAAGGATTTTTTCACCTTCGTAGGAGAACCTTTTAATCCGATATTCTCCATATCCACATGGATATTATTCAAATTCCATACTTCCACTTCTTTGCTGTTATAAGCATCGTAGATTCCACCGACACTCATATATCGGGCTTCATTCAACTCTTTTATGGTAGTGATTAAACAAGGTGTCGTTACTCTCACCGTATGGTAGCGATCTTCAAAAACCCTTTTTAATATGATTCGATCCCCATCTAATTTTAAATCCTCCACATAGCTTACCTGAGGTAGATTTAAATGCTCTGCGATTTGAGGTCCAACTTGAGCCGTATCTCCATCGATGGCTTGTCTTCCTGCAATGACTAAGTCGTATTCCAGCTCTTTAATTGCCGCAGCTAAAGTGCTGGATGTAGCCCAAGTATCAGCTCCTGAGAAAGCACGATCTGTCAATAAAATCCCTCGGTCTGCTCCCATTGCAAATGCTTCTCTAATGGCAGCCTCTGCCTGAGGTGGTCCCATTGTTAGAACAGTTATATGCGCACCGATTTCATCTTTAATTCTCAGGGCTGCTTCTAAACCACTTTTATCGTCGGGGTTAATGATACTCGGTACACCGTCACGAATTAATGTTCCTGTTTTTGGGTCAAGCTTTACTTCCGTTGTATCGGGCACTTGTTTGATACAAACAATAATTTTCATATGATTTCCTCCTCTACTTAAGCAATTGTGCAGAGATTACCATTCTTTGAACCTCTGATGTACCTTCATATATTTCTGTGATTTTAGCATCTCGCATCATTCTTTCCACAGGATATTCCCTTGTGTATCCATAGCCGCCATGCAGCTGGACTGCCTTTACCGTTACTTCCATCGCTGTTTCTGAAGCGAAAAGCTTTGCCATAGCCGCCTCATTTGAGTAAGGTAACCCCTCCTGCTTTAAGAAAGCCGCTTTATATACTAAAAGCCGAGCTGCTTCAATTTTCGTTGCCATATCCGCCAATTGAAATTGGGTGTTTTGGAAATAAGAAATTGACTTTCCAAATTGTTTCCTCTCCTTTACATAGCTCACAGTTTCGTCCAAGGCCCCTTGTGCAATTCCTAGGGCTTGAGCAGCGATACCAATTCTTCCGCCATCTAGGGTTTTCATAGCAATTCCAAAGCCTTTGCCCTCTTTCCCTAAAAGGTTCTCTTTCGGTATTCTACAGTTTTCAAATACCAGCTCACAGGTAGAGGAGCCTTTAATCCCCAGCTTTGATTCTTTTTTACCGATACTAAAGCCCGGCGTATCTGCCTCTACGATAAAGGCTGAAATCCCTCTCGTTCCTTGAGACTTGTCCGTCATGGCCATGATAATATAAATGTCTGCATATCCTGCATTGGTTATAAAGATTTTACTGCCATTTAAAATGTAATGGTCTCCATCTAATACTGCTATTGTTTGCTGAGCAGAGGCGTCAGTTCCTGCATTGGGCTCTGTTAGGCCAAAGGCACCCAACTTTTCTCCCGATGCTAAAGAAGGTAAATATTTTTCTTTCTGCTCTTTTGTACCAAACTCATAAATTGGTGCCGCTCCTAAGGATGTATGGGCAGATACAATAACACCCGTTGTTGCACACACCTTGGAAAGCTCCTCTACAGCCATGGCATAGGCGATACTATCTCCACCAGAGCCGCCCCATTCCTTTGGAAAAGGGATGCCCATAAATCCATAACGTGCTAATTTTTTTACAGTTTCAACGGGAAACATTTCCTTTTCGTCTACTTCTTCTGCAAGGGGTTTCACCTCTTTTTGAGCAAACTCTTGGTATAGATTTTTAAGCATTAAATGCTCCTTTGATAAGGTAAAGTTCATCACGAATCCTCCATTCTATATTTACTAGATCTTTAATTACTTAGGGGGCATCACGGTAGCAACACCGGATAGAACAACGACACCCTCTTGATTTGTACATGTGGTACTTAATTTTATTCTATTCTTTTCAACATTCATCTCTATTACTTCTACCGTTGCTAGGATCGTATCATTAAATCTTACTGGGGCTAAGAATTTTAATTCTTGACCCATATAAATGGTTCCTGGTCCAGGGAGCTGCATTCCAAGCACAGCAGATATTAAGCCAGCAGTTAGCATACCATGGGCAATTCTTCCCTTAAATAAACTACCTTGTGCAGATATTTCATTGATATGGGCTGGATTTAAATCACCCGTAATTCCAGCATATAAATATACATCTGTCTCTGTAATTGTTTTCTGAAAAGAAGCTTGATCTCCAACTTTTATTTCACTAATTTTTTTCCCTACCATTTATAAAACCTCCTTGTTTTTTATTTAACAATATATAACGCAATTACCATGCCATTTTAGTAAAAACGTTATATTTTTGCTGAAATATTTTTCTTTAACAAGAATTCTTTGAGTTTCTTTAGGAGATAGTGAACTGTAGCATTTGAAACTTCAATAGTTTAGACTTATTGAAACTTTATTCCCTAGAACACTGCACCTTTTCCGAAAGAATATCCCAGATAAATTTTTGAAGTAGAATACTTTTCATTCTTTAGAATTTTGTTAATAAAATAACCAATTGGGCTGAAAAAATAAAATAACTGTACTTTTTAATTACAGTTATTTTACTTTTCATTGCTTTTTCAACTAAATAGTTTATGTCCATGTTTTGAACAGTGTAGTATTTATTAACAAGCTTAAAGAACAACGCCTCCATCTACGCTTAAGGTTGCACCTGTAATAAAGCCCGCATCCTCTGATGCTAGGAATGCATATGCATTGGCAATATCCTCCGGTGTTCCCAAACGATTTAAAGGTGACTTTCCTTTCATCATGTCGATTACCTTGTCCGGCATTTTAGCAACCATTGGTGTCCCAATAAACCCAGGTGCAACAGTATTGACACGGATACCTTTTTTACCCAATTCCTTTGCCCATGTTTTTGTCATACCGATGACACCAAATTTCGTTGCTGCATAATTTGTCTGTCCAAAGTTTCCATAAAGCCCAACTACGGATGATGCATTTAAAATAACGCCGCCACCATTCTCCACCATTACAGGCACAACGATTTGTGTACAGTTATATACACCTTTTAAATTAACTGCAATCACCTTATCAAAAGCCTCTTCTTCCATCTTCACCAATTGACTATCTGCAGTAATTCCTGCATTGTTTACCAATACATCGATTTTACCCCATTTCGCGACAACATCGGATACCATTGCTTGTATCTGTTCTCTGTTTACTACATTCACTTCATAAGTTAATAACTCTGCACCAATTTCATTAATCTCAGAAGAAACTTCATCCATTGCCTCTAACTTTACATCGATGGCTACAACCTTCGCACCCTCCTCAGCAAATTTAACTGCTGTTGCCTTTCCAATTCCTTGCGCTGCACCAGTAACTAAAACTACTTTATCTTTAAATTTCATGATAAATCCTCCTTTTAAAGTTGATCATTTTTTGAATAGATTATTTAATAGGTGTAGAAACCTTTTCCGGTCTTTCTTCCTAAGAGGCCACCCCTTACCATTTTTCGAAGAAGTGGATGGGGTCTATATTTGTCATCGCCAAATTCCTTATGCAGTATTTCCATAATAAATAGGCAAACATCGTTTCCGATTAAATCTGCAAGGGCCAAAGGACCAATCGGATGATTTGCTCCTAGTTTCATGGCATCATCAATTTCTTCCTTCGTAGAAACTCCGTCACTGAATATACCAATGGCTTCGTTAACCATCGGAATCAGAATTCTATTGACTACGAATCCTGGAGCTTCCTCTACCTCTACAGGCGTTTTCTCTATTCTGTTAATGATTTTAACAATGGCAGATTTACATTCTTCTGAAGTAGCAATTCCCTTAATCACCTCTACCAGCTTCATCACAGGTACTGGATTGAAAAAGTGCATTCCAATTACCCGATCCGGTCGATTGGTAGCATTGGCGATTTCCGTAATTGATAGAGAAGATGTGTTAGTTGCCAGTATGGTTTCTTTCCTGCACACCTTGTCTAACTCAGAAAAAATTTGCTTTTTCATCTCCATATTCTCTACTGCCGCTTCAATAACAAGATCTACTTCTTTTAAATCCGTTATGTTGATTGTTCCTTTAATTCTATTTAAAGTTTCATTTTTATCGAGATCCGTTATTTTTCCTTTTTCTACTTTTTTGTTTAAATTCTTTGTGATAAGACCAATTCCTCGATTTATAAATTCCTCATTGATATCCCTCAATATAATTTCATATCCGTATTCAGCAAGTACCTGCGCAATCCCCGACCCCATTGTACCCGATCCAATAATTCCTATTTTTTTCAATACAACATCCCTCCTTTTATTATTTTTATATGGAATAGGGAATTTTTACTTCCCTATTCCATAAGGTTGACTATAGGTGGTACATTCCGTTCACAAAATATAAATTCTTATACTAAACCAATACTAGCTAGGATAATAGCTGCAATTACTGAAGCTATTGGTATAACACACGCGACCATGAAAATATCTAAATAAGAGTCCTTATGAGTCATTGAAGTTGCCGCAAGTAAAGTTAATACCGCACCATTATGAGGCAATGTATCTAAGCCACCACTGGCTAGGGACGCTATCCTATGGAATGCTGCTAAAGGAATTCCTGACGTTGCCGCTAACTCCGCATATTTTGTTCCTAATGCTTCCAATGCGATTCCCATACCACCAGATGCAGAGCCTGTAGCTCCTGCCAATAAGTTTACAGCTACTGCCTCAGAAATTAACGGATTTCCTTTAATCCCTAATAGCATTGAAGTTAATGCAGCAAATCCAGGGACTGCTTTAACGACGGAACCAAATCCAACCGCAGCACTTGTATTGATAATTGCCATTACAGATCCTGCCGCCCCACCATTGATTGTACTTATTAGGCTCGGTAATCTCTTAAAGTTTAATACAATGGCTAAAAGTATCCCTGCTGCTAAGGAAACGATGATGTTTAGTTCAAATAAGTTCAATAATAAAATTACAGATATTAAAGGAAGTGCCGACAATGCAGGGTTTGGTAAATCTTTTGCAAGGCCTTTTGATGTAGCTGCGGATTCTTCATCTACGACCTTCACATTGTTCTTAGCAGGTTCTGTAAAAAACTCCCCTGCCGCTGCAAACTTTCTCTCTCTATAGGTAAGCCAAGCGATTCCACCACCACACATGATAAGGGCGCCAACAATACCCATAATCGGTGCTGCCATCGGTGTTGTACCGAAATATTTCATAGGAATTAGGTTTTGCGTCTGAGGTGTTCCGGGAACAGCGGTCATTGTAAAGGTAAATGCACCTAAGGCAATGGTTCCTGGGATTAATTTTCTAGTAATATTTGCTTCTCTAAATAATGCAATCGCTATTGGATAAACTGCAAACACAACAACGAATAAAGAAATTCCACCATAGGTTAAAGCCGCGCAAGCTGCTACAACTGCAACGATAGCAAATTTGGTTCCTATAACCTTCGAAATCCACGTTGCAACAGATTGTGCCGCTCCTGATTCATCCATTACTTTACCAAAGATTGCACCTAACATAAATACAGGGAACCAGGACTTCGTAAATCCAACAAAGCCTTCCATATAGGAACCTGTATATGCTGGTAAAAGCTCTAATCCGCCTGAGAAAGCAACTACAAGTGCACATATAGGCGCTACCCAAATAATAGACATCCCCCTATATGCTAATAACATTAATAATGCTAATCCAATAATTATCCCTAACATTTTATTTCTCCTCCCTAAATAGTTAATCCCATTTTTTCTGGTTTGAAGATTTTAGAATCCATTACTTTAAGCTCTGAGCTGATGATTGGTTCAAACTCCATTTGATCCAATATATCTTTTTGTAAGTCTACACCCGGCGCTATTTCTGTTAGAATAATTCCTTCTGCCCCCAAAGCAAATACTGCTCTTTCTGTAATATAAAGTACCGTTTGTTTTGCATCTGTTGCGTATTCTCCACTAAACGTAATCTGCTCTACCTCGGAAATAAATTTCTTTACTTTTCCTTCCTGAGCGATTTTTAGAGCTCCCTCTGCCACTTCAATTTTTAACCCGCTTGCTGTAAAGGTTCCACAGAAGATAACCTTTTTAGCATTTTGAGTAATATTAATAAATCCACCTGCACCAGCAATCTTAGGTCCAAACTTACTGACGTTGATATTTCCTATTTGGTCACATTGTGCCAATCCTAAGAATGCAACATCCAATCCACCACCATCATAGAAATCAAACTGATAAGGCTGATCGATAATTGCTTCTGGATTGATTGCGGCACCAAAGCTTTGTCCGCCTGCTGGTATTCCGCCAATGGGTCCTGGCTCTACTGTCAGTACCATTTCATCTCCGATGCCTTCTTCATTGGCAACTACTGCAACGCCTTCCGGCATACCGATTCCTAAATTGACAATGGCACTTGGTACCAGTTCCATCGCCGCTCTTCTTGCAATAATCTTTCTTTCATCTAACTCCAATGGCTGAACAGAATTAACGGGTACTTTGATATCCCCTGTATAGCTCGGATTAAAGGCTTCTGCAAAGGTTTGCATATGATTCTTTATATCCTTCACTTCCACAACAGTATCCACATAGATACCCGGTACTTTTACAAGCTTTGGATCCAGACTGCCTGCCTTCACTACCTTTTCTACCTGTACAATAACCTTTCCACCAGAGTTTTTACATGCCTGAGCGATGGATAATACCTCAAGGGTTCCTGCTTCCTTCTCCATGGTAATATTGCCATGTTCATCTGCGTACGTTCCTCTAATGAGCGCAAAATCGATTGGGAAAGCCTTGTAAATCAAATACTCCTCCCCTAAAACCTCAATCAACTCAACTAGGTCCTCTTTTGTTTTTTCATTCAGCTTACCACCCTCAACTCTTGGGTCCACAAAAGTTTTCAAGCCCACCTTTGTGATGGTTCCTGGCTTATTGGCTGCGATGTCCCTAAACAAGTGAGAAATTGATCCTTGTGGGAAGTTATAGGCCTCTATCTTGTTTTCAAATGCAAGTTTTTGTACCTTTGGAACTAAACCCCAGTGCCCACCAATCACTCTTTTTAACAATCCCTCATGACCTAAATGATTCAATCCTCTGTCTTTTCCGTCTCCTTGCCCAGCTGCATATACCAGTGTTAAATTTTTAGGCTCCGCTGACTCTAAGAATCTTTTTTCTAGAGCAATTTCAAGTTCTTCTGGCACTGCATTTCCTACAAATCCCCCTGTTGCTACAACACTATCCGATTGAATTAACTTTACTGCATCCTCTGCATTCATAAATCTTATTGCCATATTAAAATCCTCCCTCCATAATTAGTCAGTTGATACTTTTGCAAAAGACATGCCAATTTTATAAACACAGCATTTCTACTGGTCTTTGCCATTTTTTTATACTGCTTCCTATGAGAGCGGAGGATTTTATATTTTATTTGATTTGTAATGTCCATAATATTTACATTTAATTTTCAGATTTTTCTAAAAACGACCTTTGTTTTTAGAAAGTTTTATGCATTTTCCAATCATATCAATTATTTGAGAACTAAAAGTTTTTAAAAAGTGTAAATTTTTATTACAATGTTCATTTTCTTTACATATCTAGGTCATATTTTTTGATCTTTTCGTAAAGGTTTGTCCTACTAATTCCTAATTTTCTTGCTGTTTTTAATTTATTACCGTCATACTTTAATAAGGTCTTTTGTATGGCTTTTTTCTCAATTTCATCGAATATCTCTTTTAACGTGCCATCTAGCTGCATTTCTAAAGTATCCAGAGATACACCAATATCTGGCTTTGCTTGTTTTCTTATATAGTACGGGAAATGATCCAAGGTGATCACGGCTTCTTTTTCCACCATATTTAAAGCTCGCTCAATTAAGTTCGCCAGCTCCCTGATATTCCCTGGCCAGTGGTAATTTTTTAAGGCCTCCAAAGCATTGGGTGAAATTTCGGTTACATGTCGCTCCATTTCACTGGCAAGCTTCTTCATCAGATGACGGGCTAACAACGGGATATCTTCTATCCGCTCTCTTAGAGGCGGTACACCTATACTGATTACATTTAACCGATAGTATAAATCCTCTCTGAATAGTTTTTTCTTCACCATTTCCTTTAAATCTCTGTTCGTCGCAGCAATGATTCTAACATCGATTTTCTGACTCTTTACACTGCCAACACGTTCAATTTCTCTTTCTTGTAACACCCTCAATATTTTAACCTGCATATTCAGTGGGAGATCTCCAATTTCATCTAAGAAAATCGTGCTTTTATTAGCCAACTCAAATTTCCCAAGCTTTCCCCCCTTTTTGGCGCCAGTAAATGCACCTTCTTCATATCCAAAAAGCTCCGACTCCAATAATTCTGAAGGGATGGCACCACAGTTCACCTTAATCAGAGGGTACTCCCCTCTAGGACTTGCATTATGAATTGCATGGGCAAATAGCTCTTTTCCTGTACCACTTTCTCCCAATATCAATACGTTTGATTTTGATAGGGCTACCTTTTTAGATATTTCCTTTGCTCTTTTTATAGCGTTACTCTCTCCAATAATATTATCAAAGGTATAGACGCTGCCCAGCGCTTTTTTTAACTCTTTTTTATAGAACTCCAGCTGTTTTTCCATCTTTAAAATATTTTTTACATATACATCAAACTCCACTAAGTCCTTAAAAATTACAGTGCCTACCGCACCCATGAGCTCGCCGTCCTTGTATATGGGGATTCTGTCCGCAATCATTTGATTTCCTTTAATTTCATGGATATCACCAATTTCTTTCTGCTGCGTTTTTAAAACAATATGCATTCTCGTATTCTCTATAACCTCTGTAACGTGCCTTCCAATCGCGTCCTCTTGCTTTATACCAATAAAATCACAATATTTTTTATTCATCATTACGATAAATCCTTCTTTATCTACTACGACAATCCAATTATATATATCATTAAATATATTCTTGTATAAACCAAGTAAAAATTGGACTTGATCTAGATGTTCCTCAAAATTATCCTTCGTTACATTTAAAGCGTTCAGGCTTAAGTACTCCTCTTTTTTAATATGCATCTCAATCACCCCCAGAATTTCTAATATATCTATTATTATCACATAATTTAATTTTAAAAAAGCAGCAAAAAACTATACTGCGGAGTTTTCTGCTGCCTCTAAATCTAACGTTTTACAATTACTGCGGTTCCCATTCCTCCACCAATACACAATGTAGCCAATCCATATTGAGCAGATCTTCGTTTCATCTCATAAAGTAGGGTTACTAGAATTCTAGCACCGCTGGCTCCAATCGGATGACCCAAAGCGATTGCTCCACCATTTACATTGACCTTCTCCTTATCCCATCCCAATTCTTTTCCTACAGATAAAGCTTGCGCTGCAAAGGCTTCGTTTGCCTCGATTAGATCCATATCTTCAATTCTTAATTTAGCTTTTTTAAGTGCCATTTCTGTTGCAGGTACTGGGCCGATTCCCATAATAGCAGGGTCCACACCGGCGCTGCTATAGGATACCAGCGTTGCCAATGGCTCTATTCCCAACGCCTCTGCTTTTTCTTTTGTCATCAATATTAAAGCAGCGGCACCATCATTGATTCCAGAAGCATTTCCCGCTGTTACCGTCCCATCTTTCTTAAAGACCGGTTTTAATTTCCCTAAGGATTCTACCGTCATGCCCGCCTTAGGATATTCGTCTGTATCTACAATGATTGGATCTCCTTTTCTTTGCGGAATCTCAACCGGTACAATCTCATCTTTAAACTTTCCTTCTACCATTGCTTTTTCAGCCTTATTCTGGCTTGCAGCAGCAAATTCATCCTGCTCTTCTCTCGTTAAAGAATACTTCGCAGCTAAGTTCTCAGCAGTAATTCCCATATGGTAGTTATTAAAAGCATCCGTTAAACCGTCATTAATCATAGAATCGACCATATTGCTATTTCCCATTCTAGCACCCCATCGAGCATGTGGTACTAAATAAGGAGATTGGCTCATACTCTCAGTTCCACCAACTACAACAATATCATTGTCTCCAGCAATAATAGTTTGAGCAGCCATGGATACTGTTTTTAACCCTGAGCCGCATAGCATATTGATCGTAGTAGCGGGGACTTCTTGGGGGATTCCAGCTTTTATAGCCGCTTGTCTTGCAACACCCTGTCCAAGACCGGCCTGTAGCACACAACCCATATATACCTCATCCACCAAATTTGGATCCAGCTTTGCTCTACTTAAAGCCTCCTTAATAACAGCAGCACCCATATCCACTGCCGATACTTTGGATAACACACCGCCGAAACTTCCAATGGCGGTTCTTACACCACTCGCAATTACAATTTCTCTCATTTTTTTATCCTCCTCTTATTTATATAATGAATACTTTACAAATATTTAGTGCAAAAATCATACCAAACCATATCGATAAATAATTTTTCCTAATAAATAAAGACTTGCTTCAATAAAATTGATAAAATAAGCTTAAGATATATTAAAATAAGCGCAAGATATATTTCGATAGATATACGAAGCCTATAGGAAAGGAGATATACAAATGACAAAGAAAGCCTTTGCAGAAGATTTTAAAACGACGGACGGAAAAAGTATTTATCTGAGAAAGTGGTCCCCTCAAACACCACCTGAAAATCCATTAATTATACAGCTTGTGCATGGAATGGCAGAACATATTCATCGGTATGATGAATTTGCTAAGGAACTGGTGAAGGAAGGTTTTATCGTCTACGGTCATGACCATAGGGGCCATGGAAGAACGGCAAAGATTAGGGAGGACTTAGGATATTTTAGTGATGAACATGGCTGGAATAGAATCCTCCAAGACTTAAACGAGATTAATAAAAAAATTAGAATAGAGTATCCTCATTCCAAAATCATCCTCTTTGGACATAGTATGGGCTCTTTTTTATCCAGAAGATATGTACAGCTTTTTCCCCATGCAGTGGATGGTTTGGTCATCAGTGGTACAGGATATCGAAACGGCATTTTAGGAAAAGTCGGCATGATCGTTGCGAAAGGAAGTGGGCTTATTTTCGGTAAAAAGAAAGCCAATCCTCTATTGAATAAGATTGCCTTTGGCTCCTTTAACAATCGATTCAAGCCCAATGAAACCAGCTGTGACTGGCTCACCAGAGATAAGGAAGCTGTAAAAGCTTATATTGCAGATCCCTTATGTGGTTTCATTTTTACATCAGAAGCCTTCTATGAGCTTATGAAGGGGATTGAAGAGCTTCATGAAAAAGAAAACCTAGAAAAAACACCAAGAGATTTACCGCTGTATATTTTTTCTGGAACACAGGACCCTGTAGGTAACTTTGGTAAAGGTGTCCTCAAGGTTTGCGAAATCTATAAAAACATGGGGATTAAAAATATTACATACAAGCTCTATCCAGAGGGACGCCATGAAATGTTGAATGAAATCAACAGAAAAGAAGTTTATGAAGATGTGATCCATTGGATTCGAAGCCTATATTAAATCTAGGGAAAGCTTTTCGTTTACTGCTGATAAGAAAGGGAGAATCTCCCTTTCTTATTTTTTTGCCATAAGATATATTTTATTTTTAGTACCTTGCATAAAAAGGTACCGTAATGTATACTATACTAAAGAATAGAAAATAGGGAGAAAATTATATGAATATACAATTTAAAAAAGGAGTGCTGGAGCTCTGTGTTCTTTCATTGCTAACGAAGCGCGATTATTATGGCTACGAGCTGGTAGAACATATCTCTAAATTTGTAAGTATATCCGAGGGAACGATTTATCCCCTTCTTAGAAGATTTCGAACAGAGGGATACGTTACGACCTACTTACAGGAATCGCAGGAAGGACCACCTAGAAAATATTATCGGATAACTCCGAAAGGTTCCGAAGCTTTCGATGAATTAGAAAGAGAATGGGAAAGTTTTATCGAAGGAGTCAATTATATTATAAGGGGTGTTTTAAATGAATAGAGAGGAATATTTAAAGCAGCTGAAGGCTGCCCTAAAATCCTTGCCAGAGGATGAACTTCAAGACATTTTATATGATTACGAGGAACACTTTGATATTGGACTTTCTAAGGGGAAATCTGAGAAAGAGATATCTGCTGAATTAGGCGACCCAAAAGAGATTGCAAAGAACCATACCATAGCTCCAGGTGCTGACCCCGTTGAGAATATCCAGCAACAAGATTTTTATGAAGAACTTAATTTTTCAAAAGATAAAAAAGCAAAAGCTGTATCTAAAAAAATTCCATATGCTTTCATAGGGGTAGGTCTTATAGTTCTCGGGATCAGTTCTCTTCCCTTAAAAATTAATCCCTTCTATCGACCAAAAACCCTTATAAATTCCAATACATCCAAAGATGAGCTCGTAAAAATCAACGGGAAAGGAATTGAGGTTCAGGATGGAAATAACTACGTGAAAATTGGCTGGAACGGGATTAAAGTCAGTGATGGTGAAGATGGCGTTTCTATCGGATGGGATGGGGTGCGGGTTCATGGAAAAAATGGCTCTACCTCTACTGTTATTCATAGCGCTAAGAGCTTAACATCCAGTATTATTGATGAAGAAAAGCTAGAAGACATAAAAAATGTTTCTTCTATTTCCGTAGGCTCTAGCTTTGTAGATATAAAAGTAATCCCTCAAGAAAGAGAGGATTTAAGAGTTCATTACCATGGCAGTATTGTATCCAACGCTGTACCGGTCTTGAGTATTAATAAAAAATCAACGGATTTACAAATCCTATTGGAAGCACCCAATCAAACCTCCAGAACCATCCTCAACTCCGATCTGGTTGTAGAGATATTTGTTCCAATCGCATTTAAAGGGGATTACAATATCCAATCCTCATCTGGAGAAATAGAAGTGTCCAACTTAAAGGGAAAGCATATTCATATTACTTCTAGCTCGGGAGATCTATCCTTAAGCAATATAGTAAGTGAAACGCTGAATATAAAGACTTCCTCTGGAGATATTGATATGAGCAACCCTATTGGAAAATTACGTATGAGCAGTAGCTCTGGAGATCTGAGCTTAGGTATTGCAGAAACTTCTGAAGATATGGCACTCTCTACTTCTTCTGGAGATATTTCACTAAAGTGTAGCGAACAATTAAGCTATAACATCCTCGGCTCTACTTCTTCTGGCTCTTTTACAACCAATATTCCGATGGTCGTAGCGGAGAATGCCAATCGAAAATTTCATGGCAAAATAGGCGCTGGCAGTAAGGAAATCAAAATATCAACCTCCTCTGGGAATGTTCGGTTCGATAAAAAATAAAATGAACCCTGTATAGAGAACAAGACTTCTTTGTACAGGGTTTTACATCCTTTTATCATCTAGTGAAATTCTTCATTATCTATCCGTTTTCTTATGGCTACCCCAATATATTCTTGGCTATAGCAACGGCATCCTTGGCATCCTTAGCGTAGTAATCCGCTTTAATCATTTCTGCATATTCAGGATTCAAAACAGCACCGCCTACCATGACAATGCATTCTGGGTCCATTTTCTTTAGAGCTTCTATGGTTTCCTCCATGTTCTTTACGGTTGTAGTCATTAAGGCACTGAGCCCTACCAGCTTAATCTTATTCTTCACAACTTCTTCCACGATTTTTTCCTTTGGAACGTCCCTGCCCAAATCGATAATCTCATAGTTATAATTTTCAAGAAGAACCTTCACAATATTTTTCCCAATATCGTGGATATCGCCCTTCACTGTAGCCAGTAGAATTTTTCCGTTGGAGATATCGCTATGGGCATTCTCTTTTAGCTTCTTTTTGATCACCTCAAAGGCGCTTTTCACCGTTTCTGCCGACTGTATCAACTGCGGTAGAAATAAATCGCCCTTTTCGTATCGCTCTCCTACGAAATCTAAAGCAGGAACAATGTATTGATTCACAATATCGAGGGGTGCTTTTTCTTGAAGCAGGTTTTCCGTAGCGATTTTTGCCTCATCTCTGATACCTTTGATGATCATATTGAACAGATCCTCTTGAGACTGCGCCATCTTAGGCTTTGAACCCACCTCTGTCTTTGGCTGATTCTGGTGGTATTTTAAATAGGCCTCTGCGCTCTTATCCTGATTCCATAAAACCTGAGAAGCCACGATGGTTTCCATCATCCCTTGATCCAATGGGTTGATAATTGGGAGATCCAACCCAGCAAATATACTGGCAGCTAAAAAGGTTCGATTTAAAAGATCCCGGTTGGGTAGCCCAAAGGACACATTGGATACACCCAATACAGTCTTTACATTCAAGTGCTTCTTTACCAACTGGATGGTCTTTAAGGTTTCTTGAACCTCTTCCTGTTGGGCCGCAGCCGTTAAGGTTAAACAGTCGATATAAACATCCTCTCTTTTAATCCCATATGATAAGGCCCTATCTACAATCTTTTCTGCGATTTCAAATCGCGCCTCTGCTGTTTTTGGAATTCCTCTTTCATCTAAGGTAAGGCCTACAACGGCGGCACCGTATTTCTTTACAATGGGCAGGATTCTTTCTAAAACCTTGTCTTCTCCATTGACAGAGTTGACGATGGCCTTACCATTATAAATTCTCAATCCTTTTTCGATGGCTTTTGGATTGGTAGAATCGATCTGAAGGGGTACATCCAATATGGATTGAATCTCTTGAACAATTTTCTCCATGATCTCTTCCTCATTGATCTCTGGAAGTCCTACATTTACATCCAAAATATGAGCTCCTGCATCTACTTGAGCAATGGCTTCTCTTAAAATATAATCTAAATTGCCGCTTCTTAAGGCTTCCTTCAGCAGCTTCTTCCCTGTTGGGTTAATTCGCTCTCCGATTACCCTCACACCCTGAATTTCTACTACCTTGGTAGGCGTACAGACCCCCGTCAAGGTTGCAGCCTCTATTTTTCCAGGTTGCCGATCCTTTAAAACCTCTTTTAAACCCTCAATATATCGATCCGTCGTACCACAGCAGCCGCCTACTATCTTTACGCCTTTCTCTACAAAATTACATCCATGTCTGGCAAAATCCTCTGGCAAAACATTAAACACGGTCCTTCCTTCTACCACAGTAGGAAGTCCTGCGTTGGCCTGTACCATTACTGGTACTGTTGCAATCTTTAAGATATGATCTACAATTGGACCCAGCTCCTTCGGTCCTAAGGAGCAGTTCACACCGAGGGCATTTACACCTAAGCCCTCTAAAACGAGAACCATGGCTTCTGGCGTACATCCTGTAAAGGTTCTGCCATTGGCTTCAAAGCTCATGGTACAAAATACTGGAACATTAGCGTTTTCCTTGGCTGCCAACACCGCTGCCTTGGCTTCATATAAATCCGTCATGGTTTCAATTAAAATTAGGTCTGCACCGCTTTTTACTCCCTGGACCACCTGTCTTTTAAAAATCTCATAAGCCTCCTGAAAACTTAAAGTACCCATGGGCGCTAGGAGCTCTCCAATGGGTCCTATATCTAAGGCGACGTAAGTATCCGTACCCTCACATGCGGTTCTTGCATTGACTACTGCTTTATGAATGACTTCCTCTACGGTGTATGGACTTCCTGCCAGCTTCAATTCATTGGCTCCAAAGGTGTTGGTCGTAACCACATCAGCTCCTGCATCGACATAGCTTTTATGAATTTCAATGACAATCTCTGGCGCACTAAAGTTTAACATCTCTGGAAGTTCTCCCAGCTTTAATCCTCTGTTCTGTAGCATTGTACCCATGGCACCATCGAATATTAAGGTACCATCCTTCAACCTATTTACGATTTTCACACTTCTCATCTCCTTTCTTAAAATAAAATTTGTTCGCTCTACCTCACAAAATTTATGGCCCACTCAATTTTAAACACGATTAAAACTTTAAGTGCTTAAAAGTACAGGTGGTGTATTTATTACAGCCTTGGCAGATACTGTCTACTTTTTCTACGCTCTTATTCCTAGGCACAATGCCTACAATGGCTGTTACAGATTTTCTCGGTGTCAATATATGATGGGAAGAGGCATTGAGTCCAATGGACTTCTCTGCATCTAAAACAGCCAGAAAGTTCTTCTGTATACTTAAGGGAAGATCGCCGTAGCCTGGGCTGAATCTACAGGTTAAGGTCTTTTCCTCTGCCGCTACAATATGCTCTAGGTTGTCGCAGACCTTATCACAGATTTCCTCTACGGCTACCGTAGCACAAGCATCTAAAATTAATGCCTTCGCCATACTGACTTTCTCATAATATCGAATTCGAGCATCTACCCCGTTGCCTAAGGTAATAGCCATTAAGATACAGTCCTTTGCTTCCCTTAAATGCTTTCGAATACTATTCCCTCTCAGCTCAAATTCTGTGTTTTTTAGCAGTAAATGATCCTTTTTTCTAAGGATATTAAAAAATTTGTATACGAACCTTTCCTCTATGAGGTTTTGCATTTCCTCCATGGATTCGTCAATGATACGATTTGTAATATGATCTATTTCCTGTCCACTATATCCTAAATAACGCAGGACCTCCGATTTATTTTGGGGACTTTGATTCATTATGCTCACAACCTTATTTTATTTTAATTCTTATTCTATGAAACTAAACAACTTCCTTCTCTTTATTGACACTCTTTAGTATGGAATGGATGGATTCTGTTACACTTCTGGCAATATAGGGATTGTTCATGGTATAAAGGTGGATTCCCCTAGCCCCTGTGGAGATTAAATCTACAATTTGATCCAAGGCATAGGCGATTCCAGCATCTCTCAGAGCCTCTTTATTATGCTCATATTTCTCCATAATCTTCTTAAATTTCACTGGGAGATTTGCACCAGAAAGTGCAACAATTCTTTCAATCTGTTTTTTATTCGTTACAGGCATAATTCCCGCCTGAATGGGCAATTGAATCCCCTTCTCTTCTACCTTATTTAAAAATTCGTAAAAATAATTGTTATCAAAGAAAAGCTGCGTAATGGCGTGATCTGCACCAGCCTCCTCCTTTAGCTTTAGTATTTCAATGTCTTGATCTACATTCTTTCCTTCCACATGGCCTTCTGGATAACAAGCTGCTGCAATGCCAAACCGATTTCCTTGATCTTCTCTTATGAGTCTAATTAGGTCCTGAGAGTTCTTTAGCTCTCCCTTCCCTTCAAATCCTTCCGGTATATCTCCTCTTAAGGCCAGCACATTATGAACTCCTTTATCCCTTAGTTCTTGTAAAACCCCCTTCGTTTGCTCTAAGGTGGATCCAATGCAGGTCAGATGCGCCAGCGCCTCAATGCCATATTTATTTTTAATGATGGCTGCAATTTCGCCTGTTCTATTATCGTTGCCATTGCCACCAGCACCGTAAGTAACGCTAATATAGTCTGGCTTTAGATCCTGCAACCCCTCTAAAGTGTCATAGATACTTCCTATGGGAGATGTCACCTTCGGCGGAAACACCTCAAAGGAAAAAACAAGATTCTTTCTTTTAAATAATTCTTTTATCTGCATGAGAACTCCTCCTTCTCCATTATTTCTATAAAATCTCTCCGTTTTATTTTTCTATATAAATATGCCTCAATCCAATTGCTCTATAAAAAAATCCCCCCTTCTATCTAATGCAAAGTAAAAACCTTAGATAAAAGGGGGTTCTATAATTTATATATTACTCCCTCTTATCTCTCTCTAAGTTCACTTAGAGTAGGAATTGGCACCTTTTCAAACAAATACGTTTGCAGGTTGCCGAGGTTTCATAGGGCCTTTCCCTCCACCTCTCTCGATAAAAGTTGTTTTATTCAATTTTGAGCCAATAAAAAAAATCTCTTTGGCTGCAAGAGATTTATTACTATAAGGTAATTCTTATCTCTCAGCCTATGCTGTAGGATTTAGCACCTTATATGCAGATAAGCATATAGGTTGCTGGGTTTCATAGGGCCTTTCCCTCCACCTCTCTTGATAAGTAAATATTAAATTATCACTATTATAATGACTTCTATACCATATGTCAATCCTATAAGTTAATTTAAATTTAGTTTATAGACAAAACATTTACCGTTCATGAAAATATATGAAGTTATAGAGAGCTCTTCTTTGAGCTAAAAGAGAGGCTGTACCTCCCTTTTTCTCTAAACTATAGTATAATGAGATAGATTACATAGTGAAAGTAGACGGTGATTGAATGTTAGAGGAAATTATTTTAAATGCGCAAATGGAGGATCGATATCTCCGTGATGGCAATTTTGAAGATGAGCTGCTCATCGGTGTTGATATTTCCAAAATTGAATTTGAATCTGTTCAATTTACAAAATGTACGTTTGAAAATTGTGATTTTACGAAAGCTAGTTTTTATGCTACTCGTTTTATCAACTGTAATTTTTCCAATTGTATCTTTACAGAGAGTTATTGGAAAAATTCAGAAATATTAAGCTGTAAAGGGGATGGTGGAAATTTCAGCCGCAGCTCCATAAAGGAAAGTACCCTATTGAACAGTTCCTTTTGTTATGCCATTTACTCAGAAACCCTATGGGAAAAGTGCACAATCCATCACTGCAACTTTAAAAATGCTTTCTTTTCAGAGGTAAAGCTAAAAAAATCAGATTTAAAGGAAGTGGATTTTAGTAACGTGGACTTCTTTAAGACACCATTAAAAGGTATCGATCTTTCTGCCTGTGAAATCGGCGGCATTATGGTGTCGGACACTTATAAAGAGCTTCAAGGCGTTAAAATCAGCCCACTACAAGCAGTGGATGTCGTTCATCTTCTAGGGGTCAAAATAATTTAGCATACAAATGGATTGTCCTAAAACGAATATTTATAAATTTCAATGAATCAAACCATGTATGCCAGGGAGAATTCAACTCCTTTTCTACATGGTTTTTATATCAGTAGGCTGCTATAGGATGGGTCAGACTCTCTCATCAACTTTACAAATTAATTCAATAGATTTTCAGAAAAAAATACGGAGCTAAGATCCCCTAAGATGTTCCCTTCCTCATCTTGATATATCATATTATTTTGAAAAACCAAGTCTCTGGTTCCAAATTGAGGAACAATTTTCTGCGTTTGAACATTGCATAAATCCTCACTAAAAATGATATCCATATCAAATAACTTTTGATTCTTTGTAAAAAGTCCATGGATTCCATAAGCAGATATGAGAAGCCGATTGCCTTCAGCCTCATGAATTACATACTTAAGTTTATAATCCCCTTGATATAGAAACTCTTCATCAAAGGTTAAAGCAGTTGTATCATCTACAATCCAAGTCCCTTCTAGCGCTTCCTTCCAATCTAGATTTGCTCTATCTGCCCTCTTTTCCTGGATTTCTAACAAGGTATCGTCTTCTACTTCCAAAAGTGCTCGTCCTTCATAGAAGTTGTATAGTTTCTTAGTAAACTCAAGGTCAACAGCATACCATTCTTTTTGAGAAAATACTTTTTCACCTAAAAAAACAATGGATATGGTATCCTCAGCATCGTTGCCGAAAAAGTGGACCTTTATGAATGGCTCCTCCTTAAGGTTCTTATCCATCTCCTTAAGCACCATAGTATTGAACAAATCGACTAAGGCTTTAGTATCCTCGTCATCCATCACAAGCTTTAACATCTTGCCGTTGCCGATTACAACACTCTTGAAATTATCTTTTTTAAATCGCTGTGAAGCATCCTTATGACCAGAACAACCAGCTAAAACCATAGTTATAGACAAAACCAGTATGATCAGCTTTTTCAACTTAAGGCCTCCTTTGAGTCTCTTAGAACTGAAATCGTGAATATCCTCGTCTACATAGTAAAAAATATAGATTTCCAACTCTATCCCTATTATTTCTTTGCTACCATAATCAATGGAAAAGAGACCATTGGGTCGTATGCCTCCTGATTGAAGCTTCCATAAAGCTGAATATCTTGAAATCCTAATTCCTCTAATAAGCCTACAAACTCTGTAGATTTTATTGGATGAAGCAGAACACTATTTTCTAATACATTTTCGTTTACTCTTAGTATGGTTCTAAAATTTATTTTATGTTGCTCTGGCCAATAGTCATAATATCGCTCAAAAACTAAAGGAACATCTTCATTTTTTATTGTCGGTAATTGTTTTACATCTTGAGCCAAAACTCTATCGTAATTCACGATTTGAATTAATAAATGGCCATTTTCCTTCAAGCTGTTTTTACATGATTTTAGAAATTCGTAGATTTCCTCGTTATTATTGAGATGTACTACAGAATTACCGATGCAAAAAATCAAGTCAAAGGTTTTGTTTAGCACTTCTATATCTAACATATTGAGCACACGAGCATCGATGCCTGTATCCCTCGCTTTTAATGCTTGTACCATTTCTTGGTCTAAGTCTATGGCAGTAACCTGGTGTCCACTATCGTTTAAGGATTTGGCATAACCACCACTGCCGCAGGCTACGTCTAAAATATTTTTTGGTGCCTCTCCCACAATTTTTTTAATTAACTGAAGCTGTGCTTTCCCCGTAGGAAATATATAATCATAGTATTTGGATATTTCAGTATAAAATTTTGACATGGGTCCACCTCTTTCTTCGAAATTTCTCATCTACGTATGGATTGTTGCATCACGATCATGATTGAGTGTAGAATCTGAGCTCTAATTCAAAATCTAAAAGCATGACTCTCCTTAATCCCAATCTAGCAATCTTCTCTGCCCTTCCAATCCTCGTATTTCGGTTATATCTTGACTCACTTCTAAGGTTCCACGATAGATGCCCTTCGCATCTCTTAGTGCAAAATATTGTATTAAGATCATTTTTCCCTTTAACTCAATCCAAAACTTTGCAGAATCCTTTTGTCCAGTTCTAAACCCTTCTATGATTTTTTGGACAATATGGACACTATCCGGTGGGTGACAGTTGTTGACATCCCTTCCGATAATCGCAGGAGAACGAGGAAATATTCGATCCTTCGGTCGCGTAAAGTATCTTACCTTGTTGTTTTCATCTACAAAGGTCATATCTACTGGCAATGCATTGAAAATCATTGCAACCTGCTCGAGGCTCAATTCTCCCGTTTCTGTTTTCAGCTTGTATTCTCCTTCGAAAACCTCAGTTCGTCCCTCTGAATCTGTGCGATACATTTCGATCTCTTCTTTTGCTTTTTCTATGAAGGAAAATTCATACTCCAGACTTTGCTTATGCATGTCGTACCAATCCTGAGGGCTTAAGACCTCGCTTGCGGCTGGAAAAAGAATTAAATTCTCTTTCTTCGCTACCCCTAAGATTCCAAAGAATAGCTTTCCGATGACGCCATTGACCTCTTTTTCATCACTTTCCTTTGATTGGAGAATACTTACAGTCTCCTGAATTCGATTTCTTACTTCATCATGTAATGCCCACATAATTTTTAATCCATGGAACTTCTCCATGGTTTTTTCTAAATAAGGAAATAAGATATTTTCCTTTTTTAAATAGTGGTGTTTGATCGCTTCAAGAGCCTTAACCTTAGGAATCAGCTTTTCTTTCTTTATCTCTAAATTTTCTTCCTTTAAGTCTATTTTTATCTCTTCTGCCCTTTCAAAAAGAGCCTCATTCTCAAGAATTAAATCCACTAGAAAATTATCATTTGCAGGTCTCTCCCATTGGTGATGGGACAGGCTTTTATAGAAGACATTGATGATCTTATCTAAAAAAACTAGAACTTCTTTAGGCTCCATTCCTTCCTCTAGTAATGCATAAAATACTTCAAAAGCTTCTTGGGGCTTCACATTTTCAATATCACTTTTGTACTTTAAGTAAAGCTCTGCCCCGTTTAAATTATCTTTTATGCCCTTCACATACTCGATCAATCCATTGATTTTTTCTCTGTCTTGGTTCATTGCATCACTCCTTTCTGCTGTTTCTAATAGTATAGTTACTCTATCGTATGTGTATTAAATTTAAATGGATTCCGAATAAAATATTTTATAATAAAGTTCTCCTTTTCCTTTCAATTTCCTTCCAAGTCCTACTATTTTTGATATACTAATTTTATAATCTAAATATTTATGTGGGTGGGATGCGCCATTCACATGAACTTAAACTTCATTATGTAGCGTAAAGGAGAATCTATATGAAGCAAGATGATGATCACAATAAAAAGAAATTCCAAAAAAGAGAGTCGATCCTCATATATGTGACGACCTTAGCTCTAGTTTCAGTTCCTATGCTCTTTATTTTTGCTTTATTGTCTCAACACACCAACCCAAGGCTATATAGAGTAATGGAATTTCTTTTAACTCTATCTACGGTGCTTATCATTGCTGTCGTTCTTTTACGAAGATGTCCTTATTGTAAAAAAGCTATTGGAAGATACCATATCTTCCCTAAAAAATGTCCTCATTGCAGTAAACCATTAAAATAAGGTGGCATCCCATGGAATGCCACCTTATTTCTACCGTATCAAATTATTTATTAGCCGCAGCAGCATGTTCCTTTATTTAGGATGCCATCCAGCTTATCGATGAACTTCTCTGTTTGCTCTAATGTTCCTGTACTTACTCGAATCCAGTTATCCCACTTCCATAGGAATCCCGGTCTTATGATGATTCCTTGCTTCATCAGCTCTTCAAATACAGGCTTAGAATGTGTCCCTATATTCATAAACATAAAGTTTGCATTGGATTTTATATACTCCAGATCATTTTCTTCACAATACTTTTCCATCATCCCTAGGGATTCATAATTCAGCTTCACTGTTTTCTCTATATGCTCTGTATCTTCTAACACGCCTAAAGCAGCAGCCTGAGCTAGTATATTTACGTTAAATACATCTTTTACCTTGCTCATTTGAGATGCAATTTCCTTTGATGTAAGAGCATACCCTACCCTTACGCCTGCAATACCGCCTACCTTAGAGAAGGTTCTTAGGATCACAGTATTCGGTCTTTTTGCTAAGACATCCAAAGACTCTGGGTACTCTGGATTCACTTTTGCGTAATCGTAATATGCTTCATCCAATACAATCACCACATTTTCTGGAACCCTTGCAACGAAACCTTCCATTTCTTCTTTGCTTAAGATATTACCGACAGGGTTGTTTGGATTACAGATATAGATGATCTTTGTATTTTCATTGATTTTCTCAACAAATCCATCTAAATCATGTTTGTAGTCCTTTAACGGAAGAATAACAGGTACACCCTTCATATTCAGCACACTTGTTTCGTATAGACCAAATGTAGTATCTGCCATAATCGCTTCGTCTCCAGGATTGATAAAAGTCTGCGCTATGAGTTGTATAATCTGCTCTCCACCATTTCCTGTAATGATATTTTCATGAGTTAAATTGGTTCTTTTAGCAATTTCCTCTTTCAGCTTCATTGCATAAGCATCTGGATAAATATTAATGTGCTGAACTTCTCTCATAATTGCTTCCACAGCCTTTGGAGAAGGTCCTAACGGATTTTCATTAGATGCTAATTTCTCGATCTGATCGATGCCGTATTCTTTCTGCACCTCTTCAATTGGTTTTCCCGGTACATAAGGCTTTAAAACCTCCAGCTCTTTTCTAAATAAATTTGTAGTCATATCAACGACACTCCCCTCAAAATTATAGATTAATCTAAATCATATTCGTATGCTTCTTCTTCTCCCTTTAGTACTCGTAAGGTTCCAAGGGCTAAGGATTCTAGTTCATTTTCTCCAGGTAGAATTTCTATTGGCGCAATGAACGATACTCTTTTTACAATCCAATCCATCAGCATTTTTGAATATGCAATACCACCAGTTAATATAATTCGATCGATATTTCCCTCCAATACCACAGAAAGCTGACCAATGGCTTTGGCGATTTGATACGCCATGGCTTCATAAACAAGCTTTGCGTACTCATCACCATTATCGATTCGATCTTGTACCTCTAAGGCGCTGTTGGTATTGAGATAGGATACTAAACCACCTTTACCCCTCAGCTTTTTATTTACAACAGATTGCTCTGTGGTATAGCACATGCTGACAAGCTTATCCGTCGGCAAAACCCCTGCTCTTTCTGGAGAAAATGGCCCCTCAACATCGGATACCATATCCACCATCTTTCCTTGGCGATGGGCACTTAAGGAAATACCTCCACCTAAGTGCGCCACCACAAAGTTACAATCCTTATAGGCCTTTCCTATATTACCAGCAGTCTTTATGGCCGCAGCTCTCATGTTCAAGCAATGGGTTAAACTCTGTCTTTCGATCTCTGCCAAACCTGAAATTCTTGCAATATCATCTAATTCATCTACAGAGATAGAATCGTAGATATAAGCATTGACACCGATAGAATCTGCGATTTCCTTCGCTATGATAGAGCCTAGGTTCGATGCATGCTCAATAATCGGTCTATTCTTTAGTCGATCTACCATGGCATCGTTTACTTTATATGCACCAGAGCGTACTGGCGGCAGCGGACCTCCTCTACCTACAACGGCAGAAAGACTCTTGATATCAAAATTATTTTCCTCTAAAAAGCTTAGGATTTGTTTGTATCTCATTTCATATTGATCTGTAATTTTGTTGTACTTTGCAATTTCATCACTTGGATGCTCAATATTCTTTTTAGATATCTCCTTTGTATCCTCATAGATTGCTATTTTTGTTGAAGTTGAACCTGGGTTGATCGCTAGTATTTTAAAAGACACTGAATTTCCTCCCTTAAATAATGTGGATTCTTTTACTACGCTACAGCCTTCATACCTTCCTCAAAGGCCTTGATATTAATCTCTACAAATTGCTCTTTTACATTTTCTCGGATAGCTTTCTCCCAGTCAATGTCTGTCAGTCCCATCGCCTTAACCAAAGCGCCTAAAAGTACAATATTCATCGTTTTTGGGTTGCCGATGCGTTCTGCTATTTGCCCTGCGTCTAATATACTGGTATTCACTTTTTCTTTTATTGTTTCTATGACACCCTCTGGATAATCCACATTCCCCATTAAAATTGGTGCCGATGGAATTTTAAAGTCATTCACGACAGCTCTACCCTTAGGATTTAAAAACTCTAACCACCGAAGGGCTTCCATGGCCTCAAATGAAACTAGAATATCCGCTTGACCCTTTCCGATAATTGGTGCATGAACCTTCTTACCGTATCGAACCTGTGTGGTCACGCTGCCACCTCTCTGCGCCATACCGTGAACCTCTGACATTTTAACATCGTAGCCAGCATCCAGTAGACCTGCCGATAATATTTTACTCGCAAGAATCGTCCCTTGTCCGCCAACGCCAACTAATAATAGACTCTTAACTTCTGACATATTATTCACCCACCTTACTGATTGCTTTTACTGGACAAACTTGAAGGCAAACGGTACAGCCTACACATTGCGTCTTATCGATGGTCACTTTTTTTGTTTCTTTATCGAATCGAAGTGCAGGACAACCGGTTTTGATACACATTTTACATCCAATGCATTTTTCGTGGTTCACTTCACATAGACCTTTATAGTCCCCAAACTCCTTCTTATCTTCAGGAGATAAGCTCTTTAGTACACATGGCCATCTCGTAATAATAACACAAGGCTCATCCAATGCCATTGCCCATTCTAAGGCTTCTTTGCCTTCTTTCAGGTCTAAAGGATTGATGGTTCTTACGTGCTCCACGCCAATAGCCTTGCATAAAGCCGTAATGTCGATTTCCTTTGTTGGCATTCCTTGAAGGGTGTATCCCGTTCCTGGGTTTTCTTGATGTCCTGTCATTCCTGTAATTCTATTGTCTAAGATCACATTAATCGTATTCCCTCTATTGTACATCGTATCCATCAGTGAATTTATACCTGTATGAAAGAAAGTAGAATCGCCGATAACCGCCACCATTCTCTTATTGACATCATGCCTGTTTAATACCTTTTGAGCACCATGGGCCATGCTAACACTTGCGCCCATACAAATAATGGTATCTACAGTGCTCAGCGGCGGCGCTACCCCTAAGCCATAACATCCGATATCGCCGTTCACGATGATGTCTTTTTTCTTGCTAAGCTCATAGAAGAATCCTCTGTGCGGACATCCTGCACAAAGTGTTGGCGGTCTGTTTACTGCAATGCTTCTATCGTAGTCCACCATTTCCCTTTCTTCACCAAGCAAAGACTTTGCGATAATATCCGGATTCAGCTCACCAATTCCTGTAATTTTATCCTTACCAATACAGTGAATTCCTGCTGCTTTTATTTGATCTTCAATATATGGCTCTAGCTCTTCTATTACGTAAAGCGTTTCTACTTCTTTGGCAAACTCCTTGATCTTATCCATTGGAAGTGGATGGGTAAAGCCCAGCTTTAGATAAGAAACTGTATCACCAAATACATCCTTGGCATATTGGTAGGATACGCTGGATGAAATAATGCCAATTTTCTTATCATTCCATTCAAAGAAGTTCAAGTCTGTTTCATTGGAGAATTTCTCTAACGCTGCCAATCGATCCTCTACTACAAATCTTAGAGCCCTTGCATTGGCTGGTACTGTTGCATATTTTTGAGGGTTTTTCACATAAGGCTTTAGCCCTACTTCTTCTCTTTCACCAAACTCAACGACGCCCTTACCGTGGCAGATTCTCGTTGTCATTCTTAAGATGACGATGGTATCAAAACGTTCACTGATTTCTACAGCAGCCTTTACCATGTCTTTACACTCTTGACTATCACTTGGTTCTACCATTGCTACCTTTGCAAACTTGGCATACAGTCTGTTGTCCTGCTCATTCTGGGAGGAATGACACCCTGGATCATCGGCTGAAACCAATACCAAGCCCCCATTCACTCCTGTATATGCATAAGAAAACAATGGGTCGGCAGCAACGTTTACGCCCACGTGCTTCATTGCAGCCAGTGCTCTTGCACCTACAACGGATGCCCCAATCGCCGATTCTAAGGCTACCTTTTCATTGGGTGCCCATTCTGCTATGATTTCCTTCTTGTAGGGTGCAATGTTCTCTAGTATTTCTGTACTGGGCGTACCTGGATAAGCCGCTGCATATGTAATCCCTGCTTCGTATGCACCACGGGCAACTGCCTCATTACCTGTAAGTAACTGTTTCATTTTGTATCCCCCTTCTATTTCGATTCAATTTGAAATGGATAGTAGTTTTAATTTAATAATTCATCTTATTACAATATGTGCAATTTCTATGCCAATTCAATTTAACTAAATATTTAGACTTTTTGTCCATTTTTGCTACTTTTTTGGTAGGATTACAAAAATAATAGGGATTAAAGGGTGAATAACCCTACCCATTAAACCCTTTGCTCTTTGCATAATAGTTTAAAATATTTTTCCCCCGATCCGTAATCAGGGTACCGCCCCGTCCTTTATAAACCTCTACCATGCCCTTGCTTTCTAAATAAAGGAGCATGTTCCGAATTTCCTGTTCTCCTAGGAACATTTTCTTCTGTTTGGCAATAGTCAGTAGGCTTCTTCGTCCCAACCTTTTATTGCTTAAGAACGCTTTTTCCAATTCCTCTAATATAAAAATATACTTCGGTAGGTCTTTTCCTGCATCTTCCTTCAAGTCATTATAAATATTTCTTTCTTCAGAGCTGACGATGGCTTCCGCATCCTCCTCTAGAAGAATATTTCCTTCCACCTCTTCAAAAATTTCAAAGGGCAGATCTTTTACATCGACTTCTTTTATTTCTAGACTCACCAAGTATTCTATATAGTTTTTTAGCTCCCTTACATTTCCCTTCCAGTTGTAGGATAAAAGTACATCCTTTGCCATTTGAGATAAAACGAAGGACCCTCTAAACTCTGCTCTAAACCGATCTACTAGGGTTTCAATATCCTTTTTCCTAGATCTTAAAGGTGGAATCTTTAGAGGTAGGACATTCAATCTGTAATATAGATCTTCTCTGAATCCTCCCGTTGCCATCATCTCTTTCAGATTCTTATTGGTTGCAGCAATAATTCGAATATCCACATTGATGATGCTATCTCCGCCCAGGCGCATGACCTCTCTCTCTTGAAGAACCCTCAGCAGCCTCATCTGAAGGCTGGGCGGCATCTCCCCTATTTCATCTAAAAATAAGGTGCCGTTATGGGCAAGCTCGAATAATCCTGACTTTCCTCCTTTTCTAGCACCGGTAAAAGCACCTTCTTCATATCCAAAAAGCTCACTTTCCAAAAGGCTTTCTGGTAGGGCACCACAATTGATGGCGACAAACTGAAAATTTCTTCTTTTGGAGTTATTATGAATTGCCTGTGCAAACAATTCTTTTCCAGTGCCGCTTTCCCCAGTGATCAATATGGAGGAATTGGACCTTGCCATCCGCTTTGCGATCTCTATGGTTTTCTTTATGTTCTCGCTTTCTCCAACGATGTCCCCAAAGTTATATTTTGCCTTATGACCCTTGCCTATAACTTTTGCTCTCAATCGATGCTGCTGACTCTCTGCATCGCTGAACCTTCGAATAATGGCCACAGCACCATATAATCGTTCGGAGTGGACGATAGGATCTACAGATACGATTAAATCCACGCCATTGATCTTAATTAAGATCTCTCTTACAGACCTTAGATTTTCTAGGACATCCTTAAAAGGAATTTGAGGAAACAGCAGAATACCATCTCTATGAACCACATCTTCCCTTGTATAACCCACTATTTCTCCTGCGTTTTCATTATATAAAAAGATACTTCCCTTGGCATCAATACCTATTAAGCCATCGTCAATGACCTGCAAGAGTATATCCAATTGCCCCTCCGACATGTTCGTCATGCCTAGAATTCGAGAGAGTCCGTAATTGGCCGTTGCAATTTCCTTATAGCTCTTTCCGATGTTCTGTCGATTTAATATATGTAAATAATCCAATCGAACGCCAATTTCAATGATGGTATTAATATCTAAAAGACTGTTGCCAATATTGAGGATATTTGTGGTGTTCAGAGGAATGTTACTAGATTTACCTAAAACGATGATCATTTTCTCTTTAAAATTACCCTCTGTCGTTGGACAAATAGGGGTCAGATTCATATGATCCACTCCAATTTCATAGAGTGTGGATACCATTTGCTTGGACATCTCCATGCTTTCGTCTAGGAAAAATGCTTCTGTTCCCTCTTCAATGTCCATCATCTTATCTAAACCACCTTTTGAAATCGTTCGATCTGCAAATAGAACCTTATCCACCTTTTTTATCAGATGTCTTACTTTCTCAAAGGCGTCGAAGGAAGGCAGTAAAATTAAATCGGCTACGATCTCCTTTTGAATTGGCCCATTCTCCAGACAGTATTTTTCAATAATCAAATTATCCTGAAAGAGGCTTTGAATCTGCTCGTAATATATTTCTAAAGTTCCATTGCTATAGCATAGAATCGCTAACTTCTTTTTCACTTCGCCACCCCTTCCTATCCATGTTTTGCTTATATGTTAATTATAGTGGAACCGTCCGTAAATTGAAAGTCCTGCATTAAAATGAAAGAACTAGGTGCTTTAGGAAAGCGCCTAGTTCTTTGTAAGTTTTATAATTTTATTGTTCTCTTTCCCATTTCACGATTAAGTTTCTTGCAGCCTTTGCTTCATCGATTCTTCTTACATGGGTATGGTGTGGTGCATTTTTTAATAGCTCCGGTGTTTCCTTTGCTTCATCTGCAATTTTATTCAATGCATCGATAAATTGATCCAAGGTTTCTACACTTTCTGTTTCTGTTGGTTCTATCATCATGGCTTCATTTACAATCAGTGGGAAGTAAATGGTTGGTGGATGATATCCGTAGTCTAAAAGACGTTTTGCAATATCCAATGTAGAAACACCTAAAATATCTTCATTTAAACCACCCAATACGAACTCATGCTTGCATACCTGTTCTATTGGTAGATAGTATTTTTCCTTAAGCTTATGCATCATGTAGTTGGCATTTAAAACTGCCTTTTCACTAACTTCTCTCAATGCTGGTCCATAGGAAAGAATGTAGGTATAGGCTCTAACTAGAATTCCAAAGTGTCCATAGAAGCTCTTGATTTTACCGATAGAATATGGTCTGTCGTAATCTAGTACGTATTCCTCTCCTTTTTTCTCAATAACAGGAGAAGGAAGGAATTCAACCAAATCTTTTCTAACACCAACAGGTCCGCTTCCAGGTCCGCCACCACCGTGGGGTGTGGAGAATGTTTTATGTATATTATAATGAATAACGTCAAATCCCATATCGCCTGGTCTTGTTACACCCATAATTGCGTTCATATTGGCACCATCATAGTATAGCAATCCACCTGCATCATGAACTAGATCTGCAATTTGCTTGATATTTGTTTCAAATAATCCTAAGGTACTTGGGTTTGTTAACATTAAACCAGCGATTTCATCGCTTAAAGCAGATTTTAGGCTATCAATGTTCACAGAGCCATCTGGATTTGATTTAATTTCAACAACATCAAAGCCAGCAACAGCTGCACTGGCTGGATTTGTTCCATGGGCAGAATCCGGGATGATAATCTTCGTTCTCTTAAGATCGCCCCTCTTCTTATGGTAAGCTTTGATAACCATTAACCCTACAAGCTCACCGTGAGCACCTGCTGCAGGTTGAAGGGTCATTCGTTCCATCCCTGCTACTTCTGCAAGCATTTTATCTAATTTGTACATTAGCTCTAAAGCACCTTGCACAGTTTCCTCAGGCTGATATGGATGGATATTTGCAAATCCAGGAAGCACCGCCATATCTTCATTGAGCTTCGGATTGTATTTCATGGTACAAGAGCCCAATGGGTAGAATCCCGTATCAACACCATAGTTCTTGTTGGATAATTGAGTGTAATGTCTGATAACATCCACTTCACTTACCTCCGGTAAATCTAATTCTTTATCACTTAAAAATTCTTTCGGGATTAGGCTTTCAAGATTTACTTCCTCTACGTCACATTTCGGTAAGCTATAGGCTTTTCTACCTTCCTTAGAAATCTCAAATATTAGTTTATTGTAATCTGACTTCATTATATCACCTCCATTACTTTAGCTAGTTTATCGATTTCTTCCTTCGTTCTCTTTTCAGTTACGCACAGTAATAAGCCATTTTCCATTTCTGCATATTCTTTTCTAAGCTCATATCCGCCAAGAATACCGTTTTTAAGTAGCTCCTTGTTCACCTGAGTAGGATCTAGGTCACTTGTTAAGGCAAACTCTTTAAAGAAAGGCTTGTTGAATAATGGTTTAAACTTTCCACTCTTTGTAAGTTCATTAAATGCATAATGGGCTTTTTGTGTACTTTGCATTGCAACTTCTTTGATCCCTTTTTTACCTAAAATCGTTAAATACATGGAAGCCATCAATGCTACTAAACCTTGGTTGGAACAGATATTTGAAGTCGCCTTATATCTTCGGATATGTTGCTCTCTTGCTTGCAGTGTAAGAACGAAAGCTCTCTTGCCATCTATGTCATTGGATTGACCAATGATTCTACCGGGCATTTTTCGGATCAGTTTAGAAGTTGTCGCTAGGAATCCTAGGTATGGTCCTCCGAAGTTTAAGCTACTTCCTAAGGATTGACCCTCTCCAACAACAATATCTACGCCTAATTCGCTGGGGCTTTTTAATATTCCTAAGGAAATCGGATCTACATAGCTAATCAGCAGTCCTTTGTTTTCATGGATGATTTTCTCAGCTTCTGTAAGGTCCTCTATAATACCGAAGAAGTTCGGGCTCTGAATGATAACAGCAGCAGTTTCTTTACTTACTAAAGATTTTAAATGATCGATATCTGTTACGCCTTCCGCCATATTCACTTCTACCAACTCGATGTCTCTAAGCTCTACATAGTTCTTTAATACTTTCCGTACCTCTGGATGAACTGTTGAAGAAACAACGATGGATTTACGTCTCGTGTTATCTGCTGCCATTACTGCTGCCTCTCCGCAAGCAGTTGCGCCGTCGTACATAGACGCATTGGTTACGTCCATGCCTGTTAAGTTACAGATCATGGTTTGATATTCAAATATTGCTTGCAGCGTACCTTGGCTGATTTCAGGCTGATACGGTGTATATGCTGTGAAAAACTCTGATCTTCCTGCTAAATGCTTAATTATACTCGGAATATAGTGATCATAAGCGCCGGCCCCTAAGAAGCAAGTCAACTCATCGATATTTGTGTTTTTACCGCTTAACTCTTTCATATGACGAAGGATTTCCATTTCAGAATATGGTCCTTCTAAATCTAGTTCCCTACCTAATTGAAGCTCTTTAGGTATATCGTTAAATAAATCCTCTAGGTTATTTACTCCTATAACTTCCAGCATTCGCTTGGTGTCAGCATCTGTATTAGGTATGTACCTGTGCATATTATGCCTCCTTTTCACAGAATTCTGCGTATTCTTTATCGCTCAGTAATCCTTCAAGCTCAGAAGGGTTTGTTAATTCAACTTTAATGATCCAGTTTGCAAAAGCATCTTCATTTAAAAGCTCTGGTGCACCGTCTAATTCTTCATTTACTTCTAAAACCTTTCCTGAAACCGGTGAATAAGCGTCTGATGCTGCCTTTACAGATTCAACTACGCTGAAAGCATCTCCTTGTGCAATTTCATCGTCAACTTCTGGTAATTCAACGAATACGATTTCACCTAAAGCGTGCTGTGCAAAATCTGTAATACCAATATAAGCTTCATTTCCTTCTACCTTTACCCACTCGTGATCCTTTGAATATAAAAGTCCTGCTACAGTTTTCATAAATTATTCCTCCTTGAGATGATTTTGATTTATATGTTAAATTTATTTTTTAGTACTTCTTGTATAGAATTTCTTGCTTACCACTTCTGCCTTTAGTGTTTTCTTTCTTACTTGAATATCGATTGGCGTACCCAGTGCTGCGTACTCTGCATCAATTAAAGCGTATCCAATGTTCTTTTTGAGTGTAGGTGAATTATACCCTGTTGTTACAACACCAATCACCTTGTCGCCTACTTTAACCTCGTACCCTTGTCTTGGGATACCATTTTCCTTCATTTCAAAGCCGACTACTTTTCTTTTCAGACCCTCTTCCTTCTGGCGGACAAGCGCATCCTTTCCAATAAAGTTTTCTTTATTTAACTTAACGAAGAATCCAAGTCCAGCCTCTAAAGGAGAAATATCCTTGTCTATTTCGTGACCATAAAGCGGAAGAGTCGCTTCAAATCTCAATGTATCTCTGGCACCTAATCCTGCTGGCTTCAATCCTCTGTCTTTTCCAACTTCAATGATTTTATCCCATAAAGCATCGACTTTGTCATTATCTACATAGATTTCAAAGCCATCTTCACCAGTATACCCCGTTCTTGAAATTAGACAATTGGCACCATTAATCACCACATCATTTTTAAAATAAAAGAAAGGGATTTCCGAAAGATCTGTATCTGTCAGTTCTTGTACAATTTCTTCAGCCTTTGGTCCTTGAACCGCTACTTGGGAAACGCTATCTGAGATGTTGATAATCTCCACATCGTATGCCCCTTTGTTCTCGTTCATCCAAGCAAAATCTTTATCTGAGTTGCTTGCATTTACTACCAGATAGTAATATTCTTTGTTAAACTTATATACCAACAGATCATCTACGATGCCACCATCTGGATAACACATAAATGTATATACAATCTGATTGTCCTCTAATGCAGCCACATCGTTGGTAACTAAATACTGAACAAAGGCCTCTGCATCTTTTCCTCTCACTTCAATTTCTCCCATATGGGATACATCAAATATTCCTGCTGCGTTTCGAACTGCCTCATGTTCTGCTGTTAAGCCTTCAAATTGTACAGACATTTCCCATCCTGCAAAGTCCACTAATTTTCCACCATATCTGTTATGTGCATCAAACAGTGGTGTTCTTTTAAGCTCTGTCATGAATACATCCTCCTTTTATACAAAATTATGAATCCTTAAGAAACATAGAAATATATGTTTTTAATAAAATCAGTCGTAAATCTTACGTGGTATAGTAAGACACTATATCAATAGAATTGTAGTCATTACGACTATATAATATGCATAGTTTTATATATAATATTCACATAATAGGACGGATATGGCCGGCTATACAAATGCATATATCTTCTTAAAATTCTCACTATATCAACAGGTAAAAAAACAAGAACCACAATGGAATAGTAAGAAAACCTGCCATCATGCTCCTCTGTATTTGTGCCTGAGAGTTTCTACACTAAAAAGTATTTCTCCTACGGCGCCGCGTTTACGGTCTCTCCAGAGATTCATCCAATAACGATCCTTTTGCCTGAAAGATTCTATGGAAGAATGGCATCTTCTATATTGCTTCTTCGGCTATTCCAGTAAGAATATCTCTCGTTATTTTCATCTGATCCTGTATGTATTTATTAATACCCTATGACCTTATCATACCTCTTTTAACATCCCTTTTCAACTTTTGATATTTTTTTAACATCGGTATTTTTAGAATATTTTAACTTTTGATTCACTGTCAAAAATATCTACTCTTAGAACAATAATATGTCTACTTCCACGCTCAAAGCTTTATATCCATTGAAAATAAAGGAGAATTTAAGGGTGCCCCGCCCTAATTCTCCTTGTTTTCATGATATCTCTTATCAACGTAATTTCCGATTGCATCGGCAATATGCTTTGAGTATTTTACAGCATTTACAACGGTTTTTGCCCCTGTAACAACATCTCCTGCTGCAAAAACGCCCTCCCTTGTGGTCATTCCATTTTCATCTACGATCGCTAATCCCTGTGAATTCACTTCAATCCCTGTGGTTGTAGATATGATATTAGCTCTAGGCCCTTGGCTGATGGCAATCATTACAGAGTCGCACTGGAATAGTTTTTCCGATCCTTTAATTGTCGCAAATCGGACTCCTTTTTCATCTTCTATCTTTTCTGTTTCCGTATAAATTACGCCCTCTGCTGTAATCTCAAGAGGTGCTTTATAAAGCTCAAATCGAACGCCATCGATCTTCGTATATTCTATTTCATGCTTTGTCGCTGTCATTTCTTCAATGCCTTTTCGATACATAATGGTTACTTCCTTTGCACCTTTTCTAACAGCAGTTCGGGCAACATCCATGGCTACATTACCTGCCCCTATGACGCACACCTTTTTCCCTAAATTGTACACGTCTGGATTTCTTAGGTAATCGATTGCAAAATGAACGTGACCTAAGCTTTCACCTCGAATATCCAACTTTTTCGGCTGCCATACACCAGTTCCGATGAAAAGTGCATCGAAGCCATCTCTTAGAAGTTCATCTATGGTTAGTTTGGAACCAATTAAAGTATTGGGACGAATCACAACACCTAGATCTGTTAGCCATCGTTGAATTCGGTCCAGTATGTTTCTAGATAATCGGAACTCAGGAATACCATATCTGAGCATACCCCCGATTTTCTCTCTCGATTCAAATATGGTTACACTGTATCCTCTGAGAGCCAATATCAATGCGATTGTGATTCCTGCTGGCCCAGAACCTATAATGCCAATATTACCGCTTTGCTTTTCTGCCGGTTTTAAATCCAATAGCTCCAAATTATAATCGGAAATATAATGCTCTATATCCCCTATTTTAACAGGATTTGATTTAATTCCTTTGATACAGTTTCCTTCGCATTGTCTTTCGTGGGGACATACGAGAGAACATACGATGGACAATGGGTTATTTTCAAATACCATCTTTCCAGCTTCATGAATATCACCCTCTAAAAGTAGTCGAATCATTTCTTTTATTGGTGTATTTATAGGGCAACCTTGTTCGCATCTTGGATTTTTACATTGCAAACATTGTTTTGCCTTATCGAGTACGTGCTCTGCCACAATATCAGCTCCTATATCTTTTAAATACTTCATTTTCTTAGGTTATTTTAAAATACTATCTTATTATAATAGGCAATAATCTCTAAAATGGCAATAGAAATACGAAAAATGTGCCCTACTATTTTATAGAAATTCAAGGAAAAAGATCTATTATATAGATTTAATATGTCCTATTTATTTGAACATTTCAATAATACCTTAAATTGATATTTTCTAAGCAAAAAACTGCCCTTTTCATGATTATAAACCACGAATGGGCAGTCCAATATTTATATGGAGTCCAATTACTTTTTACAATAATATATCCTTATTTACCATCTAATTTTTTTAGTTCATGTACTAATTCTTCTGGAATATCTACGACTTCTTCTATCTCAACATCCTTAATTCTAGTAATATCATGAAGAAAATAGGTTTTAATCTCAGCTGCATCCTTCGTATTGTTAATTCGTACCTTTACAAGTTCCGATAGCACGTTTACTTCAGTTACGGTACCTTCTCCATCCGGTGTTAGAACAATAGCGCCTACACCTGGTAGCTTCTGTAAAATTTCAGCATATACATCATACTCGTATTTGAGACAACAAAATAGTCTGCCGCATATACCGGATATCTTAGCTGGATTTAAGGAAAGACTTTGGTCCTTTGCCATTTTAATTGAAACAGGTTCAAAATCACCAAGCCAAGTAGCGCAGCATAGGGGTCTACCACAAGGTCCAATGCCACCAAGCATTTTTGCTTCATCTCTTACACCAATCTGCCTTAGTTCGATTCTCGTTTTAAAAACAGCAGCTAAGTCCTTTACTAAATCTCTAAAATCCACTCTACCGTCCGCAGTAAAGTAGAAAATAACTTTATTATTATCAAAAGTATATTCAACATCGACTAGATTCATATCCAGCTCATGTTTCCTGATTTTCTCTATACAGACTTCTAGCGCTTCCTTTTCCTTTAGCTTATTTTCATTATGTCTGGTGATATCTTCATCCGTTGCAATTCTAATAACGGATTTTAGCGGACTGATGATATCCTCCTCCACAACATTTTTAGGTCCGACTACGACCTGTCCGAACTCAATTCCTCTAGCAGTTTCTACGATGACAAACGCATTTTTAGTTAACTCTATGTCACTGGGATCGAAATAGTATATCTTTCCTGCCTTCTTGAACCTCACACCTACAACCGTTACCATTTAGATAAAACCTCCTGAATATTTAAAAGCATAACCTCTATATTCAAATGAAACTGAACATTGCTTTTTAAATTATTTTTTGCATTTTCTATGATAAAGATAATATCCCTTAGTTTCCTAAAATCTATTCTCCCTGCTTTCAGATCCAATTCCTGCTTCTTATCTACATTTGTTATAAGCTCTATATTTCCAGTTTCTTTATAGACGAATACGTCCCTATACCAGCTTACCATTAAATCTAGAATTTGCTCAACATATATTTTCTGTTCTTCAAAAAACATTGTATATTCCAATATATTCAGTACCTTAGCTCCCATTAAAGCATTACATAAATCAATGGTATCCTCTCTTCGCTTATAAAAGTCCTCATTGCTAAGCAGATCTAAAGCTTTGCCAATAATGCCTTCTGAAAGTGCAGCGAGCATCTGGGCACGGTCCGGATCCATATCTTTCTCTTGGATCAAATAGGATTTGATACGATCTGAACTGACTGGGCTTAACTTTATACTTTGACACCTCGAAATAATAGTAGGAAGCAAGCTACTTTTTTTTGTAGTCAGAAGAATTAATGTAGCATAGGCTGGCGGTTCCTCTAATGTTTTTAAAAGAGCATTCTGCCCTTGGATGTTCATCTTATCTGCGTCACATATGATGTACACCTTATGAGAACCTTCGTACGGCTTTAGTTGTATATCCTTTATCAATTCCCGCACTTCATCTACCTTTATGGTGCCTGCTTCTTCTATTATCTTGATTCCAGGATGGTTTCCACTATTAATCTTTAAACAGCTATTGCATTTCCCACAGGGTCTTTTACTATGATCGAAACAAACTAGAGCTGCTGCTAGTTTCAGAGCCAACGCTTTCTTTCCTAAACCTTCAGCGCCTTCAAATAAATAGGCATGGGCTACCTGATTTTCAAGTACTGCTTTCTCTAAATTTTTTATTGCTTTTTCCTGCCCAACAATACTCTCCAATGTCATTTTTGCCCCTACCTTCTCTTACAATTTTACATGTTTTTCAATATCTACAACAAATATAGTCGCTCCACCAACTCGAACTTCTACAGGGTATGGAATAAATACCCCTGCTGCACCAGATATCGGTGTTGTAGAAGTAATGGTTTGCTTTCTAGTTTCACAATTGTCTTTTATAATTCCAATTACTTGATCTACTTTTTCATCGTCAACACCAATTAACAAAGTAGTATTTCCAGATTTTAAAAATCCGCCTGTGGTTGCTAACTTTGTCACCATAAACTTAGATTTTGTTAAATCTTCTATCAGATGATGCACATCCTCATCATTAACAATGGCAATAATTAATTTCATATCCCTATTCCTCCCTTAATAATATTTTATTTAATATATATTCAATTCCTTTGCTCACTTCTTCAATGGATTGGTTCGCATCAACAACCTTGATGCGCTCTGGATACATCTGAACCAATTCCTTATATCCATCATAAACGATTCTATGAAAATCTATTTTTTCCTGCTCCAATCGATCTGCTTCCTTTGCCGATTTCGCTCTTTCAATGCCAATTTCCGGATCTATATCTAATAAAATCGTCAGGTCTGGCTTTAGCCCCATGGTTGCAAAATCATTAATGTCTCGAATATTCTCGACACCAAGGCCTCTACCCTTTCCTTGATATACAATGCTGGAGTCCACAAATCGATCGCATAGCACAATGCTTCCCTCTTCAATGGCTGGAATAATTCGCTGTGCCACATGTTGCGCTCTAGATGCGGCATATAGCAGAGCTTCTGTGACATTGGCCATCTCTTTATGGTTTTTATCCAGTACCAGTTCTCTTATTTTCTCCCCTATTACTGTTCCACCGGGTTCCCTTGTTAATACTACCTTATACCCTTTTTCTTCTAAAAATCTCTTTATAAAATGGATTTGTGTAGATTTCCCCGAACCATCCGGTCCCTCTATCGTAATGAATAATCCTTTGTGCACACAATCACCTCATTAATATTTCATCGTAGTATTACGTCTATCCATTGATAGGCCCCATCTCTAAGTCCTAAAATCTCTTTTTTTCCTTTGATCATCTGATCCAAGACATTTAAAACCTCTTCATTAATTTCCTCGCCAGGTATGACCAGCGGAATACCTGGTGGGTAGGGTATGATATATTCTCCACTGATTTCACCGATGCTTTCTTTCAGTAGAATTCTCTTTTTCTTTCCATAGAATGCCGCTCTCGGCGTAAGAACTTGCTTCGGTGCTCTATATCTTTGCACGTCTATTTCTTCTATACAGCGATCCATATACTCGCTGCTTATGATCTGTAAGGCTCGCTGCAATTGATCAAAATCCGCTTTGTTATTCCCCATGGTCGTTACGGCCAGTACGCCATATTCATTGGAAAGTTCCATCTGTATGCGAAACCGCTTTCTAAGAATGGCGTCCAAATCATATCCCTTCACACCCTCTACGGCAATCCATAGTCTCGTAGGATCCAGTGCAAATGCTTTATTTTCTCCTACGACTTCTTCTCCCATAACTTTTATCCTGCTACAGGTTCCAATATCCGCTTTAAACCCTTCAATATTTCTCAGCAGTTCCTCCATTAAAGCTTCACCCTGTTCTTTATAGAGCATCACTGCAAAGTCTAAGGATGAAAGTAATAGATAGGATGGACTACTGCTTTGGTGAATTTTCAGCATAGACTTTAATTTTTCTCGTTGGACTCGATTGCCTTGAATATGGAGCATTGAACTTTGTGTAAATGAAGGTAGGGTTTTATGGGTGCTTTGCACCACACAGTCTGCACCACAGCTTAAAGCTGTAGGTGGCAGATGAACACTCAACCCAAAATGGGCACCATGGGCTTCATCTATTAATAGTATTTTATCATATTTATGCACAATTTCCCCTATTTTTTTTAAATCCCATGCAATACCATAATAAGTAGGGTAGGTCAGGATCACCGCCTTGATCTCTTTATGGGCTATAAGCTGCCTTTCGATCTCCTCTTCCGGCATACCGATGGAAATTCCCTGCCCCTCCTCTATTCTTGGATAGATATAGATGGGTACTAGATCACCCAGTATCATGGCATTGATCACAGACTGGTGGCAGTTCCGATCGATCAGTATTTTATCTCCTGGGGATGTGGCTGCCATTATCATACTATAGATACCAGAAGTGCTTCCATTGACTAAAAAGAAAGTTTCTTCACTTCCGAAAACCTTACTTGCCCGTTCCTGACTTTCTTTTATAACATCTTCAGGATGATGTAGATTATCTGTGCCTAAAATTTCAGTGGTATCTAGCTGATGTAAAACGTCAATAAAGTTTTTATATTGAAATCGCTCATATAGCCTTCCATTTTTGTGCCCCGGCACATGGAAGGATACGATATTTTCATTATTTAAGTCTAACAATCTATTAATAACTGGTAAATCTTGCATTGCCTTCATCCTTTCGTTCCTAGTGCTATAGTTGATGGTTTATATATATTCTAGAAAAAAATTTTTTTACCTTTATGGTATAAAATATTTGTTTTTTAGAAATACTATAGGTACAGACAATGTCTGGTTTCATCTTATTAGCTTTGAGCATTTAAATTCTAATGATTTATTTAGAATTAAGTGCGACTTAAAGTTTGTGAGCTTGAGCGAACAAATTTTATTTTAATAATATAGAGTTCATTAGATAAGGATGGTGTTGATAAATGGCCCATAAAAGGATTACGAATTTAAAAGAATTTTTATTGGCTTATGGCAGCAAAAAGTCAGATCTAGAAATTTCTCAAATGCTTTCCGTCCCTATTGAACAAATAAAAGATGAAAGAAAAAAAATGGCTTTAAATACGAATAAATAAAAATTTAAAAATTATAAGTTCTCATTGGCTGCTTTTTCATGTTATTTAAAAGGAAAGGCAGCCTTTCCTTGTCTATGTAAACTTCCTACTTCTATTAATTTTTTATCAGAACAATGTACAGGAATACTGAATAACATAATAAATATAGGCAAAAATAACAATAGGATTCAAATTTCGGTTTTGAATTCTAAGTGCCGAAATCGGTACTCAAAATAAAGGTAAGGGCTGGTGAATTTTGATGGAAGAGGGCTTAAGCTGTTGTTTTTGCAACAAGATAGATGATGAAGGAATTATATTACTGAACCAATACATATGTAGAAGTTGTGAATTAGAAATAACGCACGCTGGCTCTAATGAGCTTCGATATGAAATAATTAAAAAAAATCTTAAATCCATTTGGAAGGGTGCACTCTTTCCATCCCATTAGTGCATGTTTGGCAGTCGGGTAAATTTGGTGTTCGCTCTGTTGACCTACCATCAATTTATTACTCTTTTCGGTCCCATAAATTGAGTTAGGTCATAAAAAAATAGCCTGTATCGCCGTGTCGGGGCAGATAGACTATTTTACAATTCTTAAATTACTTTCAGATACTTTATTGGTAGTTCTGTAATTTGTTTTTGTTCTCACTTGTGTAGGAATTTGCTGCTTTGGTTTTACATTGATGTGTTCACTTAAATTTTGGCAAAAAGCTAAAATCAGTATCAGAATCGGTATTAAAATTAATCCTAAAAGCGCTATTCCCGTAAATATTTGAAACATAATTACCACTCCTCAATTGGTGTTTACTAAGGAGTATTTCTACATTGGTTTCCAAAATCCTGCAATATTTCCTAGGAAATATGTCTCATTTGTTGAAACAATAAACTTTCTTTCGAAAAAAGAGTGCAAATATCATTGACTTTGATTCTGTGTCGAAAATAATCGATCCTATTAAAGTACGATTTATTTACTTATAAACAAAAAAAACTCCTTTTGCAACCTTCAGGCTTGCTTTATGGGAGCTTTTTGATTGGTTTTATTTTTCGTATTTTTCAAGTATGCTTTTAGATTTGTATAGCCGATACTTAAGCACAAGGAAATCGTATATACAATAAACATATTTAAAAGACTGCGCTTTGTTATGGAATAAATGCCTTTTTCTATGAGCCACGTATCCGATATATTCAGAAACAATGGGTGCATCAAATAAACGTAATAGGAGCTTTTGCTGATTGTTTTAAATATTCGCTGCATTTTTTCACCCTTGTTTAAAATCGTATCCCCTACGTACATCAGTGCAAAAATAGAAACAGTAGAAAACACAAGCCAAGATACAGAAACCCAAAAAACGCTCACTGGTTGCTGTAAAATATAGTATTGGTAGAATAAATAACTGTCGTAGAGCACCATTCCCATATATCCACCAACAATCCCATACTTATACTTTACAATAAAACCTTTCACCTTGGATAAATTTCTTGCAACATAGCACCCTAGAGAAAAGAAAAATATATAATTGATAAAGAACCGATCGGCATATACCATTGAAGGTGCTCCATATTTTAGGAATAATACATTTATTATGAGTGTACTGCCCAATATTAAATGACTATTATATTTTCTATAAATATATAGAAACCCGCCAAATAGTATATAAAATTGTGTGATTGTTACTACAAAGTACAGATGGTAACTCGTTTTCCCTAAGAGGAAGTTTTCAGCAATAAACTTAGGGGATAAGATATAGATTCCTTTGAAGTAGAAGTACATAAAATACACCGTACTCCAAATGAAATAAGGAATCAAAGTAGATTCAAATCTTCTTTTAAGAAACTTTCCATAAGAAAAATCACGAGCTTCATAACTATAAAACAAGGTTAATCCACTAAGAAATAAAAAGGTTGGCGTTGTAAACTTTGATCCTCTATTCAAGAGTGTAAATAGGATGCTGCTCGGACTGCCTGCATTGAGCATACTGACAGGATTCGCAGTAATATGAACCATAATGACTGCTAAGCAGGATATTCCTCGCATAATGGTTGTTTCATCTATTCGCTCTCTCTTAACCATATCTGTTTCCTCCTTGCTACCATAGGAAAACTTAAAGCCTATGATCCCTATTCGTTTAAAATCTAATTAATTCAAAACATATCTGATCATTATATCATATTTCTGGAATATATAGCCTCTAATTCTCAATAATTATTATTTATCATCGCTCCACATGAATTTTATCTATTACCTTCATACTTTCCAAATTCTTATTTTTTAATGCAATTTTATAGATAAAGTGATAAAATAGTATATAATATTTTATTTGAAACCTTGGAGGATTAAAATGAAAAAGCTATTTTACATGCTCATATTGGTTGGAATTTTAGCAGCCGCTTCCGCAATATTTGTCCCCCCGTATCTTTCCGTATCAAGTAATCAAGACGTAGTAGAAGTCACGGTTCCAAAAGGGGCTTCTCTCAATCATGTGTCTAATGAATTGTACGAAAAGGGCGTCATCAAAAATAAAGCTTGGTTTAAATATAAAGCAAAGGATGCTGGCGTCGACCGCAAAATTAAACCGGGGACTTATACTATCCCTTCCAATATCACATTGGAAAATATTTTTGCGCTCTTAGAGAAGGGAATTCCAGACGAGCAAATGGTATTAACAATACCGGAGGGTTTTACGCTTTATCAGATTGCACAGAGAGTATCCGATCTGGGCTTTGGTACTACAGAGGACTTTATTGATGCTACACAGCGATATTTTGAAAAGGAAGGCTATGATTTTCCTACGAAGGACCTTTTCTTTAGTTTAGAGGGGTACTTATATCCAGAAACCTATTACTTCACAGAGAGACAGTCTGTAGACGATATTGTTCGAACCTTAGCAGAACCAATAAAAAATATTTTCACAGAGGAATATAAGAGCAGGGCAAAGGAACTGGACCTCTCTATACACCAAGTACTTACCATCGCTTCTTTAATAGAGAGGGAAGCGGTCAATGATGAAGAAAGACCTATGATTAGCGGCGTTATTCACAACAGATTAGAAAAAAATATGTTGCTCCAAATTGATGCATCCGTCATCTATTATACAGGAAAAGGAAGAGAGCACAAATCCGATATCTATAAATCTGAGTTAGAAAAGATGGTGCCTTTTAACACTTACAGGGTACCGGGGCTACCACCAGGTCCTATTGCATCTCCTAGTAAGGCATCCATCGATGCTGCTTTATATCCGGAAGAACATGACTTCCTCTTCTACGTTTTAAATGAAACCGAAGATAAGCATATCTTTAGTAAGACGCTTGCAGAACACGAAGTCCATGCGCAAAAGTATAGAAATCGGAATAAAAAGTAGAATATGCCTAAAAACCCAGCAATTCCCTTGTAAAAGTGAACTGCTGGGTTTTGTTTTAAGCATGATAATGAAAGAAATTTAGGTTCTTCGCTTCTTTAAATTTGTCTATCTATGGTTATCAGCTCAATGCCATGAGCTGATGTTAATATCCTCCCCTTATAATCTCCTAGAATCTCTACATATTCAACGGTAATCTTTGGTCCTGCCCTGCCCTGCAAATATTCAAGTTCTTCCTTTGTCATATTTTCCACCATCCCCAGCTTAGACCATTCATCAAATACAGAACCATTTTCCCGATCCAGTTGATACCGTGTAATTTTATATTTCCCATTGAGCCCTGAAAGATTAAAGTTGATTTCATTGGGAGACTTTTCCTCAAAAACTAAGTATCGCTCCTTACTCGTTAATAAAGAGGGATCCCCTTTTAAAAAAATCTCATCAAAATATGCATAGTTATAGGCCAATATTTGAATGTTTTCATCCTTTTTCGTGATGATATATTCTTCTCCCTTTTCGATGATCCCATCGCCTAACTTATCTAAGAGATGATAAGCAAAGTAGGAGGGCTTTTTTAAACCCTCTTTATTCATTAAGCCCAGCCCACCATGGAAAGAGGATATCCCCCCCTTTGCTTCTTCCCTAAGATCTGTAAAGGCCCCATATCCTATGGCATCCACTTTGTTGACACAGTCTAAGGTATTTTTAACGATGAAGGTGGACAAAAAGCTTGTATCCTGTATGAAATTTCCATAGGATGTTGAGACTGACCATTCCGTAATATGTGTTTCTATATTGAAATTCAACACATCTAAGATCGTCTTCTTTGCTGAATCCACAGCATTGAAGGTATAGTTCTTATCTAGGTAGATTTTCTTTAGATCCATCCATTTTTTCATTGCATCCTTCGACTTGGATTCCTGTAGCATCTTTGATATATTTTCACATTCCTTTTCATTGGCAATATAGTCCTCTGGATATATATGCAACGAAACAAAATCCAGCGGTATACTGTAGTCTTTGCAATAGGTTAAAAATATTTCGAGCCAATAACTTTGCTGATTCATATGGTATGTAGCTCCAGGCCCTCCCACTTTTAAAGTGGGCGCTATCGATTTAATGGTCAAAGCAGTTTGCCGATAGAACTCAAAGTCTTCTTCATTTCTTCCATCCCAAAATCCATAAGGCAACTCTGGTTCCTTCCAAACTTCAAAATACCATGTTTCTACTTCCCTTAAGCCATACCGATTGATGCAATGCTTTATAAATTCCCTCGTTAGCTCTGTCCACAGCTCCATAGGTTGGGAAGGTGATCTATTGTCCTGCCAGAGAAAAATAGGTTGATCCATTTTGTTGAGCTTAGATGGCACAAATCCAAGCCCAATAAAGGGTTTGATGTTTACGCTTTTAAAAAGGTCAAAGAGTTCATCTACAGAGGACCAATTATACACCATGGTATCAGCCTCTGTAAAATTACAAACCATCATTCTATCAGAAAAAACATCATGTACTCGGATATACTCAAAACCGCCTTCTCGCTGTAATTCTTTAAGCTGGTTTTGCCATTGACTCCTTAAACCTTCCGAAGCGCTGCTAAAGGTTGTGAGCTTTTTCCAGTAGTGATTCAACGGCTCCTCTATCGTACTTACATCCACAGAAATGTTGATCCTATTTGTTTTGTATTTATCACTGAGTTGAGGCTGCAGGTCCATAGGCTTTAGATAGCTCAATAGTTTCTTGAAAGCAGTTTTTCTCTCCACACCTAAACAAACTCTGCTTACCTGCCCGTGATGAAGACTGTCAGAATACCCCTTCTGCTCAGAGGACTCCTTATGTATCTTTTTATATTGCAGAGGAGAGGCGCCAAAGGTTTCCTTAAAAAGTTTATTGAACAACTTTATATTGGCAAATCCGCTTTCATAGGATACTTCGGTTATTGTTTTATTGCTGCTTAAAAGTAGGTTCACTGCTTTATCCAGCCTTAGAGTATTGATATACTCTTGAAATGTAACACCCAGGTTATCTTTGATAAATCTAGATAAATAAAAATAGCTGATATGTTCATTTTTAGCAATTGTCTTTAGACTTATTTTCTTGTCTATGTTTTCGTTGATATAGGATAATATTCTCTTTAATCTAGCAAGATCTTTATCTTTAATTTCACTCTTTAATTGATTTAAATTTTCGTTTGTTAAATTATTGACCAAGTGAGCCGCTAATAGATGAATGTTACTGGCTATCCTTAGCTGATATCCTGGCTTTTTTTTACTGTATTCCCATACGACCTTCGCCATATAATACCGAACGACATCAAATTTTTCTTGATTGTCTTTGCAGTACATAAAAGATTTACAATCAAATACCAACCTTGAGAAGTTTGGATCATATTGTGACAATGTAACTGGATCTATCTGGAGTGATAGTAGTAGATTATCTTCCTTTCCCCGGGTAATACTATATATTTCATTATAATTGATTAGTATCAAATCGTTTTCCTTTAGGAGATATTTATGATCCCCTACCCCAAGGCTTACGTTTCCTTGTAATACCAATAGGATTTCTACTGCACTGTGCCAATGTACCTTAAAACCTTCGATACTATAGATGGACCCTCTGATGGGAAAATCCTCCTGCCAATTCATCAGCTCAAAACCATCATCCATATTTACTCCTCCTTATGAACTTTCAGCTTCATCTCCTATTGCGTATGAAAATATTGTGTAATATGTTCTTGCTCAAAAACAAAAAAACGTAAGAGTTATCAAATAACCCTTACGCCTTTAAATACCCTATTTTACTAAAAGTAAACGATTACAGATTTTCTATCCCTACGACATCATATCCTGCATCGTCAATGATTTCCTTAATGACATCGTCAGACAGGTCCTCGGAAAGCTCTACTACTGCATTTTTAGAAGCTAAATCAACCGTAACCGCTTTTACTGCTGACTGCTCCTTTAGTGCTTTCTCTACTCTTCCTGAACAATGCCCACAACTCATTCCTTCAATCATAATTTTCTTTTTCATCTTTATTCCTCCTAATTATTATAAATTGTTATATAAAAGACTCAGTTCATATGGAAGATTTTGATTCCATATAAAGCATAAATCAAACTGCTGAACTATCGGTGGGATGGTTTAAAGCCTCGTAGCCTCAAAGCATTTGAAACTACAGAAACTGAACTAAGAGCCATAGCACCTGCTCCGATCATTGGGTTTAATAATGGTCCCCCTAGTGCATATAGAACACCTGCCGCAATTGGGATTCCTGCGGTATTATAGGCAAATGCCCAAAATAAATTTTCTTTAATATTTTTAATTGTTTTTTTGCTTAATTGGATCGCTGTTACAACATCCATCAGATCACTTCTCATTAAAACAATATCTGCGGATTCCATTGCAACGTCTGTTCCCGAACCAATGGCCATTCCTATATCTGCTTGGGCTAAAGCAGGTGCATCGTTTACACCATCGCCAACCATGGCAACCTTCTTACCTGAAGCTTGAAGCTTCTTAACTTCATTGGATTTATCCTCTGGTAAAACCTCCGCCAACACGATATCTATGCCCACTTGCTTTGCTATAGCCTCAGCGGTTCTCCTATTATCTCCTGTTATCATGGCTACTTCGATTCCCATTCTATGAAGCGCATCGATGGCTGCTTTACTGCTTCCCTTCACAACGTCTGCTACAGCAATGATTCCTGCTAAATCTCCATCTATCGTAATATACATCGGTGTTTTGCCTTCTGTAGCCAACTGATCCGACTCATTCTGTAAGGTAATTGAAATTTTTCGATCCGCCATTAGCTTTTTATTTCCAAGTAGCATATTCTTTCCTTCAATTGTAACCTCGATACCGTGACCTGGAATCGCAGTAAATCGATCTACCTTCTTTAAGATTAAATTCCGCTCTTCTCCCGCCTTAACAATGGCTTCTCCAAGGGGATGCTCTGATCCTTTTTCAGCAGATGCTGCAAGCGTAAGAAGTTCTTCTTCTGTGATCTGTTCATTCGTTATAATATCTGTTACCTTTGGTTTTCCCTCTGTAATGGTACCTGTTTTATCAAATACAACGGTTTTAATTTGATGTGCGGTTTCTAATGCTTCGCCACCTTTAATTAATACCCCATATTCTGCTCCCTTACCTGTACCTACCATAATAGCCGTCGGTGTGGCAAGGCCTAAAGCACAAGGACATGCAATTACTAATACGGAAATAAATATCGTTAAAGAGAAGTTGATTGAACTTCCTGTGAAATACCATATCACACCAGCAATAACAGCAATGGCAATAACGATCGGTACAAAGTATCCTGAAATGATATCCGCCATCTTAGCAATCGGTGCCTTTGATCCCTGCGCGTCTTCTACCAGCTTAATTATTTGCGCAAGGGCTGTATCCTTTCCAACTTTTGTAGCCTCAAATGCAATGGAGCCATTTTTATTAATACTTCCACCGGTTACTCTATCGCCCTTGTTTTTCTCTACTGGAATGCTCTCTCCTGTTAACATAGATTCATCAACAGAAGTATATCCTTCTATTACAATTCCATCTACTGGTATTTTTTCACCAGGTTTTACAACAATTTTATGCCCTACTTCAACCTCTTGTATCGGAATTTTCACTTCCTTTCCATCTACAATAACAGTTGCTGCCTTAGGCTGTAATCCCATAAGCTGTTTAATAGCTTCCGATGTTTTACCTTTCGATACCGCTTCAAAATATTTTCCCAGCATGATCAAAGTAATAATAACACCCGCTGTTTCGAAATATAGCTCCATAGCCATATCTTGGTTTCCCCCAGCGATCTCTTTGATCGCGTAAATACCGTAGAGAAATGCGGCACTGGTACCTATGGCAATTAATGAATCCATATTTGGACTACCTTTAAACAATGTCTTAAACCCTACAGTATAGAACTTATGTCCTGCCAGCATAACAGGAATCGTTAAAAATAGTTGAACGATGGCAAAATTCAATGGGTTGTGGTGAGGATTTATAACTTCCGGTAAAGGTGCACCCAGCATATGGCCCATGGAAATATAGAATAGTGGCGCCGTAAATATTAATGCTACAACGAATCTTTTCCAAAGACCTTTGATTTCATTTTCTTTTGCTTCCTTATCTTTATCATTACTTGCCTCAACCTCTATATCTAAAGGTTCATATCCTGCCTTTTCAATCGCATTCTTTATTTGAGATATCTTAATTACATCGTTGTTGTATTTCACTGTGGCCTTTTCTGTGGCCAAGTTCACACTGGTTGCTACCACACCTTCCTGTTTCTTGAGTGCCCTTTCTACAGCAGCAGAGCAGGACGCACAGGTCATACCTTTAATAGGAATCACTATTTCTCTAAAGTCTTCTTCATCAATCAGCTTATAGCCTAATTTATCAATTCTAGTGACCATATCCTCCATACTAATTTTTTCTGTGTCATACTCCACAGTAAGCTTCTCTGTAGCTAAGTTTACAGTGGCTTTAGAAATTCCCTCTGCCTTAGACAAGTTCCGCTCTACAGCGGCAGAACAAGCAGCACAGGTCATTCCCTTCACAGATACTGTTCGTATTGCTTTCATAAATGTTTCACCCCTTCATTTATTTTAAGCACTTGAAACTTAAATCAGTTTTTTAAGTTGAGTGCGTCATAAAGTTTATGAGCCAGAACAAACAAACTTTATTTTGAGCACTTGAAACTTAAATCAGTTTTTTAAGTTGAGTGCGTCATAAAGTTTATGAGCCAGAACAAACAAACTTTATTTTGAGCACTTGAAACTTAAATCAGTTTTTTAAGTTGAGTGCGTCATAAAGTTTATGAGCCAGAGCGAATAAACTTTATTTTGTTAATTTTTTTATAGTCTTTAGAACCTCTTCGATTACATCACGCTCTCCCTGCTGAAGCTGCTCTACAACACAATTTTTTATGTGACTTTCTAATAAAATAATTTGTACAGAATGCAGTGCAGATCTAGAAGCTTCTATTTGATTGATTACATCGTCACAGTAAGTGTTATTCTCAATCATATTTTTAATCCCTCTTATTTGACCTTCAATTCTATTTAATCTGTCTAGAACAGATTTCTGTGTTTTAATTGAGCTTTCTGTCGGTTTTTTTTCTTCTTTATCCATGCTACAGCAATTGGTCATATAATCATCTCCTTGAATTAAATATACCATACCCCCTTAGGGTATGTAAAGGATCTAAAATAAAAAATTTACAAATATTTATATCCTATTATGTAAAAAAACAGAGCGAACTATTCTAAAATAAGCTCTATCTCACTTATTTTTGTAAAGTTGCGCTCTATATTCAGCTCTACCTTTATATCGGTCTAATTTTCTAAGGATAAGTCTCCCATTACAATACCAATGATCTCCCTTTGATGTGCTATAATTGGCACCGCGATTGTAACACAGTAGGTATACGTCGATAGCGAAATATATGGCTTAGAAATAAAATGATCGCCCTTTATGGCTTCCTGAAAGTACGGTCGATGGCTATAGTTTCCTTGCAGATCCTGGCTGCTATCCAGTCCCTTAAGAATGATCGCTTTACTGTCTCCCGACTTATTCATGATAGCTAGAAGTTCGAATACTTCCTGCTTTTTCATTTCATTCCTCAGAATCTTTTCACAGTTCGAAGGATCCATTGCATCAATCTCTCTCAATTGACTGATCTCTTCTAAGGCTTTCAGCCCTCTATTCACTAAAGCTTTTATTTTCTCATCCATAACAAATTCTTTAACAAAACCATTTACAATATTTTGAACTTCATTGGTCATAGAAGTTAGCTTTTGAATCGATTCAAACATTACTTGAACAGAAGCCGTTTGCTCCTGCCCAGAAGCCGCCGCCTCCTGAGCAAATGCTGTTGATTTCTCTGTAGCAAATGCAATTTTTTCTATAATATCATTGAAGATTTTAATGAGTTCCACCTCTTCTTGAGCCAAACTATGAATACTTTCAACTGCTTCATAGGTACTCTCCGTGGAATCTAAAATCTGATCCAGTAAAACCTTACTCTGATTCACTGTTTTAATATTTTCTTTAGATTGTCCAACTTGCTCCTCAATTTCATCCGTTATATCGTTGACCTTCGTAACGATACTGTTGATGATGGACTCTATCTCTTCAGCAGATTCTGAAGATTGCTCTGCTAGTTTTTTAACTTCTCCAGCAACTACTGCGAAGCCTCTGCCAGAGTCACCTGCCCTAGCCGCTTCAATAGAAGCATTTAACGCTAATAAATTTGTATTTTCACTGATATTCGTAACTACAGATGTGATCTGTTGAATCTTTTCAGCTTCATTTTTTAAACTGTTCATTTTATTTGAAAGATCAATACTCCAATTGCTGCTCAGATTTAAAAGATTTGCAACCTGATCAAATACTTCTGTGCTGTCTTTAACAACGGATACCATCTCCTTTGATATCATCTTTGTTTTTACCGACTGTTCTAAAATGTTTAATGCATCCTTCTCCATTTTCTCCGTATACTCTTTCGCCTGAAAAACAGCCTGATTCTGAGTGGTCGCCTCGGAGGCAATATCTATAACAGCCGATGCCACATCTGCTGAGGCATCTGAAATATATCTTGCATTATTTTCTAATTCTATTGCAAAGTTTAGTGTTTTTTCATTGGTGGTCGATACATTTCCAATGAAATTTCTGAAACCATAGATCAGCTGGTTAATTGAATTTGCAATACCCCCAAAGTCCTTATCACCCTTATCGTCTAATTGAAAGGTTAGATCCCCTTGGGACATTCGAATAATCTTTTTACTTAGATCCTCTATCTTCCTTTTTCTTTCCCAAAACACTTTCCCCACACTCCCCCTATGATCTTAACTATCTAATTCAACAAGGGACTCTACATTCCTTCTTATTTTACATAAAAAAAGCCCGTACCATAATCTTATATATAAAAGGAGGGAGAGTCCTATTTAATCATAAGCTTGATACGAACTTTCTGGCTGGCTGTTTCATAAACTTACATACCAAAACCTTATTGTACAAATTTGATTTGAAACCTCACCCTTTTTACTTATTCAGGAATTCATAAGTAGTTTTAGTTTGGTTTAGTTAGTTTTGGTTTGTTTTAATAATAAAATTTTAACATAGTTATTCTATATTGTCAACAAATCTTATCCTAATAAAAAACAATCTTTCTTAATATAAATTATATGAAGCAAATATAAAAAAAGAAAGAGCATAACTATGTTAGCTATGCTCTTTCTTTTTTATATCGCAACGACCTACTCTCCCAGGCAGCTTCCCGCCAAGTACCATCAGCGCTGAAGGGCTTAACTACTGTGTTCGGTATGGGAACAGGTGTGACCCCTTCGCTATAGTCACGACATTTATTAGAATTTTATTCTAGGAAGTTCTTTAAAGGAAAAAGGCACAGCTGTATCCGCTATGCTTTCTCTTTAAATATATCGCAGCGACCTACTCTCCCAGGCAGCTTCCCGCCAAGTACCATCAGCGCTGAAGGGCTTAACTACTGTGTTCGGTATGGGAACAGGTGTGACCCCTTCGCTATAGCCACGACATTATTGAGAGATAGTACTCTCAAAACTGAATAATGTTAGAAAAATGTATTGGTCAAGCCCTCGACCTATTAGTACCTATCAGCTGAGTACATTACTGCACTTACACCCTAGGCCTATCAACCAGTTAGTCTATCTGGGGTCTTACTCGCTTACGCGATGGGAAATCTTATCTTGAGGGGGGCTTCGTGCTTAGATGCCTTCAGCACTTATCCCTTCCACACTTAGCTACCCAGCGGTGCTCTTGGCAGAACAACTGGTACACCAGAGGTGTGTCCATCCCGGTCCTCTCGTACTAAGGACAGCTCCTCTCAAATTTCCTGCGCCCGCGACGGATAGGGACCGAACTGTCTCACGACGTTCTGAACCCAGCTCGCGTACCACTTTAATGGGCGAACAGCCCAACCCTTGGGACCTACTACAGCCCCAGGATGTGATGAGCCGACATCGAGGTGCCAAACCTCCCCGTCGATGTGGACTCTTGGGGGAGATAAGCCTGTTATCCCCGGGGTAGCTTTTATCCGTTGAGCGATGGCCCTTCCACTCGGAACCACCGGATCACTAAGCCCGACTTTCGTCCTTGCTCGACCTGTATGTCTCGCAATCAAGCTCCCTTTTGCCTTTACACTCTACGCACGATTTCCGACCGTGCTGAGGGAACCTTTGGGCGCCTCCGTTACATTTTGGGAGGCGACCGCCCCAGTCAAACTGCCCACCAGACAGTGTCCCAAGACTGGATTCACAGTCTATGGTTAGAACTTCAGTACTACAAGAGTGGTATCCCAACGGTGACTCCACCAAGACTGGCGTCCTGGCTTCTAAGTCTCCCACCTATGCTGTACATGTAGCACCAAAATCCAATGTCAAGTTGCAGTAAAGCTCCACGGGGTCTTTCCGTCCTGTCGCGGGTAACCAGCATCTTCACTGGTATTACAATTTCACCGGGTCTATTGTTGAGACAGCGCCCAAATCGTTACGCCTTTCGTGCGGGTCGGAACTTACCCGACAAGGAATTTCGCTACCTTAGGACCGTTATAGTTACGGCCGCCGTTTACTGGGGCTTAAGTTCACTGCTTCGCTTACGCTAACAATTCCCCTTAACCTTCCAGCACCGGGCAGGCGTCAGCCCCTATACGTCGTCTTTCGACTTAGCAGAGACCTATGTTTATGATAAACAGTCGCTTGGGCCTATTCTCTGCGGCCGATTAAGGCCTCCGAGAGTAAATCTCTCAACCTCAATCGGCTCCCCTTATCCCGAAGTTACGGGGTCATTTTGCCGAGTTCCTTAACAATAGTTCTCCCGATCGTCTTAGGATTCTCTCCTCACCTACCTGTGTCGGTTTGCGGTACGGGCACCTTATTTCTCGATAGAAGCTTTTCTCGACAGTGTGGAATCAGCCAGTTCGCTACTTAAATTTCGCTCCCCATCGTATCTCAGAATTGTCTTGGGGGATTTGCCTCCCGAGACTCCCTACATACTTAGACGCACACAACCAACGGTGCGCTGAACCTATCCTACTGTGTCACTCCATCTCTAATAGCGATTTAAGGTGGTACAGGAATGTAAACCTGTTGTCCATCGCCTACGCCTTTCGGCCTGGGCTTAGGTCCCGACTAACCCTGAGCGGACGAACCTTCCTCAGGAAACCTTAGGTTTTCGACGGGCAGGATTCTCACCTGCCTCTCGTTACTCATGCCAACATTCTCACTTCTATAGCGTCCACTGCTCCTCACGGTACAGCTTCAACCACTATAGAACGCTCGCCTACCATCCTTGCGGATCCATAGCTTCGGTGATACGTTTGAGCCCCGGACATTTTCGGCGCAGAATCACTCGACCAGTGAGCTATTACGCACTCTTTAAATGAATGGCTGCTTCTAAGCCAACATCCTGGTTGTCTGTGCAACTCCACATCCTTTTCCACTTAACGTATACTTTGGGACCTTAGCTGATGGTCTGGGCTGTTGCCCTCTTGACTACGGATCTTATCACTCGTAGTCTGACTCCCGATTAAAAGTTCACGGCATTCGGAGTTTGATAGGTTTTGGTAACCGGTGAAGGCCCCTAGACCATTCAGTGCTCTACCTCCGTAACTCTAAACATCGAGGCTAGCCCTAAAGCTATTTCGGCGAGAACCAGCTATCTCCGGGCTCGATTGGAATTTCACCGCTACCCACAGTTCATCCGGTGACTTTTCAACGTCAATCGGTTCGGACCTCCACGAAATTTTACTTCCGCTTCATCCTGACCATGGGTAGGTCGCCCGGTTTCGGGTCTACGGCATGAAACTATATCGCCCTATTAAGACTCGGTTTCCCTACGGCTTCGCACCTAAAGTGCTTAACCTTGCTCCATACCGTAACTCGTTGGCCCGTTCTACAAAAAGTACGCGGTCACACGTATAAAGTGCTCCCACAGTTTGTAAGCAGAAGGTTTCAGGTTCTATTTCACTCCCCTTCCGGGGTTCTTTTCACCTTTCCCTCACGGTACTATACGCTATCGGTCACCAGGTAGTATTTAGCCTTGGGGGGTGGTCCCCCCTGCTTCCCACAAGGTTTCACGTGCCTCGTGGTACTCTGGATCACGGCCTAGATTGTTACTGTTTCATATACAGGACTATTACCCTCTGTGGTGGGTCTTTCCAAACCTCTTCTATTACAGTAAGTTTTCCGTTGTGGCCGGTCCTCAACCCCCATAGAGAAAACCCTATGGGTTTGGGCTTTTCCCCTTTCGCTCGCCGCTACTGAGGGAATCGATTTTTCTTTCTCTTCCTCAGGGTACTTAGATGTTTCAGTTCCCCTGGTATGTCTTCCATTACCTATGAATTGAGTAGTGGATACTTAAGTATTAACCTAAGTAGGTTTCCCCATTCGGAAATCCCCGGATCAAAACTTGCTTGCAGTTCCCCGAGGCTTATCGCAGCTTACCACGTCCTTCATCGACTCCTGGTGCCAAGGCATCCGCCTTCTGCCCTTATTAGCTTGACCAAAGCTATATATATGAACTACATAAATTGAATTATATAGTTACATTCTTGTTTCTTTGTTACTTCATCAATTGTTTCTCTAACATTATTCAGTTTTCAAAGAACTAACTGTCCGCCTTAGCGGAATAATATAATACCAATTCGAATGTCTTTTGTCAACATTTTTGTTGGTATTTTTGGTGGAGACGAGGAGAGTCGAACTCCTGACCCCCTGCTTGCAAGGCAGGTGCTCTCCCAACTGAGCTACGCCCCCATGGTTTGAAAGACAAAAGTCTCTCAAAACTAAACAGTATAGATTCGCCATTTCTCCTTAGAAAGGAGGTGATCCAGCCGCACCTTCCGATACGGCTACCTTGTTACGACTTCACCCCAGTCATTAGCTTCACCTTCGACAGCTTCCTCCTTACGGTTAGATAGCTGGCTTCGGGTGCTTCCAACTCCCATGGTGTGACGGGCGGTGTGTACAAGACCCGGGAACGCATTCACCGCGACATTCTGATCCGCGATTACTAGCAACTCCAACTTCATGTGGGCGAGTTTCAGCCCACAATCCGAACTGGGACCGATTTTGTAGGATTTGCTCCAGATTACTCTTTCGCTGCCCGTTGTATCGGCCATTGTAGCACGTGTGTAGCCCTGAACATAAGGGGCATGATGATTTGACGTCATCCCCACCTTCCTCCGAGTTATCCCCGGCAGTCTCTCTAGAGTGCCCAACTTAATGATGGCAACTAAAGACAAGGGTTGCGCTCGTTGCGGGACTTAACCCAACATCTCACGACACGAGCTGACGACAACCATGCACCACCTGTCTCCTCTGTCCCCGAAGGGAAGGATTCGGTTAAGAATCGGTCAGAGGGATGTCAAGTCCAGGTAAGGTTCTTCGCGTTGCTTCGAATTAAACCACATGCTCCGCTGCTTGTGCGGGTCCCCGTCAATTCCTTTGAGTTTCATACTTGCGTACGTACTCCCCAGGCGGAGTGCTTAATGCGTTAACTTCGGCACCGAGGTTCGACCCCCAACACCTAGCACTCATCGTTTACGGCGTGGACTACCAGGGTATCTAATCCTGTTCGCTACCCACGCTTTCGTGCCTCAGCGTCAGTTGCAGTCCAGAGAGTCGCCTTCGCCACTGGTGTTCCTCCTAATATCTACGCATTTCACCGCTACACTAGGAATTCCACTCTCCTCTCCTGCACTCAAGCCCTACAGTTTCAAAGGCTTACTACGGTTGAGCCGTAGCCTTTGACCTCTGACCTATAGGGCAGCCTACGCACCCTTTACGCCCAATGATTCCGGATAACGCTTGCCCCCTACGTATTACCGCGGCTGCTGGCACGTAGTTAGCCGGGGCTTCCTCCTAAGGTACCGTCATTATCTTCCCTTAGGACAGAGCTTTACGACCCGAAGGCCTTCATCGCTCACGCGGCGTTGCTGCATCAGGGTTTCCCCCATTGTGCAATATTCCCCACTGCTGCCTCCCGTAGGAGTCTGGACCGTGTCTCAGTTCCAGTGTGGCCGTTCACCCTCTCAGGCCGGCTACTGATCGTCGCCTTGGTGAGCCATTACCTCACCAACTAGCTAATCAGACGCGGGCCCATCCTGTACCGAAGTTCTTTGACCTTTTAGGGATGCCCCCAAAAGGCGTCATGGGGTATTAGCAATGGTTTCCCATTGTTATCCCCCTGTACAGGGTAGGTTGCCCACGCGTTACTCACCCGTCCGCCGCTAAGAATCCAAAGTAAACTTCTTCATCTCCGCTCGACTTGCATGTGTTAGGCACGCCGCCAGCGTTCATCCTGAGCCAGGATCAAACTCTCAATTAAAAATTGTTTGAATTTCTGGGTTCCATTCTTTAAAATGGATTGCTCAGTTTTAAACTGACTTTAAAAATTTTGGCTTAAATCTATACTGTTTAGTTTTCAAAGACCTTTTCGTATGCCGCCTTGTTTCGGCGACTTATTTAATATAACACATTTAAAATATCCTGTCAACATTTTATGTTATTTCGTATTTTTTGTCGAAAACACTGTAATTTCAGGGTTTTATTTAAGAAAGAAATAAAGACTAAAGAATTTTTTTAAAAATTTTCTTTAATCCTTATGATTTTTTTGTACAATAAATCTTAGAAACTAGCATGCACGCTCCGATTTTTCTATATTCAAAAGCTTTAACTCTAATACCTTTTTTGTTTTGTCCGGAGGTAAAAAATCCACACCTTCTATATATCGGTTCATTCGATCAATACAAAATCCAATGGAGCTTCCCAGTACCATTGCCGATATAAAGGTTCCAATATGAACTCCCTGAATCTTTCTAAAAAACAGGAAACTGCTAATAATCGAAGTCGTTAAGCATACTAGATCAAATCCAGTTTTAAATTTAGCGTATTTAATATTCTTTTCTATAGAAACTTCTTTTACGAAGGTATCGAAAGGCATGATGGGATAATTACTTTTTACAAAAGCTGCAACCCCGATAGAAATAACTATAGATCCCAGTACAAACACCATAATCCTTTCCATTATCGTAAAGACTTGGAAAGGAACCAGCAATTTATTGAACATATCTAGTGTCACCCCAAAAAGAAAGGCTACAACGAATGACATTAAATGTTTGACCGTCAGCTTCTTTACGATGAAAAACAAGACCACCAAAGAAAGACCTTGTACAATATAGCTCCACTGACCTAATGTAAGTTTTGTCAAACCTAAGCTGAGAACATAAGGAAAGGACATCGCTACAGAAATCCCCAAATTAGACTTAACCACAAGAGCAATACCTAGGGTCAGGGAAAACAAGCCCAACAGAAATATAAAGAAATTATAAATTCTTACTTTTTTCATAGATTCCTCCTGAAAATCTCTTATCTTAATGTATTCTATCTAAATTTTATTATCAAGGAAGAGTTCCTACCTTCTACCATATGAAAATAGGAACTCTTACTCTATATTATAATGAATAGGAAAGTTCTACTTATAATGCGTTCCAAAAGGAGAACTTTACCGTAATTGAGTTTCAAGAAAAGCTTCCTTTTAACGCTTCTATAAAAGCTTTTCTTATAACGTGGACTCTATACCGTTTGCTAAGCGCATGCCCAAGGCAAATGCTTCGATATTGATATCCACAAATGCTTCCTTTACATTTTCCCTTATTAGTTTCTCCCAGTCGATATCTTCAAGTCCCATTGATTTTACAGTTGCTCCTAATAAAATAATGTTCATAACCTTAGAGTTTCCTAGTTCTTTTGCTTCTTCAGCCGCATCTATGATCATAGTATCTACCTTACTAGAAATTTCCTCTACAATGCCTTTCGGGTATGGGATTTTCCCAGAAAGTATCGAAACCGGACCGATTTCATAGTTGTTTACAATCACTTTTCCAGTAGGCTTTAAATATTCCAGCCATCTCATTGCTTCCATTTTTTCAAAGGACACAAGAATATCTGCTCCTCCCAATTCAATAACAGGGGATTCTACTTTATCACCGTATCGAACCTGAGATGATACAGATCCTCCTCTTTGGGACATACCATGAATTTCACTCATTTTCACATCGTATCCAGCTTCCATAAGGCCCGTTGTCAATAGTTTACTGGCAAGAATTGTACCTTGTCCGCCTACACCAACCAAAAGAATACTTTTAACCATACTATGCCTCCACCTTTCCTATAGCTTTTACAGGACAAACCTGATAGCATACACTACAGCCTACACATTGTTCTATATTAATACTGGATTTTTTATGCTCAGTATCGAAAGATATGGCAGGGCATCCTGTTCTAACGCAGGCTTTACATCCGATACATACCTCATGGTTCACGCTATATCGATCTTGGAATACACCCTTAAATTCTGTCTTATCCTGTGTAGTCAACCTTTTAAGAACGCAAGGCCATCTCGTAATAATAACAGAAGGTTCCTCTAGGCTTAGGGCCCAATCCAAGGCATTCTTCATTGCAGTTAAGTCGTTTGGATCGATTTGTACAACATGTTCGATACCACAGGCTAGTACCAAGGTTTTAATATCCAATTCCTTCGCTTCTTTTCCTTGCAATGTATATCCTGTTCCCGGATTATCCTGATGCCCAGTCATTCCAGTAATTCTATTATCTAATATTACTGTAACAGTATTGCTGCCATTGTAGGATACATCCATCAGTGCATTGATTCCAGTGTGGAAAAAGGTCGAGTCTCCCATTACAGAAACTACACGCTTCGGGTTCTCGGTCATATTAAATACTTGCTGTGCACCATGACCTGTACTGGAAGCAGCTCCCATACACATGTTAAAGTCCATGGCATTATATGGATCTGCAAAGCCTAAAGTATAACATCCGATGTCGCCAGCTATCATCACGTTTTTCCTTTTTCCTATCTGGTGGAAGAATCCCCTGTGAGGACATCCTGCACATAGTGTTGGTGGCCTTGGAACAACTTTTACTCGGTCGTACTCAAGGGTTTCTTTAGTTTCGCCGTATACTGCCTTTCTTATAACATCTGGTGTCATTTCTCCATAGGGAGGGAAGAAATTATTGCCAAGACAATCAAAACCTAAAATTCGAACTTGCTCTTCAATGTATGGATCGTTTTCTTCAATCACATAGATTTTTTCTACCTTACTTCCGAATTCCTTGATTTTTTCTGTAGGGAGGGGATAGGTAAATCCAAGCTTTAGATAGGATACGGAATCTCCAAATACTTCTTTCGCAAATGAATAAGCTGCACCAGAAGTAATTACCCCTACCTTTGTATCGTTCCATTCAATATAGTTTAAGTCAGTGGTGTTAGAAAACTCTAATAATCGCTGGGTTCTACCTTCAATTTTCACACGCATCTTTTGGGCAAAGGCAGGTACCGTTATATATTTCGTAATATCTTTTACATATTCTTTGATTGCCACATCTTCTCTTTCGCTACATTCAACAATTCCTTTGGAGTGACAGATTCTTGTCGTTACTCTTACCAAAACAGGGGTGTCAAAATTCTCGCTAACTTCAAAAGCCGTCTTAATCATATCCTTAGATTCTTGGCTATTGGATGGTTCTAGCATAGGAATCTTTGCAAACTTTGCATAGTTTCTATTGTCTTGCTCATTTTGAGATGAGTGTTGTCCAGGCTCGTCAGCAGTGACTAAAACCATGCCACCATTCACTCCAGTATAAGCAAAAGTAAACAATGCGTCTGATGCAACGTTTACACCGACATGCTTCATGGATGCTATGGATCTAGCACCTGCAATGGAAGCTCCGATGGCAGCTTCTAAAGCAACCTTCTCATTGGTAGCCCACTCAGCTAAGATATCCCCCTTGTACAGTGCAATGTTTTCTAATATTTCAGTACTTGGTGTTCCTGGATATGCAGAAGCATATCTAACGCCAGCTTCATATGCACCTCTGGCAATAGCCTCATTTCCTGTTAATAATTTCTTCATGACCTCACTCCTTGTATTTTTCTATTGGACATAGGTATATAATTATATATGCAACTTTAATGCCAAAAATACAGGATATTATCCTGTATTTTTTAATGGTTTCTATAGATTTAGTTGTCCTGTGAATTTAACTTCATTCCGTCTCAAACTATGTATTCTAAATAGTTTCAGTATTCTTACAATATGCTTTTGAAATTTTATTGCCCTATCTCTTGTTAAAAATTTATGCCTTTTATAAAATCTATGTGTTAACTAAAGTTATCATCATGTTATGTTTTATGAACGCTCCGTATAAGTATCTTTTCAGTTCTCTAGTTGGACAATCTACTCCGATTTAATTTTTTTCCACAATGCTGTTCTGCTAATACCTAAAATATTTGCAATTTCTGTCTTTGTCATTCCTTGATTAACAAGCATTTCTATTACCTTTTCCTCTACGTATCGGTTGATTTCTCTTAAATTGATGCAGATACTATCGTTCTCTATATTGCTTGGATTTTTATGGATTTCCTTTGAATCAATATCGATCTCTTTAAAAATGATGTATCTTTCCGCGATATTTCTTAGCTCTCTTGCATTACCAGGCCACCGATAGGCTAAAAGTTTTTCCTCTATAGCAGAGGGCACTTCATAGCTCAAGTCTTTCGCAATATCCCCCATAAAATATTTAAACAGTGGAAGGATGTCCTCTTTTCTCTCACGCAAAGGAGGAATATGCAGTTCTAAGATATTTAACCGATAAAATAAATCCTTTCTAAACCTTCCTTCCTCTACCATGGTCTTTAGTTCTTCATTAGTTGCTGCAATGATTCGAATGTTTAATGGAATAACGTAATCCGATCCAATCCTCATGGTCTCCTTCTCTTGCAATACACGCAGCAGTTTTCCCTGCAAGCTGTAGGAGATACTGTTGATTTCATCTAAAAAAATGGTTCCACCGTGAGCAATCTCAAACAGCCCCGGCTTTCCTCCCTTTCTTGCACCTGTGAAGGACCCCTCTTCATATCCAAAGAGTTCACTTTCTAAAAGATTTTCTGAAATGGCAGCACAATTGATTGCTACAAAAGGTTCTTTACTTCTTTTGCTGATATTATGGATGCTTTGGGCAAATATCTCCTTTCCCGTTCCGCTCTCACCGTATATGATGACCGTATTATCACTTTGCCCTATTTTTTTAGCCTTCCCCACGACTTCCTCCATAATATGGCTAAAACCTACAACATCATCAAAGGTATATTTAGCAATCAATCCCTTTTTATTTAATTCATGTCGTATTTTCTTCTCTAAACTCTGTAAATTACTAATATCTTGAAAGGTGCATAAAATTCCTTCTGTTTTTCCATCCATTACTAGTATTGAAGTGTTGACTGTGATCGTAATATTCTTTATCGTCATGATCTTATTACTAATATCTATTTTTCTTTCAAAGGCATCTTTGATAAAGTTCAGCTCTGGTAGAACCTCTGATAAATTGCCTCCAATTATTTCTTCTCGATCTTTTTTCAGTAGTTCCATCGCTCTTTCATTATATAATCGAACCTTTCCCTCATAATTCATCACAATGACCGCATCATGAACTTCATCCAATATGGTTTTTAGAACCGTATTATTATATTTTTGTTCATATAAATTATCAATAACCTCCTTTGCGTGCCCCATGACCTCATAGATCGATTCTTTACTGGCATTGATAAAGACATTATCCATGCCCCATTTTCGAGCTAAAGAACAAGGTATGCCACCACCTACGATTACGACCTCTTTTTTTATGTCCTTGTACTTTAGGACCCTCTCGTAAATTTCATCTTTGCTATGAAATCTTTCTAGAATGATATTCGCATTCATCAAATCCTTCCATGAGTCATAATCAAAGTAGTCTAAATCTGATATGACCAGAACAATATCCTTATTGTATTTCTTTGCCGTTACTATGGCCTGTATAATATCAGGAGTCGTTACATTTAAATGGATCACTGGAATATTCACTTTACCGACCGTGTGTTTATATCCCCCACTTCTGGCGATAATTGCCCGTGCCCCTTTACCTTCTAGGATTCGTCCTTGCTCATCGATCGTATCCGAATCCAAAACATCGATCATGATCTTACCACGCTGAACATCGTCCCTAAACAATTCAATGATTCTACTTTTTAACTCTTCATCAGACGCAATGACTCCTATTTTTTTATCCATAGGAAAGCTCCTTTCTTCAAAACTGTTCTACCTATATTGTAAAAGGTAGAACAAGCAATGTAAATTACTTATTCTACCTTCTATTTAAGTTTGTTATTAATTTGATATTCTAAAAAATATTATTTTTATACTTATCTAAAATAGCCATAAACGGATATCCTAAACCATAGCATACAATAACCTGTCCTAAAGCTACCCAACCCATAATTGCAGTTAGTGGCATTTCATCTGGAGACCCTAAGAATATATAATATAGCATAAGACCAACAAAAATAGCATTTACTATAATCGGTGGTAACGGTGCCCATAATTTTCTTCCAATCTTATGGGTTAAATAGGCAGCAATTAAAGTTGCCAAACTCCCTACAACAATATCAAGGAAACCATAGGGTCCAATAACATTGGATATGATAACACCTACCGTTAGCCCCGGTATTGCAGCCGGAGTAAAATAAGGCAGTACCGTTAATATCTCTGCAATCCTTATCTGCATGATTCCGTAGCTTATGGGTTTAAAAACCTCCACTAAGACCACATAAATTGCTGCGATCATGGCAGCTTGCGTCAAAAACTTACTCTTATTCATTTTCATCTTTCTTCCTCCTAGTTTTGTTTATTGTCAGGATGGTTGCGAACTGACATAAATATCAATATAACATATTTTGATCATAATAGGAAGTTATTTTTTAACATCCCACTTTTATTGTCATATGAAAAAGCGCTATATAATAATTAATATAGCCCCAATCACTAGGAGATTCTGTCTATATAGTTTTTTAATATCATACCTTCCTTAGGACAACATTTTAATACCATGGTTTTTTCCTGTTCAAAATTCTTTAAATACACTGTAAACTGATCATCATTTGCATTAACTTCATAATTGATGCATCGATACCCATCCTCATACAATTGTTGAAAATCGTCGATAATGGGATAGTCAAATTCACCTGACATAAAAAACTTCCTTTCCGCTATAGTTCTTAGTATTCCTATTCATTAGATTTAGCCTTCCACTTTAATTTTATACATCAAATAAAATCTCTATCCTTTTATTGACTTTTTACAATTTTCATATTATAATATATGCAATCAATATTTGAGTTTATTGATGTATATATGAACAAATATATACATAGCGCTGAATTCTTTTAAGAAGCGGGGGAACCATTATTTTGGGGTGAATCTCATATCTATGAGACGGGTCAACTCTTTCGATCCGAATCCGTCAGCTAACCTCGTAAGCGTTGAAAGGGGAGACTAAAAGCACTGTATATACTTTTCAGGCTATAAGTTTCTTATAGTCTTTTTATTTTATTTGATTCTATTTTTCTCTCCTTCAATATCTTTAACATCTAACTCTTATTTTTCCGTACCATTTACACCTGTTAAAATTATTCAAGGGAGGTATTTTATGGATCAATTAAAACTTAAAAACATTAATATTTTGGAGAATGAATTCATCAGTAGAAAAGATGGCATAAAGGTTCGAAAAGCCAGTCCAAGGGATTTGCACAGCATCTATAGTATCGCATGTTCTGTTGGAAACAATAAAAAAGAAGCAACTCAAGGTTTTCTAATAGACGATTACGCTTCGAATCCTAAGCATTATCAAGCACAGTTATTGGAGAAAATTTTTGAGTTGGATCATTTTTATGTAGCTGAAAATTATAATAAAATCGTTGGATTTCTAATCGCTTATACGAAAGAGCAGTGGTTGAAATATAACGAAGGATGGACCGAGGAAGTTTATTGGAAGCCAGATTTTGATATTAATAAAACGGATGATTTTATATTAATTGATAAAACTGCAATTTTGTCCCATTTAACCGGCAAAGGAATCGGTAGCGAGTTATATAAAAAATTAATACCCGATATCAAAGCAAAGGGGATCCACGATATCTTTGCGGAGACCATTATCAGTCCAACGCCAAATTTTGCCTCATTATCCTTTAGGATAAAGCAAAATTACACCTTAGCTGGAATGAGGTACGAAGATTATCTCAATCAAGTACTGACAACACTTATTTATCATAAATCCATTTAAAATCCTATTACATTAAAAAAAAGACTAGACCACTAATAAAATGGTCTAGTCTTTTTAGTAGGATTCTTGTCTCATTGTTTTTAATACCTTCATAAACAAATCGAATGTATTTTTACGATCATCTTCTATTTCTTTTGAGCTATTTATATTATTTGGTTGATTATCTTTTCTGTTGTTTTTTTTGTTTCTATACTCATCTAAATTAATAATTTTTTTGGTATTCAAGACTCCACTTCCTTTAAAATATTGAATTATATTTTAAGTATATCTACAAATAAGACTTACTCTTGATTAAAATTCCAATCGAATAGAATACTTATGTTATATATAATTTCTACTTATATTTTAAAAATCCTGCTTAAATATATCATTTTACTTTAAAATTTTTTAATGTCTATTGCATTATTTTGCAATCGTATATTTATAAAATTTCAAATTGCAAAAATAAAATTTGTTCGCTTAGGCTCACAAACTTTATGGCCCACTGAATTCTAGATGAAGCTTAGAATTCAAGTGCTTAAAATAAAAAAAGCATAGCCATATTAGCCATGCTTCTTCTTTTAAATATATCGCAGCGACCTACTCTCCCAGGCAGCTTCCCGCCAAGTACCATCAGCGCTGAAGGGCTTAACTACTGTGTTCGGTATGGGAACAGGTGTGACCCCTTCGCTATAGCCACGATATCATTGAGAGATAGTACTCTCAAAACTGAATAATGTTAGAAAAATGTATTGGTCAAGCCCTCGACCTATTAGTACCTATCAGCTGAGTACATTACTGCACTTACACCCTAGGCCTATCAACCAGTTAGTCTATCTGGGGTCTTACTCGCTTACGCGATGGGAAATCTTATCTTGAGGGGGGCTTCGTGCTTAGATGCCTTCAGCACTTATCCCTTCCACACTTAGCTACCCAGCGGTGCTCTTGGCAGAACAACTGGTACACCAGAGGTGTGTCCATCCCGGTCCTCTCGTACTAAGGACAGCTCCTCTCAAATTTCCTGCGCCCGCGACGGATAGGGACCGAACTGTCTCACGACGTTCTGAACCCAGCTCGCGTACCACTTTAATGGGCGAACAGCCCAACCCTTGGGACCTACTACAGCCCCAGGATGTGATGAGCCGACATCGAGGTGCCAAACCTCCCCGTCGATGTGGACTCTTGGGGGAGATAAGCCTGTTATCCCCGGGGTAGCTTTTATCCGTTGAGCGATGGCCCTTCCACTCGGAACCACCGGATCACTAAGCCCGACTTTCGTCCTTGCTCGACCTGTATGTCTCGCAATCAAGCTCCCTTTTGCCTTTACACTCTACGCACGATTTCCGACCGTGCTGAGGGAACCTTTGGGCGCCTCCGTTACATTTTGGGAGGCGACCGCCCCAGTCAAACTGCCCACCAGACAGTGTCCCAAGACTGGATTCACAGTCTATGGTTAGAACTTCAGTACTACAAGAGTGGTATCCCAACGGTGACTCCACCAAGACTGGCGTCCTGGCTTCTAAGTCTCCCACCTATGCTGTACATGTAGCACCAAAATCCAATGTCAAGTTGCAGTAAAGCTCCACGGGGTCTTTCCGTCCTGTCGCGGGTAACCAGCATCTTCACTGGTATTACAATTTCACCGGGTCTATTGTTGAGACAGCGCCCAAATCGTTACGCCTTTCGTGCGGGTCGGAACTTACCCGACAAGGAATTTCGCTACCTTAGGACCGTTATAGTTACGGCCGCCGTTTACTGGGGCTTAAGTTCACTGCTTCGCTTACGCTAACAATTCCCCTTAACCTTCCAGCACCGGGCAGGCGTCAGCCCCTATACGTCGTCTTTCGACTTAGCAGAGACCTATGTTTATGATAAACAGTCGCTTGGGCCTATTCTCTGCGGCCGATTAAGGCCTCCGAGAGTAAATCTCTCAACCTCAATCGGCTCCCCTTATCCCGAAGTTACGGGGTCATTTTGCCGAGTTCCTTAACAATAGTTCTCCCGATCGTCTTAGGATTCTCTCCTCACCTACCTGTGTCGGTTTGCGGTACGGGCACCTTATTTCTCGATAGAAGCTTTTCTCGACAGTGTGGAATCAGCCAGTTCGCTACTTAAATTTCGCTCCCCATCGTATCTCAGAATTGTCTTGGGGGATTTGCCTCCCGAGACTCCCTACATACTTAGACGCACACAACCAACGGTGCGCTGAACCTATCCTACTGTGTCACTCCATCTCTAATAGCGATTTAAGGTGGTACAGGAATGTAAACCTGTTGTCCATCGCCTACGCCTTTCGGCCTGGGCTTAGGTCCCGACTAACCCTGAGCGGACGAACCTTCCTCAGGAAACCTTAGGTTTTCGACGGGCAGGATTCTCACCTGCCTCTCGTTACTCATGCCAACATTCTCACTTCTATAGCGTCCACTGCTCCTCACGGTACAGCTTCAACCACTATAGAACGCTCGCCTACCATCCTTGCGGATCCATAGCTTCGGTGATACGTTTGAGCCCCGGACATTTTCGGCGCAGAATCACTCGACCAGTGAGCTATTACGCACTCTTTAAATGAATGGCTGCTTCTAAGCCAACATCCTGGTTGTCTGTGCAACTCCACATCCTTTTCCACTTAACGTATACTTTGGGACCTTAGCTGATGGTCTGGGCTGTTGCCCTCTTGACTACGGATCTTATCACTCGTAGTCTGACTCCCGATTAAAAGTTCACGGCATTCGGAGTTTGATAGGTTTTGGTAACCGGTGAAGGCCCCTAGACCATTCAGTGCTCTACCTCCGTAACTCTAAACATCGAGGCTAGCCCTAAAGCTATTTCGGCGAGAACCAGCTATCTCCGGGCTCGATTGGAATTTCACCGCTACCCACAGTTCATCCGGTGACTTTTCAACGTCAATCGGTTCGGACCTCCACGAAATTTTACTTCCGCTTCATCCTGACCATGGGTAGGTCGCCCGGTTTCGGGTCTACGGCATGAAACTATATCGCCCTATTAAGACTCGGTTTCCCTACGGCTTCGCACCTAAAGTGCTTAACCTTGCTCCATACCGTAACTCGTTGGCCCGTTCTACAAAAAGTACGCGGTCACACATATAAAGTGCTCCCACAGTTTGTAAGCAGAAGGTTTCAGGTTCTATTTCACTCCCCTTCCGGGGTTCTTTTCACCTTTCCCTCACGGTACTATACGCTATCGGTCACCAGGTAGTATTTAGCCTTGGGGGGTGGTCCCCCCTGCTTCCCACAAGGTTTCACGTGCCTCGTGGTACTCTGGATCACGGCCTAGATTGTTACTGTTTCATATACAGGACTATTACCCTCTGTGGTGGGTCTTTCCAAACCTCTTCTATTACAGTAAGTTTTCCGTTGTGGCCGGTCCTCAACCCCCATAGAGAAAACCCTATGGGTTTGGGCTTTTCCCCTTTCGCTCGCCGCTACTGAGGGAATCGATTTTTCTTTCTCTTCCTCAGGGTACTTAGATGTTTCAGTTCCCCTGGTATGTCTTCCATTACCTATGAATTGAGTAGTGGATACTTAAGTATTAACCTAAGTAGGTTTCCCCATTCGGAAATCCCCGGATCAAAACTTGCTTGCAGTTCCCCGAGGCTTATCGCAGCTTACCACGTCCTTCATCGACTCCTGGTGCCAAGGCATCCGCCTTCTGCCCTTATTAGCTTGACCAAAGCTATATATATGAACTACATAAATTGAATTATATAGTTACATTCTTGTTTCTTTGTTACTTCATCAATTGTTTCTCTAACATTATTCAGTTTTCAAAGAACTATGCTTCAATCTTCCAAATCTGTGATTTGTGTGATTGGAGTACTCGGCATTACCCGAGTTTCATTTTAAGAGATTTTAAGGTCTCTCAAAACTAGACAGTATAGATTCGCCATTTCTCCTTAGAAAGGAGGTGATCCAGCCGCACCTTCCGATACGGCTACCTTGTTACGACTTCACCCCAGTCATTAGCTTCACCTTCGACAGCTTCCTCCTTACGGTTAGATAGCTGGCTTCGGGTGCTTCCAACTCCCATGGTGTGACGGGCGGTGTGTACAAGACCCGGGAACGCATTCACCGCGACATTCTGATCCGCGATTACTAGCAACTCCAACTTCATGTGGGCGAGTTTCAGCCCACAATCCGAACTGGGACCGATTTTGTAGGATTTGCTCCAGATTACTCTTTCGCTGCCCGTTGTATCGGCCATTGTAGCACGTGTGTAGCCCTGAACATAAGGGGCATGATGATTTGACGTCATCCCCACCTTCCTCCGAGTTATCCCCGGCAGTCTCTCTAGAGTGCCCAACTTAATGATGGCAACTAAAGACAAGGGTTGCGCTCGTTGCGGGACTTAACCCAACATCTCACGACACGAGCTGACGACAACCATGCACCACCTGTCTCCTCTGTCCCCGAAGGGAAGGATTCGGTTAAGAATCGGTCAGAGGGATGTCAAGTCCAGGTAAGGTTCTTCGCGTTGCTTCGAATTAAACCACATGCTCCGCTGCTTGTGCGGGTCCCCGTCAATTCCTTTGAGTTTCATACTTGCGTACGTACTCCCCAGGCGGAGTGCTTAATGCGTTAACTTCGGCACCGAGGTTCGACCCCCAACACCTAGCACTCATCGTTTACGGCGTGGACTACCAGGGTATCTAATCCTGTTCGCTACCCACGCTTTCGTGCCTCAGCGTCAGTTGCAGTCCAGAGAGTCGCCTTCGCCACTGGTGTTCCTCCTAATATCTACGCATTTCACCGCTACACTAGGAATTCCACTCTCCTCTCCTGCACTCAAGCCCTACAGTTTCAAAGGCTTACTACGGTTGAGCCGTAGCCTTTGACCTCTGACCTATAGGGCAGCCTACGCACCCTTTACGCCCAATGATTCCGGATAACGCTTGCCCCCTACGTATTACCGCGGCTGCTGGCACGTAGTTAGCCGGGGCTTCCTCCTAAGGTACCGTCATTATCTTCCCTTAGGACAGAGCTTTACGACCCGAAGGCCTTCATCGCTCACGCGGCGTTGCTGCATCAGGGTTTCCCCCATTGTGCAATATTCCCCACTGCTGCCTCCCGTAGGAGTCTGGACCGTGTCTCAGTTCCAGTGTGGCCGTTCACCCTCTCAGGCCGGCTACTGATCGTCGCCTTGGTGAGCCATTACCTCACCAACTAGCTAATCAGACGCGGGCCCATCCTGTACCGAAGTTCTTTGACCTTTTAGGGATGCCCCCAAAAGGCGTCATGGGGTATTAGCAATGGTTTCCCATTGTTATCCCCCTGTACAGGGTAGGTTGCCCACGCGTTACTCACCCGTCCGCCGCTAAGAATCCAAAGTAAACTTCTTCATCTCCGCTCGACTTGCATGTGTTAGGCACGCCGCCAGCGTTCATCCTGAGCCAGGATCAAACTCTCAATTAAAAATTGTTTGAATTTCTGGGTTCCATTCTTTAAAATGGATTGCTCAGTTTTAAACTGACTTTAAAAATTTTTGGCTTAAATCTATACTGTTTAGTTTTCAAAGACCTTTTCTAGGGCTATGCCCTTTTGCGTTCCTAAGGGGAACTCTTAATACTATATCACGTTTATCATTTGATGTCAACACTTATTTTATACTTTAATTTTTTTATTCATTTCCAAAGTATCTGTAACTGGTGAAGACTTTTACAACTATACCACCTTTTTAAAACACTGTCAACTTGTTTTAAATATAATTTAAAAAACAGTGGGTATTTTTTATTATATACCCACTGTTTTTTATCTAAACTTCTGTTTCACTTTCTATGTTTTGTTGAGCAAAGGCTACGGATGCTATAATAGATTCAGCATCATGAACGATACTAATCTCCTCTCCAAATTCAACATCTCCAACCTTTAAGGTATCCCCTGGCTTAAAGTGAGAGATATCTACTTCTAGCGCTTTAGGGATGTTGTTTGCAGAGCATTCTACTTCTAAATCTCTTAGCTGCTGCTGTAGAATCGATCCACTTCTTTTAATATTCGATTTTCCTTTTAATATTATAGGAACTAATACATGTATTTTTTCATTTTGATCTACTTGCTGAAAATCTAAGTGTATGATATTCCCTGTAACAGGGTCCTTTTGAATTTCTTTTATAAAAACGGTATAGTCATTTTCATCTATGTTTAGTGTTACAAGTCCTCCCCCATTATTATTTCTAATACATTCTTGTACTTCATTGTGGTCCAATTCTATAGGAATTGTATTTATATTACTTCCATATATCACTGCGGGCACATATCCCTTTTCCCTTAGACGATGACTTGAATTTTTACCCACATTTTTTCTAACTTCACTACGAAAGGCATATTTCATATATTCATCACTCCTACTTGTTTTTCCTATGGATTATTTCCAAAAAAATTTTTTTTATGCCTTTCATCAATTTAAATATCCAACTATTTAATATACATCTTTAAACTGTTCCTTACTTAAATGTTTTTTATTTTAAACCTTTCTAAGTCCTATAAATAATAACCGCCCCTATAATTACTTTAATAGGGGCGGTTATTATGATTCAATTATGCTTCTGCTTCAGTCGCAGCTACCTCAGCTTTATTTGATATATAAGCGAAAGAAGCTATTACTTTCTCTCTATCTTCTAAAATCTCAATATGCTCATTTTCTGCAATATCTAAATCCGCTATTGTTAGAACATCCTTTTCATTTAGTTTAGTAGCATCCAGTTCTACTTTATCTGGCAAATATCTCGGATACGTTTGAATTTCTACTTCATTCATATTCATCTGCATCAACCGAACGGAAGACTCTACTTCTTCTCTATGAATAATTTGAATCGGCATTTGAATTTTGACCTTTTCATTTTCATCTAATGTTTGGAAGTCTATATGCAATATTTCATTATGAATACTACCTTTTTGTATTTCTTTAATGATTGCAAAGAATCTTTCTCCTCCAAGATTCAAAGCGATTTTCATACTTTGACCATATCTTGATAATATTTTTTCCATTTCTCTTTCATTGAATAGTACCTTTTTTGTCTTTTCTCCTCTGCTGTAAACTACTCCTGGTACATTTCCACTTCTTCTTGTCTTAAGCATTTGGTTCTTTCCTTTAAAATCTCTTAGTTCAATATTCAATACCGGTGTAGCCATGTTAAAATTCCCCCTTCTAATTTGTATTTTATTGCTCAGTACTATTAAATCAAATTAACAGGAAAATTTCAAATTTTTCACCAATATTTTTTATTTACTTTATTAGTCAACGGAACGCAGAATTCTTTCTGCCACATCCCTCAATCTCAATCCACCTATTTCTTCACTAGCTGCAACTACAATCGTTCTTATTTCCTCTAACCCTTCGTCATAGTGATAAGAGTATACATAACAAACAACTTCTTCCGGAAGAAACTCTTCTATATTGTAGGCGATTTCATCTGCTAAGCTCATTAGCTCCTCAACAAGCTCTTCGTCATCTATTGCTATGCCACTTTCTTCTGTATCCAGCTCTTTCTTTAATTGATTTACATCTTGTATAATCTGAAAAACCAAGGTATCTTCTCTTTTTGAGCCTTTTGTCAGGTCTTTTACTTTCTTAAACTCCGTGCCTTTTAAAATTGTCTTTAGAATATCTTCACTATCTACAAAGCGATCTCCAATTACTACATAAGCCACTCATCTCACTCCTTTTATATGAATTTCTCTCGTTACAATAATCTATTCTATTATTTATTAATAAATCCTCTATTATAAATCTTTCTTTCTCTTAATAAAGCATCTCTTTTGAAAATTATATTCGTTTAGTAAAAAACTAATTTTTCGTCTTAACGCGTAAAGAGTGTCTTCTTAATATAATCTATAGGCATCGCAACCTCTGTCCATAGTTCAAATGCGATAGCCGCTTGTCCAATCAGCATCCCTAGACCATTAATGGTTTTACACCCTCTGCTTTCTGCTTGCTGCAATAGCTTCGTTTTTGCTGGATTATAAATCAAATCGGATACTACCAAATTCGATGGGAGGACCTTTTCCTCTCCTATAATGCTTTCCTCCTCCATTGAATACATACCTAATGAAGTAGTATTAATTAACACATCTGCCTCTTCTACAGCCTTTGCTAAGGTTTTGTTTTCTAAGCAGTTTATTTCAATATGAACATTAGGAATACTCATGCCTATGAGTTGGGCAATATCATGAGCCTTGTCTATAGTTCGATTTAAAATTGTGATCTTCTTCGCTCCATCCAAGGCTAGCTGGACTGCTACACTTCTAGCTGCCCCACCTGCACCCGCTATTACAAAAGTTTTTTCCTTTACATAAATCCCCTCATCCTCCAATGACTGAACATATCCCTTTCCATCGGTATTATGACCTACCAGTTTTCCATTCTGGTTAACCACTGTATTCACAGCACCAATAATCTTTGCATTCTCAGAAACCTCATCTAAATAATTCATAACTTCTCGCTTATGAGGCATGGTCACATTAAAACCTCGAAATTTTAAAACCTTCATGGCCTCTACTGTCTTTGATAGGTCCTGCTGCACCACTTCGAAGGGAATATAGATGTAATTTAAATTGAGATATTGAAATGCACCATTATGTATTTTAGGAGAAAAGCTCTGTTTGATTGGTCTACCTATAATTCCTGTTAGTTTCGTTTCATCTGTAATCACGTAACTCATAAGACCCCCTACCTTATCCATATAGTATAAAAAAGCTTCTATAGAAAGATTTTAAGGAAGCTTTTTGTGAAGTTCACTTACGGTAAAGTTCTTCTTTAGAGACATATTGTAAGTAGAACTTTCCTGTTCGTTATCAAAAGTCATTCTCTATAAATTATATCACAGCCTTTAATTTTTCCTACTGTTTCTTCACCCATTTCCTCTTATTCGCCCATCTTGCAATGACCTCTCAGTTCGTGCTATAGTTTTATATATCCAAAATAGTTTGACAATGATATAAAAAACGGCTTTCTGCCTCTAGGAGATATGTTATGAGAATCGGTTTATGTGATGATAATCAAGTACAATTAAACTATATACAAACCCTTATATTTTCGTGGATGAATTTAAAAAATATACAGTGTCATATCTCTACTTATATTAGTGCAGAGGAATTTATTTTTGAGCATCCAGATACCTATCCCTTCGATCTACTGATATTAGATATCCAAATGGGCAACATGAATGGAATGGAGCTTGCAAAAAACATTAGAGCTACGGATGCGAACATAATGATTATTTTTTTAACGGGTCTAGAGGAATACGTATACGAGGGTTATGAGGTCGGTGCTTTAAGGTACCTGTTAAAGCCTATAAATGAACAACAGCTCATGGTATTGCTCGATGAATCCCTTCACAAAGTAAAAAGAAACATTCATAAATGGTACATCTTTACATACAATGGGAACACAATGAAATTAAACCATAATGATATTGTCTATATTGAAGCCCGCGGACATTACGTAGATTTAGTCACCACTGGGAACCACTATGAAATTAAAAGAAATATCAGCCAATTGTTTAAAGATCTTGGAGAGAGTGATTTCTTCTGCTGTCACAGATCCTACATTGTCAATTTAAACCATGTGGAAAAAATCAATAAGTCTGATTGTGTCCTCTCTACTGGTGTATCTATTCCCGTCAGTAGAGGAAATTATTCAGGATTGAACAAAGCCTTTATTCACTATTATCGGAGGAAATCTTTATGATAGAACCTTTAAATAGAACCCTCATCATATGTGTTTATCATTTTATACTATGTTTATTTTTTCTTCTATCTCATGTAAAAAAACATACCGTTTCTTTTATTTTCCAAGGGATCTTCTATCTAGTTATGGTATTGATCGCGTATTGCAGCGTCCTTTATTTGCAAAATAGAATTTGGATTTCATTTCTCCTGTCCACCCTTGTATTCGTAATTGCTGAGTACCATCATTATTTTATAAAAAAGATCTACGATCAACTAGAAATAGAACATCAAGATAAACTGGTGAGCCATCATATAGATGAGGTGCAAAGTATTTATCTAACCATGAGAGAATGGCGACATGATTACCACAATCATATGCAAACCTTAAAGGCGCATATGGCTATGGCACAATACGATTTAGCAAATCAATATTTGGATGAACTTGAGAAGGATTTAAATGATATTCGTATTTTTATCAAATCTGGCAATATCAATTTAGACGCCATTTTAAACAGTAAACTGTCTCTTGCTAAATCTAAAAATATTACTGTCAATTGCAAGGCACAGCTTCCTTCAAAGCTGACCATCTCCGATATCGACCTTTGTGTATTGATCGGAAACCTTCTGGATAATGCATTGGAGGCTTGTGAACAAATGCCTCCTGATACAGAGCCTTTTTTACGGATCTATATCGGTATCTTTAAACAACAGCTCTATATCTCCGTTACGAACTCTACGAAAGATCTGGTACGAAAGCTGGATCATGAATATATCACCAATAAAAGAGGAAACCACGGTCATGGGTTAAAAAGAATCTATAATACGGTGAAAAAATATGAGGGATTTATCAATAGTCAAAATGAACCGGGGGTCTTTGTCACAGAAATCATGCTTCCACTATAAACCATTGGTGCACAATTCAATACAATTGATGCACCTTTTTTATTTCAGGTAAGCTTTAATGATAGTATATAGATAACGAAACACGATCACTCCTTTCAGCACTTAAAATCTTAAGTTTATTAAAAAATTCAGTGCTCCATGGAGTAGCTTCAGTTGCGCAGTTTAATATTTTCATTCATTATTTATGTGAATTGGCTAATATCAGTTTAAAAATAGAAAGGAAGTGCGCTCATTGACTTATTCTTTATTTTCTAATATCAGATACCTCTATCAAAAACTATTCAACTTTGATAAAAAATTTAGGTTCTATATTCCCCTTCATTTTCTCTGTGAATTTTCTTTGCCCCTGCTGTCCTCTGTAATACCAGCCTTGGCTGTAAAACTCATTACAGAAAGTGCAGATATACAATCCTATATTCTGATCATTGGCATTACTGTTGCCCTATACGCTTTTATACTTTCTGCAAAACAGTACCTCTACCAAAGAATTAATTTCGAAAATACACTTTTACGCTTAAAGGATTTTATTATAGCCAATGGGGTAAAGCTGATGACAACGGACTATGTCAATGTAGAGCCCCAAGAAAAGCAGCTGGTAATTCAAAAAGCATTGAATGCCCTCACCAGCAATTGGGTCGGCGTAGAATTTATGATGAAAAATACACCTGTTTTTTTCTTAAATATTTCAGGGCTGCTGACCTATGGTCTACTGATCACTGCTCTGGATTATAAAATTATTCTTGTATTGGCCTTGATGACCTTGCTCAATATTGTACTTACCAACTACGCCAGAGCCTATGAAGAAAAACACAAAAAGGAATACGTGAACTACGATCGCCAGATACGCTACCTATATGAAAACTCTACTTCTCTCATCAACGGTAAGGATATTCGAATGTACCAAATGGAAGACTGGTTCTACGCTTTGTTTCAACAACTGATAAAAAAGCGTGTAGCGTGGCATAAGCAGGTAGAGTTTCGGTATTTTATACCTGCCTTATCAGATAATCTATTACTTTTTATAAGAGATTTTATGGCCTACGGAATATTAATCCGCAGTGTGCTCGGTGGACAGATCGATGCAGCGCAGTTTACATTCTACATTGGGATTCTTGCAGGGTTTTCTACCTTTCTAACAGAAGCTGTAAATGCGTATTCCAATTTAAGAAGGGCAAATCTCGGTGTCAATGACTACCGATTGATGGATGAAATAAAAGAAGTATTCAACCACGGTGATGGCTGTGATCTTCCACAGCCTTCCGATTATCCGCTTTCAATTGAATTTGAGAATGTATCCTTCCGATATCCAGGCGCTACAAAAGATACCATCTCTAATTTTAACTTAAAAATAGAACCTGGTAGTAAGATTGCCTTGGTGGGGGTCAATGGTGCCGGTAAAACCACCTTAGTAAAGCTGCTATCAGGCCTTTACTATCCGACACAGGGTGAAATACGGATTCATGGAAAATCTCTTACAGATTATAATATCGAAGAATACTACAAATTAATTGCTGCAATATTTCAAGATGTTCAAGTTCTAGCGTTCACCATTGCCAAAAATGTGGCGGTTTGCAGGGATGAACTGATTGATTATGATAGGGTACGGCAATGTCTAGCACTTGCAGGACTCAAAGAAGATGTGGATCTTTTAAAGTATAAGGAGCATACCTATCTGACACAGAATTTAGACAAGGAAGGGGTTATGCTTTCTGGTGGACAGATGCAAAAATTAATGTTGGCTAGGGCTCTCTATAAGGATGCCCCCATATTGATATTGGATGAGCCTACTGCTGCTTTGGATCCAATTGCCGAAAGTGAAATCTATGAAAAATATAATGATTTAACTGCTGGAAAGACATCCTTATTTATATCTCATCGATTATCCAGTACCAAATTTTGCGATCGCATTCTCTTTTTAGAGGAGGGCCGCATCGTAGAAGATGGAACTCACGATGAATTATTAGCAAAGGGTGGAAAATATGCGGAGATGTTTGAAATTCAAAGCCATTACTATAAAGAAAACTCGGAGGTAGGTTTCTATGAAAAGCAATCAATTTAAAATTGTCATCGACGATACCCGAGAAATTCTAAAATGGATCTCCCATATTTCAAAATGGTTTTTTCCCCTCATTCTAGCAAAAAACATCATACAGGCAACGCTACCCTACATTCATATCCTCTTTGGTTATCTCATACTGGATGGTATTATCGCAAAGGACTCCAGTTCTGATATAATGAAAAATCTATATTGGATGATCGGCCTAAACCTCGGGCTTGGCTTACTCCATTCTTTCTTAACAAGGCTTTTGAATGTAAAAACAGAGTATATCCATCACGCCACCAAGGCTGAAATCGCAAGAAAGGCTCAAACCTTGGATTATGAAGAGCTAGAGAAAAAAGAAAGTTTGGATCTTTTAAGAAGGGCTGAGGAAGGGATTAATTCCAATGGTGGTATTCCATCCTTTTGTAACACCATTGGCAGCTTAATCACCCATGCCATAACCATTGTGTATTCTATCCTGCTACTGAGTGGTCTTTTTATAGCAGCACCCAAGGAAAATGCAACCGTATTGGAGCGAGTATTTAACTCACCTCTACCGACCCTTTTATTTTTCATATTATTTGCTAGTGCTTTATTTTTAAATTTTAAAATCTCTGAACAATTAAACAAGAGGTCCTATGCTTTCTTTGAGGAAAATGTAGATACCAACCGTATATTGAATTACTTCGGAGGGGTGTCCAACAATTATAACTTTGGCAAAGATATTCGGATCTATGGCATGGCAGATATGATCCAAGAAGAAATGAATCAAAAAAATGATGCGATTATTACTATGATGCGCTCTCTGGGCATTACTTACGGCAGATATTCCGCTTTAATAGAAATAGTCAATCAATTTGTTATCTTCTCCGTCTATATCTTTGTTGGGATTAAGGCCATATTGGGACTCGTTAGTATCGGTAGTATTTTAAAATATGTGGGGGCTCTGATTCGCTTCATCGGTGCTGTATCTAGTATCACCATATTTTATACACAGCTTGACCTGCAAAGACAATATTTAAATAATTATTCCTTATTTTTAAACCTAGAGAATAAAAAGTACCAAGGGACCTTACCCATAGAAAAGCGTGATGACAATGAATATGAGCTTGAATTTAGAAATGTTTCCTTTCGCTACCCCAATAGCCCGGATACGGTATTAGATCGTATTTCCTTCAAATTAAAGGTGGGGAATAAAATGGCTATCGTTGGAAGAAATGGTGCTGGTAAAACAACCTTTATTAAACTTTTGTGCAGGCTTTATGACCCTACAGAGGGAGAAATACTGTTAAATGGAATCAACATTAAAAAATATGACTATAAGGAATATTTGCAGATATTTTCCGTGGTATTCCAAGACTTCAAATTATTCTCCTTCGATATCGGGCAGAATGTTGCTGCATCTATTGATGTGAATGAGGAAAAGGTTTGGAAGGCGTTGGAGCAAAGTGGTATTTCTGAACGGGTCAAAAAAATGGATCGTGGTATTTATACGAATATTTATCAAAATGAAGAAAACGGCATAGAAATTTCTGGTGGAGAAGCACAAAAGATCGCCATATCAAGAGCATTATATCGAGATGCACCCATAGTTATTTTAGATGAACCTACTAGTGCATTGGATCCAATGGCGGAGTATGAAATCTACGCAAGGTTTGATCATATGGTATCTCAAAAAACCTCTATTTATATCTCTCACCGTATGTCTAGCTGTAGATTCTGTGATCATATTTTGGTATTCGACAAAGGCCGAATTGCTCAGGTAGGGAATCATACCACCTTGATGAAGGACGAGAAGGGGCTCTATCATACGCTTTGGACAAAGCAGGCAAAGTATTATAATTAGAAAGAGATTTCATTATAAAAGACTTAGCGGTGTACCTATAAATATACCGCTAAGTCTTTTAACAAAAATAGGAGCAGCTAAGTCGCTACTCCTACTCCATTCACCTTTATTAATCCATTGTATATGGTAATAAAGCGATATGTCTTGATCTTTTGATCGCCTGTGTTAATTCTCTTTGGTGAATTGCACAGTTTCCTGAAATTCTTCTTGGTAAAATTTTACCTCTTTCAGTAATATATTTTTTTAGTTTATGCACGTCTTTATAATCAATATTTTTTGATTTGTCCGCACAGAAAACACAAATTTTCTTTCTAGCTTTACGTTTTCTTTTATTGTTCTCCATCATTTTCCCTCCTCTTCTCTAGAATGGGATGTCTTCGTCGTCATCCATGGCTTGGAATTCGCTAATATCTATATCTACAGATCCAAAATCATCGTTTCTTCTAGTTGGAGTTTGTCCTTCTTTGTTCCCCCACTCTAAGAATTCCACCTGGTCAGCAATAACTTCTGTAATATATCGCTTTTCTCCAGTTTGCGTTTCATAAGATCTGCTCTGAAGTCTACCTTCAAGACCTACCAATCTACCCTTTGACAGGTAGTTTGCGCAGTTCTCAGCACTTTTTCCCCATACAACTATGTTGAAAAAGTCTGCTTCCTTTTCTTTTGAAAAAGGTCTATTTACTGCTATACTAAAGGTGGCAACGGCTTTTCCGCTTGCAGTAAAACGTAATTCTGGATCCCTAGCAAGACGTCCGATTAAAATTACTCGATTCATTTTTTCCCCACCTTTACGATTATTTTTCTAGTCTAATAATCATATGTCTAATTACTTCATCAGCAATTTTTAAGTTTCTGTCTAATTCCTTTGGAACATCTGCAGCAGCACTGAAGTTTACTAAAGTATAGTATCCTTCGTTGATTTTGTTGATTTCATAAGCTAATCTTCTGTTACCCCACTCATCAACATTTTCGATTGTTCCATCAGCTTCGATGATACCTCTAAACTTGTCTAATAGTTGATTTCTTTTTTCTTCTTCAACATTTGACTTTAGAATATACACTAATTCATACTTATTCATTTTTCCACCTCCCTTTGGACTTAGCGGCCCTGTTTCTTAACAGGGCAGAGAAATGATTTTCTCACATTAAGATATTATAGCACTTTATCTATTGAAATGCAAATAAAATTATACCTTTCTTTGATAATTGGTAGTAATTTTTAAAATTATAGAAATTTGTTGATTTAGCTCCTCCAAGGGAAAACCAATCTACCTAACAATATTAATTCTTAATAAATGTAAGATGCTAGATTCAAATAGATCAATAGCCTATCTGAATCTAGCCTAAATTGTTTTATTTACCTTTGATTTCACCTATGTTATGAAATCTAATATTTCTTTACGCGCAATAGCTTGTCCACTTTTAAATCACGTACTTATCTTAAATTTTGAACAACGTCAGATTCTTTTCGCGGTTTAAATGCTGATAATAACATTGTAGTTGAAGTATATAAAATGACTAAGATAATTACCCAGCCTAGCACATTAAGTGGTAACGACTTTACAATATATGCTGCGATGAAAACGCCAACGATTCCGCCTAAGGTTATTCCTAAAGATGCCTTTCTATCATAAGCCCCTTCTTTTACAAACTTAACAGATGCTACTGGCATAAGAAAAGCACATGATCCCATCATAATTGGAAAAGCAACACTTGGCGACATCCCTAAGAAATATACTAAAGCCATACAAGGTGCATAAAGTCCGATTCCAGCTGTCATTAAAGCACCTAATACAAAGTTTGCTGCTATAGCAAACACTAATTTGCCTCCCTCTAATCCAATGGCTTCACCGCCACCAGGCATCCATCCCATTTTAGATGCAAACATTAAAAAGGCTGTTACGAATAAAGCTATTCCCATAGTAATTTGAATCTTTTTCTCAGGCAATTTAGAAACAATACCTGCACCCACCCAAGCACCAATTGCTGCAGCTGACAACATACCGATTAAGGTAACGGGTTCTACCTCTATTACGGTCATAAATATAAAAGCTTCCGTCACAACTGGTATCGTGCAAGCAACATTCAATGTTCCCGGTATAACTTTATCTTTTGTTTGCTTAAATGCTTTTAATAAAGCTGTGGTAGGGGCAAAAGATCCGATTCCTAAGGTATCAAAAAAGTTTGTGATAAAGCCAATTATACCTACCTTTACCCAGGAATTTGATTCTAAATTATTTTTATTATTATTAAAATCCTTTAAAAAAATAATAGTAAACCATGCTACAAGAACGGTCAATACACCTAAAACCAATTTTAACATTATTGTTTCCCCCTATTTAAAAAGTTTCTGTTATTTTTTTAACAATTAAATTTGTAATCCTACTTTTTTTGTCCCCTTTAGTGCCTATTCTACTTTAATACAAAGCCATTCTTTACTGGATCATCTGGAGATATAACGAACTGATTAAATCCTGTTATAAAAGCAGATCCTGTTATTTCTGGTATAATGGCTTCATAATCACCAACTTTAGTCGTTCCAAGAATTCTACCTTTAAATGTAGTTCCTAAAATACTCTCATAAATAAAAGGTTCATCCATCTTTATTTGCCCTTTTGCATATAATGTAGCCAACTTTGCACTTGTTCCTGTTCCACAAGGAGATCTATCCACTTGTCCCTGTCCAAATATAACTACATTTCTATAGTGCGCATTTTGATGTACTGCATCATCAAAAATTTCTACTAAATCAACAGTTTTTATATGTTCTAGATTTGGGTGTTTTATATCGATGGTATGATTAATGATTTCTCTTATTTTCAATCCAATTTCTATCAATCTTTGCGTATTTTTAGGATCAATTGTTACCATCAGCTGTTTTGCATTAACTATTGCAAAAAAACTGCCTCCAAACGAGATATCTAAGATGACATCTCCAATGTCCGGTACATTTATAACGACATCTTTTTTGTATAGAAAAGCTGGCACATTCACAATAGAAACTTCTTTTACCCTCCCATTCTCTATCCTTGCTTTTCCTCTTATTAATCCAGCCGGCGTGTCCATAGCTACTTCTGTAAAAGGTTCCTTTTTCTCTACCATACCAGTTTCTATGGCTACTGTAATCGCTCCTATTGATCCATGACCACACATATTCAAATATCCGCCACCATCCATAAAGATAATTCCAAAATCTGCTTCCTTATGGGTTGGTGCTAAGATTATAGAGCCAAACATATCGTTATGACCTCTCGGTTCATGCATGATAGTAGTTCGAACGGCATCCATTTCTTTTTCTAAGAAAGCCTTTTTTTCAGCCATTGTATCTCCAGGAATATTTGGAATACCACCTACAACAATACGAGTAGGTTCCCCCATGGTGTGAGAATCTATAGTATGAATACTCTTTGTAAAATTCATTTACTTATCCTCCCTTTTCATTTTTAATTTTAGAAGTGCTAATGCCTTTTTAGCATCTAATAAAGTTACATTGTTCTCCCCAACAACTTCTGTTTCTATGCCTTTTGCCGATTTATTAAAATCTACAATGGTATCCATATATTTATTTTTCACTACAAAACTTGCTTGTTTCCCTATGAAGCTAATCCCTACAACAGAGATACGCCGCTTCCCTATTTCTTCTATTGTATTGGCATAGTCTACGTGGGAGTTTCCCCATCCATCGACAGAAATAATAACACCATCAGCTCTCATCATCTCTATCATAGCCGCAGTCCTTTGACCTACGAAATGTTTATCCCGATTATCTTGAGGAGTCCCTACGAAGATAACTCCTAAAAGATCTATATCTTCATCTCCAGATACAACATTTAGAAGCGGGTCCCTAAAATGATGGAGGGTTGTTTCTTTAGTAGATGGTCCAATTCCCATACACGATCACCACCTTATGTCATAGCACGTAGTGCACCATCTCTATATTCATTTGGCGTAACAATAATAGGCATATTTCCCATATCTATTATGGATCTACCTCCATCAAACCCACTGGGCTCCTTCGGAAATAATTGATTATCATACATAGCACCTTGCCCTGCAATTTGTTTAATGATTACTACCTTTTTCTTTTCCGGCCTTATTTTGTCGTAATATTCGTTAAATTCAGTCGCTGTGCGTCCATCCATAATTTTTAAAAGTTCTCTAATTGGTTGTATGAATCTATCACAACTTCGGTGTGCCACTCGTGGTAGATTTCTATCGAGGGCATAGCCTCTTTTGAATGTTACATCAAAATTTATTATGAAATCATTTTTACTTGGTGTTCCAGCTCTTCCAAGAAATATTACATCTTTTAATATACCTTCCGATGAACCAAATTCAGCGAGTTGAAAACCATCTTTACTAACACCGGTCAACATAACGTATACTCCAGTAAAAGTATGTGTTATACCCTCTCCTAATTTACCTAAAACCTTAGTGGAAATGGGAATGATATCCATTATGCTATTCACCCATAGATTGTGATCTTTAGGAGATATTACGTTGATATTTATGGACTCAATAGCTTCCTCCTTCTGTAAAATTAGGTCTAAACTTCTTCTACTAATGGTTAAATTTCCTTTATCAACACTATTTTCATCTCCCAATAGCACATTGTCTATGTGGAAGGATTTAATTACTAACCTTCTTAAGTTTATTTCTTTTTCCAATAGACCACCTTCTTATTTTGAATTTCCCACTCCATAAAGGAGTGGGCGTTCATTATTTAAACTTTGGCAGTATACTCATATGGTAATTGAACGATTTTCCCTGCCGATGTAATCTCTACCAGCTGGATTAATGAATCTCTAACGATTGCTGTTTGCATTGCCTTATCATTTGGTGCTCCAGCATTTGCTCCCATAGGAACGAGTGGCGCTACAGCTCTAGGTGTACCATTTTGTCTAACTACTGGTGGTAAAGCAGCTATAATAATTGTAGGAATCCCCGATTCCTCAATAGCTCTCTGTACAATTACAGCAGAGCGATGACAAGTACCTCAGCCGGCTGTTAGTAAAACTGCATCCACGCCCTCAGACTTTAGCCTCCTTGCTATTTCAGGTCCCGTTTCCTCCTGAAATTTTTGTTGATCTCCTCCGCCACCCATAAATCCAAAGTGTACTGGTGCAGCAGCTTTAATAAAGCCTTCTTCAGCCAACTCCTTTAATCGATCTATAGGAAACATACAATTTATGTCCTTATTTACATCACCATTATCATATCCACCATGAGATACCATTAAATCTGTGGATAGAGATTCAACTGGAACCTCTCTAAAACTAAAATCTCCTGCAAGGTTAAATCTTTTATCTGATTTTAGGTGTACTCCCGCAGCGGTCGCCAAAGCGATTGTCATATCTTTCAGTTCTTTTTTTACTGGAGTCCAAACCGGTGGCGGTGTAATTGGAACAAAAATTTCGGATTGTAGCCCTTTAACTATTGAAAGACTCATTTGACCTCTCCTCTCTCATTTTTTTATTGTGATTTATTAGATCTAAATATTTTTCATTGATTTCTTCACTTAAGCTTTCAGGATAACTCATCATAAAGCCAACTTCTTGTCCTACTTTAATATTGTGGTTTGAAATTAGCATTCTTCTTGGAATTTTCATAAATCCTAATCTCCCCTTTAAATCTATGGAAACTGCTCCATCCTGTATCTCAATTATGATTCCTTCCATATAGATCTGCTTGTCCCCAAATCTTAAATTTTCCATCTATCTGAGCTCCTTTGCTTAATTTGAAAAACTATTTTTCATAGATTTCTAATCTCTTCTTACTTTTTGGCAGGATTTGTTCATTATCAACAAGGCCGATCTTTGACTCATATGTTTTTTCAAGTATCTCTATATTATTGATTTTTACATTGGCATTCCATTTTCTCTCTGCTTCCTTAACATGTTCGTTTGCCATTGCTGCCTTTAGCATAGCGATTGCTCTTATAGCATCTTCTTTACATAAAGTGTTATTGGATAGTATCTCATTTTCAATTCCTAGTTTCGACTTATTAAGATCGATCATATGGGTCATATACTCATTTCCAACAACCAATGCACCTTGGTTTGCCGCAAATGTCATCCCTACCACAGGAACTCCTCTTTGACCTACTTGTTCATGGTGGCTGGCAAAATCAATATGGTTATTCCCAAAGCCTTCCGTGGTTATAATTACACCATCTAAATCCATAGATTCAATGATCATTCCTAATCTTTCAGATACATAAAATTTTTCAGCATTAATTTGAGGAGATCCTACAAAGATAACAGATGCTAAATCTATTTCCTCATCATTCATTGCCTCAATTACTAGAGGTTCCCTCCAATAATGTCTTGAATTTTCCTTTGAAGCTGGTCCGATACAAGTTAACGCATGAATACTACCATCTAAAACTTCTAAGGGAGATAAAACAACTGGGATATTACCTAAATCAACATTTGGTTTCCCACCTAATACCCCTACAGGCTCTACCGGTAATATTAAGTTGTCGTGCATTGCCCCTTGACCCATAATCTCTTTGACAATGGCTATTTTCTTTTTGCCTGGTCGTCTATACTGTACTAATTCTTCCACATTGGTTACTAGGCTTTCATCTAACCTTTTAAGTGCTTCTCTTATTTCTTGCGTTATAAAATCGGAAGCTTTATGAGCAGCTAAAGGACCTGGCCTCTCCATATTTGTTCCATCTTTAATCACAACTTGTGTTTTAATAAATATGTCACCTTTATCCGGTGCCCCCGGCCTACCCCACATAATATTTGTTTCTAAAACACCCTCTGAAGAACCGAATTCTCCAATTTGTACGCCATTTTCATCTGTTCCCGTAACCATAATAATGACACCATCTAATACCCTTGTGATACCATTTCCCAATTTACCTTCTTCTTTCGTAGCAATTGGCTGTACATCCATTATGGTTTCACTATATTCCTTGTACCTATCAGGAGTAATAATATCTAGCTTAATATCAACAACTAGTTTGTCTGCCTTTAGTGCATCTTTACAGATATCTTCTCTAATATAAAGTGTGGTCCCATCAATCTTTGTCTCTTTTCCAAATTCCACAGAAGTAATACTAAAATGTTTTTTTGTCAGTCTCCTTATTTCCTTTGAAACGAAGGGCTGATCCATGATATTACTCCGTGCTTCCTTAACTTCTTCTGTTCTAGCAACCATCTGCTCTGCATCATCTAGTCCTGAGATCGTATTTGCTCCAGATAATAAAATAGGGATCTCCAAGTCTATATCTTTACCTTCCCCAATGTGTATTTTTATCATGGCTGTATTTTTAGCTTTACTGGATACTTCTTGTGGAACTATAGATTCAACCTTTTTCTCTTCTTGTTTCGTAGCATTGCTTTTTTCTTCTACAGCAACTGGTTTATGGATACCTTCTACATAATCAGCAGTAATAGGAACTAATGCATCTATAGTTTTTATTAGCTTAGCTCCAATTACCTCGCTAATTTTTAAGCAATCCTCTGGTATCTGTAATAACTTTGAGTCAACTAAATCTGGAAATATATTGGGATCCTCCAAATTAGAAGGACCTATTACTATACCAGCTTCAAATCTGCAACATGAAACCGCCGGATCATTACCATGGTCTTTTGCTGTTTCTAGAGAAATTGACATTTTAAATCAGCCTCCTTTTATTGTTTTTTTCTATATAATTTATGGTTTGAACCTCTTAATACATGGTCTGTGCTGTGATATACTGGAACTCCTAACCTAGGAGCTGTCATCATGACTGTATTCGTTCAGTCCTCACAGGTTCCGGTAATGATAACCTCGGCTCCTTGTTTTTTTAAAAAAAGTACCTTTTCAGCTTGACCCGGACATACTCCTGGCAAATCGCATCGATATCTACCATTAAACGCTGTCATTCTTTTACATTGAACTTCTGCGACTACTTCCGCTTCCATACCAGCTGCAATTTCTTTTAATCTTTCTTCTTGTGCGCCACACTCACAGGCTATAATTCCGACTTTTCTCTTTTCTACTGGAAAAGGCATCGCAACTAAAATCCCACCGGTGGTTTTAATGATAGTTGTTTCTTCCCCTCCCTTTTTACCTGTGAAAGGCCCTCCAATTACGATCTCACCATGTGGATTTTCGTAACCACCACATTGATCGATAAAATAAGATACTGGATATCCGATCGGAGATTCTAAAAAAACCTTAGGAGCTTTAACACGTCCTCCTACAGTGATATCTTTAGTGATTACAGGCTTTCTCTTCTCAATGGCTAAACAAATATTCTTTATTGTTTCAATATTTAAAACTACGGTGTTTACTTCAATTGGTAATTTTCCTGGCTTTAACTCTACATTCAGCAACTCTCTTACGATGACCCTTTCGTCTCCTGCAGGATACATATCTGGTAAAAATTTAATTTCTATATTGGACTCTGACTTACAAACTTTACCTAACGCAATGATTGCATTTTTATTCTTAGGCTTAATTGCAATATATCCCTTAGCTGCTTTTGTAATTTCCATTACATATTTTAAACCCCTTAGAATTAAGTCCGGCTGCTTCTCTATAGCAAGCATATTATGATTTAATACAGGCTCACATTCTGCCGCATTAACTATTACATAACCCCCTGTCAAATCTACATCTAGCTTAATATGTGTAGGAAAACCTGCGCCCCCCGCGCCTACTACCCCAGCCTCCTTTATGGCTTCTAAATAATTATCCGTCGCCTTAATCATCATATAATCCTCTGATTGATCGGAATAGGCTTTGATACTTACATATTCACTGGTTACTTTCTCAATAATCCCATGTACACTGGAATGGATGTTGGATCCTAATCCATCTGGTACTGCCAACAGCTGGCCTTTTTTAACCTTTTCATTTTCTTTTACGATGGCTTTACTTTCTACGCCCACATGTTGTTTTAATGATATTTTTATAAGCATCCTTATCACCTCCTTCTATTACACTGATATATAGAGCAATTGGCATGCCAAATAAAATTATAGTATTAAAATTTTCTATTTTACTGGCTGTACGTATTGAAATTATCACTAATAAGAAAGTTTTTTTATTATTCTTTGCTATAAATATTTCAATGCTTATTATGAATAGATATATTCAAGTGTCAGTATTCTGACGTTTACATATAATCATTTATCGCTTTTACATATATAATTTGTCTGTTCTTGTCATACTGCAACTATTTCTTCAAAAAAAATGGAACTGTCAATTAGTTGACAGTTGTCAGCTAATTGACAGTTCCAAAAATGATTTTTATAAACTAACCCATCCTATAATAATTCATCTTATAATATAAAGTACTTCTTGGTATATTTAAAATGGTAGCGGCTTTACTTTTATTATTTCCTGCCTTACTCATTGCTTTTTTAATGGTTTCGTATTCTATCTTTTCAATGGTTTTTTGTAAATCAAAATCTTCTTCATCTAAATGGTTGATCCTATGACTATTAAAAATATGCTCCGGTAGGCTATTCGTTGTAATCTCTCCATCCTGTGAGAAAATTAACAAATGATCTACCGCATTTTTTAATTCTCTTATATTGCCCTTCCAATCATAATTTACTAATATTTTTAAAACTTCAGGGGTCATATTTGGATAATTAATTTTATTTTCCTCACAAAACTCTTTTATAAATTTCGTTATCAGCATTGGTATATCTTCTTTTCTTTTTCTTAAGCTCGGTAAAGAAATATTAACGACATTTAACCTATAAAATAGATCTTCTCTAAACTTTCCTTCATTCACTAACTTTCTTAAATCTCGATGAGTAGCTGATATGATTCTAACATCAACTTCTATCACTTTATCAGAGCCAATTCTAACAATTTGTCTTTCCTGCAATACTCTGAGCATTTTTGCCTGCATGTAGAATGGCATATCACCGATCTCATCTAAAAATAAGGTCCCTTTATTTGCTAGTTCTATTTTTCCTATTTTCCCATTTTTCAGAGCTCCTGTAAATGCACCTCCATCATATCCAAACATTTCACTCTCAAATAAGGATTCTGGAATGGCGCTGCAATTAATTGCTACAAAGTCCCCTTTTCTTCCGCTTTCTTCATGTAGTGCTCTAGCAAAAACCTCTTTCCCAGTGCCACTTTCACCTGTAATTAATACACTACTATTTGTTCTTGCTACTTTTTTTGCATTGTTAACAATGTTGACGATCGATTCACTTTTACCCAAAACTTTATCAAAAGAATATCTAGTGTTTGTAATTTTTTTCATCTCACTTTGCAGAAAATGAAGTCGTTCTTTTGTTTTTTCAAGTTCCATGGAAAGATTTATTATTTCTGTTATGTCCCTATCTGTTGAAACACTTCCAACAAATTCATTATCAATATACAGTGGCTCTGCGCTTAAAAATACATGACTACCTTCTCTCGGTATATGGTGTATGCTATTTACTGACTTTCTATTTTCTAATACATTCAATAATATCGCTTGTGGAAAATATTCCCTAATGTTTTTATTAATAATATCCTCAGATTTTATGCCGTATAACACCTCGGAATTTTTTGACCAAAAAATTACCTTTCCATATTTATCTACCACACATACTGCCTCATGAATATTATTTAATATATGGCCGAATGCTTCCATGGTTTTATCTATTTTAAAATAAACTTTATCTAAGATATCTTTAATTCTAACGATACCGATTATTTTGTTTTCCCTAATTACTGGTAACCTTCCAATACCTTTTCTTTTCATTAAATCCTTTGCCCAAATTGCATCTTCATCCGGTCCAATGGTTACGATGTTCTGATTACAATATAGTTCTACTGAATCATCCAAATTATTTTTACAAAAAAAAGTTCCACCAATTATGGATATGTCTGTCATCGTCAGAATACCAAATAGCTCATTTGTATTATTCAGAACAATAACATCTCCTTTATTATACTTGAGCATAATTTGCATTGCTTGTCCCAAAGTAGCATCCTTAGTAATTGTTACGATATCAATATCCATAACATCACTCACATTCATATTGTTCAGTACTTCTAAGAACATATCCTCACTTCTTTCTAATCAATAATTGTTAAACAATAAACAAATTGTAATAATATTATATCATCATATCATAATAATTCGGCAAATATATTGAATTGTGTAATTGATATATCTCAATATTTTTTTATTTTGTATGTATATAACTTAGAATATCTGGCAATTATATAGTTAGATAGCCCCCACAAGTAACATTTATTCATCCCAATCTCCCCTTACAAAAAGAGAGTGGCCAATGGCCACTCTCTTTTATGCTACATCATTTCCTTTAACACTTTTCCTAGTCGAGCAATACCTTCTTTAATTTTATCTTCAGACATATTTGAATAATTTAATCTGAAGGTGTTTTCATTTCCTCCATTTGGATAGAAAGAACCTCCTGGAACGAAAGCAACATTATTTTCTAAAGCCTTTGGCATAATATCTCTTGCGCTTAAATGCTCTGGTAGAACCACCCATGTAAAAAGTCCACCTTCTGGATAGGTATACGTAACATTGCTTGGGAAATGTTCCTTAATCGCTTCTATCATAACATCTCTACGATTTTTGTATACCTTTTTAATTTTTTCAATATGAGCATCAAAATCATACATTTCCATATAAGTGTTCATTTCTCTTTGTGCAATGGTACTAGATTGTAAATCTGCACCTTGTTTAATAAAATTATATTTTTGAAGTATTGGTGCATCTGCAATAACCCAACCAAGTCTCATGCCTGGAGAGAATGTTTTTGAGAATGTACCTAAGAATATAACACGACCTTCTGTATCGAAAGCTTTCAATGATGGTGGTATTTCTCCTTCAAATCTTAATTCTCCATATGGATTATCTTCTATAACTGGTAAGTCATATTCATTTGCAAGCTCTATCAGACGTTTTCTTCTTTCTACAGACCATGTTTTTCCAGATGGATTTTGGAAATCTGGAATAACGTAGATCATTTTTACATTGTCTCTTGTTTTTAGTATTTCTTCTAGGTCTTCCATTACCATACCTTCTGCATCTGTTGCAACTTCTACAAATTCAGGCATACAAGCTTTAAAGGCATTAATTGCTCCTAGATAGCTTGGGCTTTCACAGATGACAATATCTCCTTCATTAAGAAATACTCTCGCAGAAAAATCTAAACCTTGCTGAGATCCACTGGTAATTAAAATATTTTCCGCATTTGTTTTAAATCCGAAAACTTCCATTCTTTTTGCGATTTTTTCTCTAAGAGGCGTAAAACCATCTGTTGGTCCATATTGAAGCGCTTGCATCCCATGTTCCTTTAACACAACTTCTGAAACCTTCGCTAATTCTTCAGTAGGAAATAACTCTGGTGCAGGAAGTCCTCCAGCAAAGGATATGATTTCTGGCTTTTCCGCCAGCTTTAATAGTTCTCTAATCTCTGATGCCTTTAAATAGTCCATTCTTTTTGCAAATTTCATTAAATAATACCTCCCCCGATATTTTTAAATGTTCTTCATGTACATTATAGCATCTTTTTAACAATTAAAAGTATTTAATAAAAAACTTCTATAAAAACATTACTGAAGGAAGCTTTTTTGAGCCTCCTTTATAGGAAGTTTCTTCTTTTGCACCATATTAATAAGAAGAAACCTCCTATTCGTTATAGAAATTAACATTTTTTGTAAAAAATGTTAACCTGCAGGGTTAATTTTTTTGATTCTGCGCTCCAGCTCTGGTCGTTCAAGCCAAATCTGTTTCTCACATCCTAAGCATTTTATTCTAAAGTCCGCACCGGTTCTTAAAATTTCAAAATTCTTGCTACCACAAGGATGCTGTTTTTTAAGTTCAACAATATCGCCTATTTCTAACTTTACTGGCATATAATTTCAATCCCTCCTAACCGACCTGATGGATAATCTTATCCTTATCAATCTTCTGTATTTCATAGATTCCCTTAATTAAAATATTGCCTTCTGCCATTTTCATTTTAACATCATTGAGCTTATCCTTATGAAATCGGATAGAAAGACCACAGCTATGGGTGATTTCTCTCGGCGTAGGAATCACATCAAACTTGTAATTACTTTCTTTAAATATTTTTTCGCCGGCAATGGCATGATGCGTCGATTCAAATACGATAATATAGAGTTCTTCTTGATTTATCATTGTTACCTCTCTTAACTATAGCTTTATTGTATTCCCTGCATTGTTTAATTTTTCTACAATGGTGTACATATTGGATATACCCCCTACTGCCAGTTGATCCTTTATCTTATAATAATCTAGACAAGTCCCACAGGATAGGACTTCAACGCCCCTAGATTCTAATGTTCTGATATGATCGATTACCTCTGAATCTTTAATGGTCAATTTTACACCGCTATTTAAAAAGATTAGAGCTGTCGGTTGAGGCATGACTTCTGTTAGCGCATATACATAGCTTTTCATCAGTAACTTTCCTAGTTCTTCAGAACCTTCCCCAAACTTATCCGTTGAAATTAAAATAACTAAATCCTTACTATTATTAGAAGTTTTCTGAATATCCAATGTCTCTATTCCGATGATTTCCATTCCACTATCTTTAAAAATATCAATATAATAATTTCCTAAATCTTGCTTAATATCGACTTTAAGATTCATACTCTTAGCCAGTTTTGCTACATTTTCCTTTGCTACTTCATTATCTACAATTGTAGTAATTCTTCCATCATCTATAGATTCTAAGGCCTTTTTTGTATGAATTACAGGCAGAGGGCAATTCATTCCTCTAGCATCTACTTCTTTATTCATTTTCATACCCCCATCTTTAAATTTACTATAATTAAAGTATATCAACAGACTCCACATTATTCAATGGCTTCTACTTATATTAAAATTTTATCGTAAAAGTGTTTAATATCAAGTTTTCCTATCAATAATGTATAGCTTTTGATTCATTGTCTATATTAATATTAAAATTAATTGTACTAATTGTAAAATATATATTGACATTTCAATTTTTAATTAATAATATTAAACTATAGATTAAATTTTTAAAAGTATGCATTAATTTTTTTAATATAATTTCTAGCAATGAAAATATACATGTATATTTATAATAAAAGAGAGGAGTACTATAAAATGAAAAAAGAAATCTTAGGACAATGCCCTGTTTGTAACCATTCCCTAGAAGTTACGAAACTCCACTGCTCCCATTGTAGCACAACGATAGAAGGAAGTTTCCAGCCTTGTAAATTTTGTCAACTATCACCAGAGTATAAAAATTTTATTGAAGTGTTTATAAAGAACAGAGGAAATATTAAGGAAATTGAAAAAGAACTTGGTATTTCTTACCCAACGGTTCGAGGTAAATTAGAAAGTGTTATCACTGCATTGGGATATTCTGCAAAACCAATATCTACTGTAAATAAGAAAGATATTTTAGAGAAGCTAAGCAAAGGTGAAATTACCGCAGAAGAAGCAGTGGATCTTTTAAAAGAGTAAATCCATCTCAAAGAGCTTAGTTCATTTTTTCAATACTTAAAATTTTAAGTAAAGCCTAAAGCTGATCAAAGCATAAAGTTTGTGACTATGAACGAATATATTTTATTTTATTTTCTATTTTACGTAGGGAAGGAGAATATTCAATGAGTGAAGAAAGATTAATGATTTTAAGACTTCTAGAGCAAGGTAAAATCTCAGAGGTCGAAGCGGAGCAGCTGCTGGATGCACTAGGAGATATCGAATACGATCAAGCGAAACAGGAAGCTTCTAGCTCTTTTAATTATAGCCAGGTAAATCTTTCCAAGGACGAAGATGATGAACATAATCATTACTATAAAGAAAAACAACACTATAATCCCAATAAAAACAAAGACTTCGAAGAAATATTTGATTCTTTAGGAAAGAAGTTTGAGGGTTTAGGAGAGCATTTAGAAGGAAAAATGGATGTGTTTGGAGAACAATTTGGCAAAAAAATGATGGATTTGGGCTCCATCTTTGCAAACAAATCGATTTCTTTTGCTGAAAAGATTATTGATGTTGTTGAAAAAGCAGTGGATTCAGATACCTTTATCAATGTGGATTTATTTAGCCCTGTAATGGTATACGAGGAAGTGCTTGAAAAAAAATTAGAAGATAATAGTCACTTATCCCTTCAATTTGAATCTTATAATGGGAATATATCGATCCATAAATGGAATGAACCAACAATTAAGGTAACTGCCCATATTTCAGCAAAAGAAGGAAAATATGATTCTGCCAATCCAATATTCACTTTAAATGAAGATAATAATTCGATTTATTTTTATCCTAGACCACTTGAAGGTGCTGGCGTAAAGCTAAAAGTGGAAGTACCTGAAGGTCTTTATAATTTAATAAAAGCCCAGACCACCAATGGATCTATTTCAGCAGAGAACTTAAACTGTAATCGACTTTTATTACAAACTAAAAATGGCAGCATCAAAATAAATAATATCCATACACAGGAAAATACCAGTTGTACCACAACCAATGGGAAGATCGTGGTGGAAAAATGTAAAGCTGAGAATCTACTAGCAGCTACTAAGAATGGTAGAATTTCTATAGAAAACAGTACCATCAAAAGAATTGAGGGACTTACCTCCAACAGTAAAATTACAGTGATTGATATTGCTTACAATCTCCTACAGTCATTAAGCTTGAAGACTACAAATTCAAAGATTGAAGTCATAGGGACTGTGCCTGAAAATACCGGCTTCTCTTTAGAAGCCAACACTACCCAAGGAAATATCAATATTGGAATTCCTGTAGCATACAGTGAAAATATAAAGACTTATTCCAACCATAGGGTTCATGGAAAAACATCAAATTTTGATAAATGCGAAACCATCGCCAACATCAAAGCCTATACAACCAATAGTAACATTTATCTTTTTTAAAATGCTCCCTATTATTAAATCATATAGAAAGTGCACCCTTCACGGATGCACTTTCTTTTTAGTCTATGAGATTAAATAAACATAGGAAAAACTCTTCTTTCGTTATTCTTCCTAAATAATCGCCAACAGCAATATCTTTTAAGGCTTCCTCTACTGCTTCTTCATTATATTTTATGCCCTTTAATTTTTCTTCTAACACAGCGATATCCCCTTTACCGAAAAAATCGCCGTAGATCTTACATTCTTCGATAAGACCCTTTTCTACCTGTAGTCTTACTTCAACCCCACCACCAGCAAATCTCTGATATCCTTTATAATTAAATTTAGGAGACTTTCCAAAGTTCCAGTCCCATGTACCGTATCTTTCATCGACCATCTTCTGAATCGCATTTTTATCTTCCTCTGTCAATTCGTACTTTTCAATTGGAAGATTTAAGAATTTAAATATATTGTCCAATATCAAATCTCGAAACTCTAATACATCCACATCTTCTTTTAAGTAGGGTTTAATATTGGTAACCCTGCTGGCGACGGATTTAACACCCTTTGATTCTATTTTATCTCTCTTTACATTCAGTGCCTTTGACAGTACCTCTAGCTCTGAATTAAAAAGTAAAGTTCCATGATTCAGTACCCTACCCTTCACCACACTCTGTGCAATACCGGAAAATTTCTTTCCATCGATTGTAATATCATTTCTACCAGATAACTCACATGGAATTCCTAGGGATTCTAATGCTCTTAGAACAGGTATGGTATACGTTTTAAAATCTATTTCTCCAAGTTCCTCTGCCTTCGTAATAAAAGAAAAATTCACATTTTGAAGGTCATGATAAACTGCTCCGCCGCCTGTAACCCTACGAACTACATGAATATTATTTTCCTTTACGAACTCCATATTGATTTCTTCAATAGAGTTTTGATTTTTACCAATGATGATGGAAGGGCCATTTCTCCATAATAGAACGTATCCGCCTTCTTCTAATGGTAGATTTTTAAAAACGTATTCTTCAAATGCTAAGTTGTAGTGCGGATCTGTTGAGTGATTTTCAATATACTTCATGTATGCTGTCCCCTTTGCTTTTCATATTATGTAAGGCTTCCTTATAACGCTCCTACAGAAGTCTTTTTTATAACTTTAATAAATGAAACATTTCGAATTTTTAAAAAAGAATTTGCTCAAATTATAGCAGAAATTAGACATTTTTTCAATCAATTCGTAAAATATAACAAAAACCATAGAATTTCCATTCTATGGTCATATATACACATATATTAAGCTGTGCACCTCTATTCGACTTGCCTTCATAAGCGTTACCTAAATAGTTAACTCAGACTAGGCTTCCCTGCGGCACACGAAAGACATCACTTACCGCTGCTTCCTTCCAGACCTGACGGGATTCATAACTTTTCGTTGCGTAGGACCCAATCCTCATTGCCACTTGTTTAGGCCAGCCCTACAAAGTACAAGCCTCCAAGAGGATTTCAACCCTGCTATAGCGGATTGCAGGTTACGAGGCACCGCTACCTCCCCGTCTAGCACAGCAAACTTATAAACTTTTTAATGGCGGAGAAAGTGGGACTCGAACCCACGGGGCCTTTCGGCCTTACACGCTTTCCAGGCGTGCCCCTTAGCCAACTCGGACATTTCTCCATATTTTAATTATCCAAACCTTTTTTCTCTTAAAGCTTTAAAGAATTCTTTCATTAGTAGAGAGCATTCTTCTTCTAGTACGCCTTGCTCTATCTCTGTCTGATGATTAAATCTAGAATCATTTAACAGATTTACAAGAGAGCCACATGCACCAGCTTTCGGATCCATTGCACCGATTACTACCTTCTGTATCCTACTTTGCAGAATAGCACCTGCACACATAGGACAGGGTTCTATTGTAACATATAAAGTACAATCTGTCAATCTCCATCCTCCAAGAAACTTACATGCCTCTTGAATCGCCATGATCTCTGCATGGGATATAGAATTCTTAGTTGTTTCTCTTAAGTTATGTCCTCTGCCTATGATTTCATTATCTTTAACGACGACTGCACCAATGGGTACCTCTTTCTTATTAAAAGCTTTTTTAGCTTCTTCTATGGCTTCTAACATAAAGTTTTCTTCCAATACCATTCGGGCCTCCAAATCGTTGCTTTGTATTCGCTATATCAATGAAATTATGAGGATTTATAAGTCCATTGTCTATTATACATTATTTTTTTATATTTGTCCATATTTATTGATGCTATTTTATACAAAATGGTGGCACCTTACAAGGAACAATCTCGATTTTCTCCCATACCTTATTCCGTATATAAGGCTCCTCTGCAAACCATTCTTTTTCTATGGCTTCCTTCGATGGAAACTCTACAATCATTGTAGAACCGATCATCTTATCCTCTTCATCCAGCATAGCCGCTGCAAATAAAAGGGTTTTATTGTCATACATCGCCTTAGCTCCAGCTAAATGAGCATCTCTTGCCTCTAACCTTCTTTCATACGCCCCTTCATCTTTTCCATCATAGGCCTTCACTATAAATTGCATTTGTATCCCCCTTGTAAATTTCACTTTATACATCAATATGAAACTATTGGTCTGAACTTATTTTATCATATTAGAAATTTCAAGTCACGATAAATATGAATAGCAGAAAAAGGGAAATAATATAGCTCTGTGAATTCCCCCTTCTGACTATAATCTTATTTATCAATAACTTCCTCTTCTATTAACTGCAAAACAGTCTCCAGTGCATCCATACCAGGACGGTTAAGGTGGTGAGGGGTGGTAGGAAACTCATTTAAAGCCCGACCTTCACTATCCGTTAAATAGTCGATATCCCACCTTAATATAATCCCAGTGTTGGGTAAGGCAAAGAACATTCCAGCACTTGTGGTGTACGCACCGCCGGTCTGCTCTCCCACAAGGGTAGCAAAACCCATTTCTTTTGCGTGGCGGGCAAACAGTGCCCCACCAGAGTAATTGTTCCCATTGGTCAAAAGCCATACCTTACCGTCAAATGAGGTGTCAGGAATATATGGAAATCTCATCTGTTGTATATGATGCCACTGGATGTTACTAATACTAGTATTAAATCTAACGCCATAAGCTAAATCTTGTACATCCTGTTCATTCATATGTGAAAAATGATTTTCTTCTATAATTTCGCTTATTGTAAGTAAATTATCACTTTCAGGAATATTACGTGAGCCCTGTGCTTCAATTTTAAGACTCTCTTCTCCTAAAGATTTCCCTAGTTTACTGTCTCTGTAAAAAGCGTATAGTGGCATATCTGGCATATGATCTCTGTTCTGCCAAAGAGGTTTCATAATAAACATTCTCCAAATATCCGGTGATCCTCCGTCATTGTCTCTAATATCAATTATCAAATGGTCACATTCATTGATATCACGATAAAACCTTCTTAAGGTGTCCGTATCCGTATTTACATTAAAATTTAAAAAGCTTGGTACATTTAAATAAGCGATCCTATCTTTTTCAATAATTTCTCCTTTAACGGTACTGTCCTTGATCTGGAGCAGAGGAGAACTGCGAAAAATAAATTGAAAAAGTGCTCCTTCCTCATCAAGGGTATTAAAGAGAACTTCCTGTTCTCGATAAAACTTTTGAGAGATCGGGTTTGTGAAGGCATGGTGATTATTGGATGTAGAATAAGAACTTGAATAAGGACGCTGAAAGGTATTATATAATCCAGAGTTTAATGGATAAGCATGGGCCAAGCCTATAAAGTGTGAAAAAAATTCATGGCGAATAATGCTCCAAAAAACATGTTCATCTAATTCGGGCATATCCTCGAAGGAAATGCCTAATTCGCTTGCAAACCCTTGAAGCGAATAAGGGTACTTCTCTATGATAGACCGTGTCTCTCTCCCCCGAGCTCTTATATCTACACCTAATTTTCTCTCTGCTACACCAAAATATGGAAAGGTATCTTCCATTGTTTGCATCATGTAATCAAAGTCACTTAAAAAGTCTTCCTTTGTTAACTGTCCGACGGCTATCAGTTTTTCATTAGATATCAGCTGCTGGCTGGAATTTTTACATGAAACAAAAAATAGCATTGCCATCGATACTATAAGAATCATAGTGACTTGTCGAATCGAACTTTTCATGATCACAACACCTCTTTTTCTCATATTTTGCCTACAAAGTATCCTTTTCACTAATGCTACAATTATAATTTCTACGAACTTACTTTCACCTCAGTCTCTTATTTTAAAACTTGAAAGAACTAAATATTTTTATTATTCTACCACAAATTAGAAAAACCTTCCCTAATTTCACGATGAGTAAAAACTTTTCTTTTATTTTTTATAAATTTCTACTATATCTTTAATCTCCCCAGATAATAAAAATCCCAATACCTTGTAGGTATTGGGATTCCAATATATAGTAGTGGTGCACCTGAGAGGAGTCGAACCTCCGACCTGCGGTTTAGGAAACCGTTGCTCTATCCTACTGAGCTACAGGTGCAAAAGATTTTTATGCATAAAATATTTTAACATATATTTTATGCAAGGTCAATTCATATACTTTCCCACTAAGGTTCATATGGATCTTTTTCATAATCAAATTCAGTTTTTTTAATTCTTTTAAAATAGGGTGTCTCTTTTCTACCTTTTTCTAAGTTGGATAACTTATCATAGATATCTTCCTCATAATCAAATTTATCTTTTACAGTAGATCTTATGATTTTTTTACGTTCCATCTTTCCTCCAAAAAAATGTTTTTATTTGCTCTATAAAGATAAGGATATAAGAACCATGGATAAAAGAAATAAATTTACCTTTTCAACATGGTTCTTATGGTAATTTATTTTGTAATCACCTTGATTCCTCTCATATAAGGGATTAAAGCTTCCGGTATTTTTACATTCCCTTCATCATCCTGGCAGTTTTCTAAAATAGCTGCTACAGTTCTACCTACAGCAAGACCTGAACCATTTAATGTATGAAGGAATTCTACTTTACCTTTTTCCTCAGGACGATATCTGATATTTGCTCTTCTGGCTTGGAAGTCTTCAAAGTTACTGCAAGAAGATATTTCAACATATCGATTATAACTCGGCATCCATACCTCGATATCATATTTAAATGCAGCAGTGAATCCTAAATCTCCCGTGCAGATTCTCACGATTCGATAAGGTATTTCTAGTAATTGAAGTACTTTTTCTGCGTTGTTTGTAAGTTTTTCAAGCTCTGCATAGGAATCCTCTGGCTTAACAAATTTCACAAGCTCTACTTTATTGAACTGATGTTGTCTTATTAAACCTCTCGTATCTCGACCAGCAGATCCTGCTTCTGATCGGAAACAAGGCGTATATGCTACGTAGCTTAAAGGTAGATTTGCTCCTTCTATAATCTCATCCCTATGCATATTTGTCACTGGAACCTCTGCAGTCGGTACTAAGAAGTAATCCTTCTGTGGTAGTTTAAAAGCATCTTCCTCAAATTTAGGCAATTGTCCAGTACCCGTCATACTGCTTCTATTCACCATGAATGGCGGTAGAACCTCTGTATAACCATGCTCCTCTATATGAAGATCTAGCATGAAGTTGATTAAAGCTCTCTCTAATCTTGCGCCTACGCCTTTATATAGCGCAAATCGTGCTCCTGTTATTTTTGATGCTGCTTCAAAATCGATAATTCCTAAATCCGTAGCGATATCCCAATGGGCCTTGGGTTCAAAATCAAAATGAGTAGGCTCTGACCATTTTCTTACTTCAATGTTATCATCGTCTGTTTCTCCCTGCGGTACATCAGGATGTGGAACATTGGGTATTCGAAGTAGTGTATACTCTAACTGATCCTCCACTTCCTTAACTTGGCCATCTAATTCTTTAATTTTTCCAGAAAGCTCTTTCATTCTTGCCATTACTTCTGTAGCATCTTTTCCTTCCTTTTTTAGCTTTGGAACTTCTTTAGAAACTGTATTTTGCTCATTTTTCATCAGTTCTACCTGTTGAAGCAATTCTCTTCTCTTTTCATCTAGTGCGACTACTGCATCTAAATCAAAATCTTTTTCCCCTCTTCTTGCCATTGCTGCTTTTATTTCATCTAGGTTATTTCTAATTCTCTTAATATCTAACATCTTCATGCCTCCTATTATTAATTTAATATATTTTACTTGCCAGCAGTCTCATTACCCAATTTTATTCTCCCTCTGGTCTATAAAATTGGCATTCATCGCTTTTGTCCTACCCTCAACTTATTACTTCCTTTGGTCGCATAAACTGGGTTCGGTCATAAAAAAAAGCCCTCCATCCCCCATAGAAAAGGGACGAAAGACGAGCTCTCCGCGTTGCCACCCTAGTTGATTAGAATACTAATCCACCTTAAAGCACTTTAACGGGTGCTAATCGTTTCTACATACTGTTTCCTTCAGCAGAACACTCAGAGATGGATTCAACAATTTACTACATCGATTCACACCAACCATCGACTCTCTTTAGAAGCTACTTGTATACTATTTCTCTTCTTCGCATTAAAATTATATTATTGAAGTGTATATTATCATAGTTATAGGAAAATATCAACAATATTTTAAAATATTTTTACTATTTTGCTACTAAGTCTAAGATTTTATACATTCTAATTGATAAAGGTATATTTTAATCGAATGAGGCAATAATTTAAATGAAATACATCGTTTATATTTTTTAGGAGGTTATCTAATGAATGACATCAATTTAATGGGACAAATAGCAGATTTAAAAGAAGTTGACTATAGAAATACATTGGCCATTGCTACACTTTTAGAGTTATTGATAGATAAAGGTATCATCACAAGACAGGAGTTCGCTAAGAAATCCTATTATCTCGATAATATATCCTTAGAGCAATTAAAAAAATTAAGAACTGGTCCTTAAGCCAGTTCTTAATTTTTTATAACGAATAGGAAAGTTCTACTTATACCATGTTCCAAAAGGAGAACTTTACCGTAAATGAGCTTGAAAAAAAGCTTTCTTGTAACGCTTCTATAGAAGTTTTTTTATATGTTTTGCAATAATTATTCCCATTGAACCGTAACATCTTAATCTAATTTCATATCACCATCTTTAATCCATCCTTTACTTCTCATAAACTGCGCAATAAAAAATGTAAGGATCGCTGGTAAAATAAAATGAAGAATTGCGATTTTAGCCATTACAGATATAACCGACTCTCCATTCTGAGCAACCATGGTAGTAAAGGCTCCAAATTGTCCTACCAATCCACTGGTACCCATACCTGCACCAATACTATTGTTTTCCATTCGAATGATTGTAGTAGATAGAGGCCCTAAAAATGCACTGGCTAACGTTGGTGGTATCCATACGAAGGGATTTCTAATGATATTCGGCACCTGAAGCATACTAGTTCCTAAACCTTGAGCAATTAAACCGCCAATTCCATTCTCTTTATAGCTTGCAACGGCAAATCCTACCATCTGTGTACAACAGCCTACCACCGCAGCGCCTGCCGCTAACCCATTTAATCCTAAGGAGATGGATAAGGCAGCACTACTGATCGGTAAAGTTAAAATCATTCCCATAAGCACCGATAATAAAATGCCCATGGGTATGGGGTGCAGCTCTGTTACAGTATTAATCACATTGCCCAAAATTTTCATGATACTAGCAATACTAGGGGCTATGAAGGTTCCTGCAACCCCTCCCATAACAATCGTTGCCGCCGGCACCAATACAATATCTACTTTTGTTTTTCCCGCAATCCATTTTACAACTTCAGCTCCCATTAAAGCTGCAATAAATGCCCCTACCGGTTCTCCAACTATAATTGCAAATACACCCTGTTCTGTTAGGGATATGGTATTTGCGCCGATTGCTCCCGTTGCTATGGAAGCGAATACAGCCAATGGAGGTGCACCAACAGAATAAGCCACCCCTGCTCCGATGGCCGGTCCCATTAAAAATTGTGCAACTTGTCCAAAGTATACCAGCATCGAAATATTCGTCAATTCGCCGATTTGCTTTAGAATAAGTCCAATAATCAGTGAGGAAAAAAGTCCTAATGCCATTCCGTTCAAAGCTTTCGTAAAATATTCTCTTATTGTTACTTTATTATTATTAATTTTCATTATTTCCCTCCGGAGAAAAATAAGATTTATTGAATTAATTTACTTAATCTTTTATTAAGTATCCTTTTTCATCTAATGCTTTTTTTAAATCTTCAAAGATTTTTTCATTGGCGATCTCTATCGTATGGATATGTATACCATCTGTAAGTGAGGCCAGAGGCTCTGCTTTCTTTTTTGTGATGTTCTCAATAAATCCATCTAAGTCTATTTTATTCGTAATATTCAATTGACTCGTTATTTCTCCGTATAATGGATGCTCAACAATGACATCTACTATTGTAGCCCCATGATCCAACATTATTTGAAGCTCTTCACGTATAGGAGAATATCCTTCATGCTTACAAGCAATCCTTTTAATGATTCTATTGTCCTTTTTAAATGGGATGATATACCCTTGAGGTGTAGATATAATATCCGCCCCTTGTGCCCTTAATAAGGCAATATCCTGTACTATAATTTGCCTCGTTACATTAAATAATTGAGCTAATTCTGTCCCTTTGATTGGCGCTTTATGCTTTATTAGATTATCTAATATATATTTTCTTCTCTCTATACTATTCATATCGGATCACTTCCCTTCTATTTGTATTATACTACAATTTCATAAGGATTATAATTAATAAAAATTATGAATGTTTCACGTGAAACGATACAGTTTTTTATAAAAAAAAAAGCATAGCCATATTAGCCATGCTTCTTCTTTTAAATATATCGCAGCGACCTACTCTCCCAGGCAGCTTCCCGCCAAGTACCATCAGCGCTGAAGGGCTTAACTACTGTGTTCGGTATGGGAACAGGTGTGACCCCTTCGCTATAGCCACGATATCATTGAGAGATAGTACTCTCAAAACTGAATAATGTTAGAAAAATGTATTGGTCAAGCCCTCGACCTATTAGTACCTATCAGCTGAGTACATTACTGCACTTACACCCTAGGCCTATCAACCAGTTAGTCTATCTGGGGTCTTACTCGCTTACGCGATGGGAAATCTTATCTTGAGGGGGGCTTCGTGCTTAGATGCCTTCAGCACTTATCCCTTCCACACTTAGCTACCCAGCGGTGCTCTTGGCAGAACAACTGGTACACCAGAGGTGTGTCCATCCCGGTCCTCTCGTACTAAGGACAGCTCCTCTCAAATTTCCTGCGCCCGCGACGGATAGGGACCGAACTGTCTCACGACGTTCTGAACCCAGCTCGCGTACCACTTTAATGGGCGAACAGCCCAACCCTTGGGACCTACTACAGCCCCAGGATGTGATGAGCCGACATCGAGGTGCCAAACCTCCCCGTCGATGTGGACTCTTGGGGGAGATAAGCCTGTTATCCCCGGGGTAGCTTTTATCCGTTGAGCGATGGCCCTTCCACTCGGAACCACCGGATCACTAAGCCCGACTTTCGTCCTTGCTCGACCTGTATGTCTCGCAATCAAGCTCCCTTTTGCCTTTACACTCTACGCACGATTTCCGACCGTGCTGAGGGAACCTTTGGGCGCCTCCGTTACATTTTGGGAGGCGACCGCCCCAGTCAAACTGCCCACCAGACAGTGTCCCAAGACTGGATTCACAGTCTATGGTTAGAACTTCAGTACTACAAGAGTGGTATCCCAACGGTGACTCCACCAAGACTGGCGTCCTGGCTTCTAAGTCTCCCACCTATGCTGTACATGTAGCACCAAAATCCAATGTCAAGTTGCAGTAAAGCTCCACGGGGTCTTTCCGTCCTGTCGCGGGTAACCAGCATCTTCACTGGTATTACAATTTCACCGGGTCTATTGTTGAGACAGCGCCCAAATCGTTACGCCTTTCGTGCGGGTCGGAACTTACCCGACAAGGAATTTCGCTACCTTAGGACCGTTATAGTTACGGCCGCCGTTTACTGGGGCTTAAGTTCACTGCTTCGCTTACGCTAACAATTCCCCTTAACCTTCCAGCACCGGGCAGGCGTCAGCCCCTATACGTCGTCTTTCGACTTAGCAGAGACCTATGTTTATGATAAACAGTCGCTTGGGCCTATTCTCTGCGGCCGATTAAGGCCTCCGAGAGTAAATCTCTCAACCTCAATCGGCTCCCCTTATCCCGAAGTTACGGGGTCATTTTGCCGAGTTCCTTAACAATAGTTCTCCCGATCGTCTTAGGATTCTCTCCTCACCTACCTGTGTCGGTTTGCGGTACGGGCACCTTATTTCTCGATAGAAGCTTTTCTCGACAGTGTGGAATCAGCCAGTTCGCTACTTAAATTTCGCTCCCCATCGTATCTCAGAATTGTCTTGGGGGATTTGCCTCCCGAGACTCCCTACATACTTAGACGCACACAACCAACGGTGCGCTGAACCTATCCTACTGTGTCACTCCATCTCTAATAGCGATTTAAGGTGGTACAGGAATGTAAACCTGTTGTCCATCGCCTACGCCTTTCGGCCTGGGCTTAGGTCCCGACTAACCCTGAGCGGACGAACCTTCCTCAGGAAACCTTAGGTTTTCGACGGGCAGGATTCTCACCTGCCTCTCGTTACTCATGCCAACATTCTCACTTCTATAGCGTCCACTGCTCCTCACGGTACAGCTTCAACCACTATAGAACGCTCGCCTACCATCCTTGCGGATCCATAGCTTCGGTGATACGTTTGAGCCCCGGACATTTTCGGCGCAGAATCACTCGACCAGTGAGCTATTACGCACTCTTTAAATGAATGGCTGCTTCTAAGCCAACATCCTGGTTGTCTGTGCAACTCCACATCCTTTTCCACTTAACGTATACTTTGGGACCTTAGCTGATGGTCTGGGCTGTTGCCCTCTTGACTACGGATCTTATCACTCGTAGTCTGACTCCCGATTAAAAGTTCACGGCATTCGGAGTTTGATAGGTTTTGGTAACCGGTGAAGGCCCCTAGACCATTCAGTGCTCTACCTCCGTAACTCTAAACATCGAGGCTAGCCCTAAAGCTATTTCGGCGAGAACCAGCTATCTCCGGGCTCGATTGGAATTTCACCGCTACCCACAGTTCATCCGGTGACTTTTCAACGTCAATCGGTTCGGACCTCCACGAAATTTTACTTCCGCTTCATCCTGACCATGGGTAGGTCGCCCGGTTTCGGGTCTACGGCATGAAACTATATCGCCCTATTAAGACTCGGTTTCCCTACGGCTTCGCACCTAAAGTGCTTAACCTTGCTCCATACCGTAACTCGTTGGCCCGTTCTACAAAAAGTACGCGGTCACACATATAAAGTGCTCCCACAGTTTGTAAGCAGAAGGTTTCAGGTTCTATTTCACTCCCCTTCCGGGGTTCTTTTCACCTTTCCCTCACGGTACTATACGCTATCGGTCACCAGGTAGTATTTAGCCTTGGGGGGTGGTCCCCCCTGCTTCCCACAAGGTTTCACGTGCCTCGTGGTACTCTGGATCACGGCCTAGATTGTTACTGTTTCATATACAGGACTATTACCCTCTGTGGTGGGTCTTTCCAAACCTCTTCTATTACAGTAAGTTTTCCGTTGTGGCCGGTCCTCAACCCCCATAGAGAAAACCCTATGGGTTTGGGCTTTTCCCCTTTCGCTCGCCGCTACTGAGGGAATCGATTTTTCTTTCTCTTCCTCAGGGTACTTAGATGTTTCAGTTCCCCTGGTATGTCTTCCATTACCTATGAATTGAGTAGTGGATACTTAAGTATTAACCTAAGTAGGTTTCCCCATTCGGAAATCCCCGGATCAAAACTTGCTTGCAGTTCCCCGAGGCTTATCGCAGCTTACCACGTCCTTCATCGACTCCTGGTGCCAAGGCATCCGCCTTCTGCCCTTATTAGCTTGACCAAAGCTATATATATGAACTACATAAATTGAATTATATAGTTACATTCTTGTTTCTTTGTTACTTCATCAATTGTTTCTCTAACATTATTCAGTTTTCAAAGAACTATGCTTCAATCTTCCAAATCTGTGATTTGTGTGATTGGAGTACTCGGCATTACCCGAGTTTCATTTTAAGAGATTTTAAGGTCTCTCAAAACTAGACAGTATAGATTCGCCATTTCTCCTTAGAAAGGAGGTGATCCAGCCGCACCTTCCGATACGGCTACCTTGTTACGACTTCACCCCAGTCATTAGCTTCACCTTCGACAGCTTCCTCCTTACGGTTAGATAGCTGGCTTCGGGTGCTTCCAACTCCCATGGTGTGACGGGCGGTGTGTACAAGACCCGGGAACGCATTCACCGCGACATTCTGATCCGCGATTACTAGCAACTCCAACTTCATGTGGGCGAGTTTCAGCCCACAATCCGAACTGGGACCGATTTTGTAGGATTTGCTCCAGATTACTCTTTCGCTGCCCGTTGTATCGGCCATTGTAGCACGTGTGTAGCCCTGAACATAAGGGGCATGATGATTTGACGTCATCCCCACCTTCCTCCGAGTTATCCCCGGCAGTCTCTCTAGAGTGCCCAACTTAATGATGGCAACTAAAGACAAGGGTTGCGCTCGTTGCGGGACTTAACCCAACATCTCACGACACGAGCTGACGACAACCATGCACCACCTGTCTCCTCTGTCCCCGAAGGGAAGGATTCGGTTAAGAATCGGTCAGAGGGATGTCAAGTCCAGGTAAGGTTCTTCGCGTTGCTTCGAATTAAACCACATGCTCCGCTGCTTGTGCGGGTCCCCGTCAATTCCTTTGAGTTTCATACTTGCGTACGTACTCCCCAGGCGGAGTGCTTAATGCGTTAACTTCGGCACCGAGGTTCGACCCCCAACACCTAGCACTCATCGTTTACGGCGTGGACTACCAGGGTATCTAATCCTGTTCGCTACCCACGCTTTCGTGCCTCAGCGTCAGTTGCAGTCCAGAGAGTCGCCTTCGCCACTGGTGTTCCTCCTAATATCTACGCATTTCACCGCTACACTAGGAATTCCACTCTCCTCTCCTGCACTCAAGCCCTACAGTTTCAAAGGCTTACTACGGTTGAGCCGTAGCCTTTGACCTCTGACCTATAGGGCAGCCTACGCACCCTTTACGCCCAATGATTCCGGATAACGCTTGCCCCCTACGTATTACCGCGGCTGCTGGCACGTAGTTAGCCGGGGCTTCCTCCTAAGGTACCGTCATTATCTTCCCTTAGGACAGAGCTTTACGACCCGAAGGCCTTCATCGCTCACGCGGCGTTGCTGCATCAGGGTTTCCCCCATTGTGCAATATTCCCCACTGCTGCCTCCCGTAGGAGTCTGGACCGTGTCTCAGTTCCAGTGTGGCCGTTCACCCTCTCAGGCCGGCTACTGATCGTCGCCTTGGTGAGCCATTACCTCACCAACTAGCTAATCAGACGCGGGCCCATCCTGTACCGAAGTTCTTTGACCTTTTAGGGATGCCCCCAAAAGGCGTCATGGGGTATTAGCAATGGTTTCCCATTGTTATCCCCCTGTACAGGGTAGGTTGCCCACGCGTTACTCACCCGTCCGCCGCTAAGAATCCAAAGTAAACTTCTTCATCTCCGCTCGACTTGCATGTGTTAGGCACGCCGCCAGCGTTCATCCTGAGCCAGGATCAAACTCTCAATTAAAAATTGTTTGAATTTCTGGGTTCCATTCTTTAAAATGGATTGCTCAGTTTTAAACTGACTTTAAAAATTTTGGCTTAAATCTATACTGTTTAGTTTTCAAAGACCTTTTCTTGTGTGCCGCCTTGTTTTGGCGACTCATTTAATATATCACATCTAAAATATTATGTCAACCACTTTTTGAAAAATTATTTTAAATGTTTTTCTGCACGTGCTTTTAAAGCACTTTACCTACTATAGCACCATTCATCGGTTATGTCAACTTTATTTAAAAAAGAGTAGATTCAATCCACTCTTTCTCATTATTCCATACTTCTATCCAATTCTTTTTTAAACTTTTCAATAATGCGTTTCTCCATTCTAGAAACTGTCATCTGAGATACATTGAGCTCTTCTGATACTTTCATCTGAGTTTTGTTATTGAAGAAACGATCCTTTAATACCTTTTTTTCGACTTCATTTAATTTGTCTATGGCCTTTTGGAAAAAGTCTTTATTTTCTATATCATCAAACCGCTTATCTAGTTCTCCTATCAGATCCAATAATTGAATATCCTTATCGTCTCCATCATTATCGTAGATGAGATCTAAAGATTTCGGCGTATATACCTGACTTGCTTCCATTGCCTCTATGACTTCTTCCTCTGTGCAATTTAAATACTCCGCAATATCTTTTACAGTAGGTGTTCTCTGTAACGTTTGCTGAAGCGTATTTTTACTTACATTAACCTTCTTAGATAATTCCTGTATTCTCCTTGGAACTCTAATGGACCAACCTTTATCCCTAAAATACTTCTTTATTTCACCGATGATTGTAGGCGTAGCAAAGCTTGAAAACTCAAATCCCTTTGTTACATCATATCTTTCTATTGCATAAATCAGTCCTAAAGAAGCGACTTGATAGATATCCTCATACTCGATTCCTTTATTTAAAAATTTCTTAGATAAAATTTCAGCAATATATAAATGTCGATTGATTAATTCATTTCTTATTTCGATATCTCTCGTTAGGGCATATTCTTTAAAAAGTTCTTTTTCCGTTAAGTTTTTCTCTTTTTTGGATTTATTCATAATCATATAGTCATCTGCCTCGGTGGAATTTGCAATATTTGCCATTAAGCCTCATCCCCCAAGTACTTTATCATTTTTATCATCATACCCTTGCCTTTTTCCGATTTGATTTCTACATCATCCATAAGAGATTTTATAATAAATATACCTAACCCTCCTTCTTTAGGTTTAGTAAGGTCTGGTTCTTCTATATTATCTAAGTAACACCCTTCACCATCGTCATAAACCAATATCGTTAATTTCTCTTCTGTAGAAACAAAATCAATATTGAAGTTTTTACCATGTTCACAATGACAACCATGTATAATTGCATTGGTACAAGCTTCAGCAACGGCAACTTTCATATCTTCGATTTTTTCTATATCAAAACCGACACGACTTGCAATCGCTGCTAAAGTCAATCGAATCACACCTACATACTCCGGTTTACTAGGGACAGTCAGTTTAAATTCATCCATTTGCATCATATTCATCTTGCTATCACCCCTCTATTATAAAAATTTTATCTAAGCCTGTAATATTTAATAATTTTTTTACATTCGGTTTTATATTTGCAATAATAATATTTTTATCTTCTTTCTTTAATCTCTTCAGTACTCCTATTAGTATGCCTAATCCTGTACTATCTATATATTCTAATTTTTCTGCATCTATTTTTATATTTTCTTTTTTCTCTTCTATAATCTTCATAAAAAACTCTTTTAATTCTCCGGCTGTATATATATCGACTTCACCTTCTAAACCAACCAGCCATTGATTATCTTCATTATTAAAATCTTTTTTTATTTGTAGTGACATTATTTTCTTCCCCCTTTATCATTTGGTATTCATTTCAGTAGAATTAAAGCTACTAAATTTTAGATTTGATTTTAACCCCGTTCATCCTTAACTTCTAAAAATTTAACATTCAACTATTTTTTATTATATCAAATATTTTGATGTTATTATACCAAATATTTTTATATTCCACCATCTAATCAAGGGATAAAATAAAAAAAGCAGAGGATTTTTTCCCCTGCTTTCCATATTATTCTTCCGTTAAACCCTCTTCTACTTCTTCATTTTCTGTTGAGGCCATTAAAGCAATCGTAATGATGGATTGGTCCTCTTCCATTCTCATTAATGTAACGCCTTTTGTATTTCGACCTAATTTCGATATATTGCTTACATTGAGTCTGATCACCGTTCCATAATTATTGATCAACAATACTTCATCTTCATCAGTTACTATTTTAGCACCAACTAAAGGACCCGTCTTTCCAGTAACGTTGTAGGTCTTGATACCTTTTCCACCTCTAGTTTGTAATCGATACTCACTCGTATCTGTTCTCTTGCCAAATCCTTTTTCACTGATGACTAGTAAATCTTTATTTTCCTCTACGATTTCCATGGAAACCACATGATCTTTTGGCGATAAATTGATTCCTTTTACACCCATGGCACTTCTACCCATATCTCTAACATCTTGTTCTTTAAAGCGTATGGACATTCCTTGTGCTGTAATTAGGATGATTTCACTATCTTCATCTGTCAATTTAACCTTGATTAACTCATCATCTTCTCGGATGCTAATAGCGATTAAGCCACTTTTTCTAGTGCTTTCAAATTGAGATAACTGAGTTTTCTTAATAATACCATTTTTAGTAGCCAATACAAGATACTTAGAATCAAATTGTCTACCGACAGGAATGGTAGCTGCAACGGTTTCATTTGGACTCAGTGGTATTAAATTTACAATGGCAGTACCCTTGGCCTGTCTTCTAGCCTCTGGTATTTCATAAACATTGAGCTTATATACCCTACCAAAGTTTGTAAAGAATAATAGATAGTCATGGGATGAAGAAGTAATTAGATTTTCAACAAAATCTTCTTCTCTCGTGGTTAAAGCGGCAATGCCTTTTCCACCTCGTTTTTGGCTCTTGTAGGTATCTGCTGGTAGTCTCTTAATATAGCCAAAATGAGTCAACGTAATCACCACTTCTTCTTCAGTGATCATATCTTCAATATTGATTTCACCAATTGCTCTCGTAATTTCTGTTCTTCTCTCATCGCCATATTTTTCTTTAATCTCTATTAACTCATCTTTGATAATATTCAGCATCAATCTTTCATTTGCTAATATTTCTTTAAAATGATTAATTAGCTTTATAAGATCCTCATATTCTTCTTCTACCTTCTCTATTTCTAATCCAGTAAGCTTTTGTAGCCTCATATCTAGAATTGCTTGGGCTTGCTTTTCAGATAAAGTAAACGTTTCCATTAAGCCTGTTTTAGCAATTTGTGTGTTTTCAGAACCTCTAATTAGCTTAATCACTTCATCTAAGTTATCAATGGCTATTTTTAAGCCCTCTAAAATATGTGCTCTCTCTTCTGCTTTATTTAAATCGAATTGAGTTCTTCTCGTAATAATATCTTTTTGATGATCTAAATAATGGGTTAATACCTCTTTTAAATTTAATACTTTAGGCTCTCCATTAACTATGGCTAGCATGATAACACCGAAGGTATCCTCTAACTGGGTATGCTTATATAGTTTGTTGAGGACAACGTTGGCATTGGCATCTCTCTTCAGCTCTATGACAATACGCATACCCTCTCTATCACTTTCGTCCCTTAAATCAGAAATACCCTCAACCTTCTTATCCCTTACGAGCTCTGCTATTTTCTCAATTAATCGAGCCTTATTTACTTGGTAAGGAATCTCTGTGATGATGATCTGCTGTCTGCCCTTATTCACTTCTTCAATGCTGGCCTTTGCCCTTACTTTAATTCGTCCTCTACCAGTTGTATAGGCTTCTTTAATTCCTTCTGTTCCCATGATTGTTGCAGCAGTAGGAAAATCTGGTCCTTTAATATGCTCCATCAGATCCTCAACCTGCGCCTCAGAATTATCAATTAAAGTAACAACACCATCGATAACCTCTCCTAAATTGTGGGGTGGAATATTGGTTGCCATACCGACAGCAATTCCATTAGATCCATTCACAAGTAAATTAGGGAACTTACTTGGCAGTACAGAAGGTTCTTTTAAGGATTCATCGAAGTTGGGACGATAATCCACTGTATCCTTATTAATATCTCGTATCATTTCCATAGCCATTTTTGATAATCTTGCTTCTGTATAACGCATGGCAGCTGCGCCATCACCGTCAACAGAACCAAAGTTACCATGACCATCTACTAGCATATATCTCATTGAAAAATCTTGAGCCAAACGTACCATTGCATCGTATACAGCAGTATCCCCGTGAGGATGATACTTACCTAAAACATCTCCAACAATACGAGCTGATTTTTTATGCGGCTTATCAGGCGTTATGCCCAACTCAATCATAGAGTATAATATTCTTCTATGAACAGGCTTTAGACCGTCTCTTACATCAGGAAGAGCCCTACCAACAATAACACTCATAGAGTAGTCGATATAGGAGTTTTTCATCTCTTTTTCTATATTTATAGGGACTATATTGCCTCTTTTTTCTAACATTTTTTATCCCCCTTATATATCTAAATTCGTAACGTATTTTGAATTTTGTTCAATAAACTCTCTTCTCGGTTCTACCTTATCGCCCATAAGCGTGGTAAAAATATTGTCCGCTGCAGCTGCATCTTCAATAGTAACCTGCAAGAAAGTTCTAGTTTCTGGATTCATTGTAGTTTCCCAAAGCTGTTCTGGATTCATTTCTCCAAGACCTTTATATCTTTGAATATCTACATTTCCTCCCATCTCTGATAATTTTACTTGCATTTCTTCTTCCGAATACGCATATTCTTCTACTTTACCTTTTTTCAGCTTATATAGTGGTGGTTGTGCAATATAAATGTATCCACGCTCTATTAAAGGCTTCATAAATCTAAATAGGAAAGTTAATAATAAGGTTCTAATATGAGCACCGTCAACGTCTGCGTCTGTCATAATAACGATTTTATGATATCTGAGCTTTTCTATATCAAACTCTTCACCTATACTTGTACCAAAGGCTGTAATCATATTTCGTATTTCATCAGAGTTTAACATCTTGTCTAGTCTTGCTTTTTCAACATTTAGTATTTTTCCTCTTAATGGTAATATGGCCTGAATACTTCGATCTCTACCTTGCTTTGCACTACCTCCCGCAGAGTTTCCCTCAACGATGTAGATTTCACTCAATGCAGGGTCCTTTTCAGAGCAATCTGCTAATTTACCAGGAAGAGCCATGCTTTCTAAAGCACCTTTTCTTCTAGTTAACTCTCTGGCTTTTTTTGCCGCTTCTCTCGCCCGTTGCGCTCTTAGGGATTTTTCTACAATGATCTTTGCATCAGAGGGATTTTCCTCAAGAAAAGCTTCTAAGGCCTCCGATACACTGTTTTCAACAATACCTCTCATTTCACTATTTCCAAGCTTCGTTTTCGTTTGCCCTTCAAACTGAGGTTCAGTCAACTTCACAGAAATAACAGCAGTTAATCCTTCTCTGATATCTTCTCCTAAAAAATTGGCATCCTTTTCTTTTAAGAATCCAGCTTTCTTTGCATAATCATTGACAATTCTCGTTAAGGAAGCTCTAAATCCACTTAAGTGTGTTCCACCTTCATGGGTATTAATGTTATTTGCATAGCTGAAAATATTTTCTGTATAGGTATCCGTATACTGCATTGCTACCTCTACAACACTGGTTTCTTTTTCTTTTTCAAAATGTATAATTTTTTCATGGAGAACACTCTTATTTTTATTTAGATATTTAACATACTCCATGATACCACCGTCGTAGTAAAAGACCTTCTCCTGCTCTTTTCCTTCTCGTTTATCTATTAAAACAATTTTTATTCCCTTATTTAAGAAAGCAAGTTCTCTCAATCGATATTCTAAGGTTTCATATTGAAAAACAGTTTCTTCAAAGATTTCTGCATCTGGCTTAAATAATATAGTTGTTCCTTTTTCTTTGGTTTCACCAATAATCTTAATATCCTCTACAGGATTTCCTCTTTCAAATCTTTGCCAATAAACCTTACCATCCAATTTAATTGTAGCCTCTAAATACTCTGATAAAGCATTAACAACAGAAACACCTACCCCATGAAGTCCACCAGAAACCTTATATCCTCCACCACCGAACTTTCCTCCAGCGTGAAGTACAGTAAGTACAGTCTCTAAAGTAGATTTTCCTGTCTGAGGGTGAACATCAACAGGGATACCCCTACCATTATCAATAACTTCTATAGAGTCGTCTTCTTTAATTGTTACGAGAATAGTATCGCAATACCCTCCTAAGGCCTCATCTATACTATTATCAACAACTTCATAAACTAGATGATGTAATCCTCTAGGACCAGTTGTTCCTATATACATCCCCGGTCTTTTTCTTACAGGATCTAATCCTTCTAGGACCTGTATTTGTTCCGCACTATATTCTTGCGTCTTAATTTTATCCATTTTTTAACCTCCTGCTAAAAAATCCATGTTATTTTTCACAGTATATCTTTATATTAATAAATAAAATAAACTGCTAATATTAAGTTCTTCTTTAATACAAGCAGCGATCTCTATCTGCAGCGTAGTTTATATATTAATGTTCTGTTCTTTATTCGTTGAACTGGTATGTGAGAAAGACCTTATAAGTAAATCTGCTCTTTTTTGTAATGTAGAAGCAGATATGGGTGAGTAATATACTTTGATTTGACGTACCGAATTTTTCTTTTTTCTTCGTCCCTCACTCTTTTCGGTAATAACAAAGGACCGAGTTTCTTCATCTGTAATTCTAATAATAGAACCTTCTTTTTCTTGCTTCGATATAAAATTTCTACTGTGTCTGGAATCTAATACCGATTCAACATCTAAAATTGCTATAACGTCCCTTGTGTTAACCATTATATCTCCTCCTAAATGGAGAAACATCACAATACACCTCCAAAACATCAACATACCTTTTTATTATAACCCTTTTTCTACCATATTAAAAGACAAAGTATTTTGTTTTTATTAATTAGTCTATTTGTCCCTTGTTCACATAAAATACAGCCCGATCTTCTGGCTTTAAATCCTTTAAAGTCTCCATCATGGTGGTTGTAATAAAAGTTTGAACACTCTTTAAATTGTGAATTAAATAATGCTGTCTCTTTGAGTCCAATTCACTCATGACGTCATCTAATAGCAAAATAGGGTATTCTCCAACTTCACCTTTTACCAGCTCCAGCTCTGCCAGCTTTAAAGAAAGTACAGCTGTTCTTTGCTGACCTTGAGATCCATAAGTTTTTACATCTAAACCATTAATCTTTAATATCATATCATCACGATGAGGCCCACAAGTTGTAAGCCCTCTCTGTTTATCCACATTAAAATTCTCTTTCAAATTTTGAAGGATCTTTTCTTTAATCACGTCAACTTCATCATTTTCTTTAACTTTAACATTAGGTTCATAGATCACTTCTAAATTCTCTATGGATTCCGTTATTTTTCTATGCATTAACTTGGCTAATATACTAATTTTCTTTATAAAGTTCCTTCTATATACAATAAGCCATGCACCAGCAGCAGCAAGCTGTTCATCCCATACTTCAATATCTATCTCTTTCCCCTTATTGTACTTTAAGAGTTTATTCCGATGTTGAAGTATTTTATTATATTGACTTAAAGTGTAATAAAATTTCGTTGAAATTTGAGAAATTTCTCTATCCATAAACCTTCTGCGTTCACTTGGACCTTCTTTTACCAGCTTTAAATCTTCCGGTGAAAATAAAACCACATTTAAATTCCCTAAAAGTTCTCCCATTTTTACTAAGGGAATTTGGTTTACTTTAAGATCTTTTTTCCGCTCACTATTGAGCCTTACTTCAATATGAACATCACTATGAACCTTCTTTACTTTAACATGAATATACGCTTGCTTTTTATTCATGTTGATTAGCTCTTGGTCATGATTGGTTCGAAAGGATTTTCCAGCGGAACATAAATAGATCGATTCGATTAAATTGGTCTTTCCCTGTGCATTATCTCCAATAAAAACGTTCAGTCTAGGATGAAATTTTAAGTTCATTTGTTCATAATTTCTGTAGTTGATTAACTTTAACTCCTCTACGATCATCCCTGTTCCTCCTAGGCCATTTTAAGCACTTAAAATTCTAGGACTTCCTTAGAATTCAATGTGTTATAAAATTTGTGAATGCAAACGAACAAACTTTATTTTAAGCACTTGAAATTCTAAGCTCTACCTGGAATTGAGTGCGACATAAAGTTTGTGAGCGCAATGGAACAAACTTTATTTTACTTCAATCTCTATATCTTGAAATAACACCTTATCCCCTACTCTTATTTTCTTTCCTCTTTGAACAATAGTCTGCTCATTTACTTTAACTTCTCCGTTCAGTATCACTAGCTTTGCATGACCGCCACTTCCCACGACTTCAGCTAACTTTAACAATTGGTCTAACTTAATGTATTCTCCTTCAATTTTAACTTCAACTTTTTTTCTCATTTTTAATCGTTATCTTTTACTACAGGATAACCTAAACCTCCCGTCTATTAATATTATCTTATACAAATAGAAACCCAGCAAATTGCCGGGTTAATCACTAATAGGATGATAATCGTACAGGTAATACCAGATAAATTGTATTGTCATTCGTTATGGGCTTTATAATACCTGGACTCAAATTCGTTGTAAACTCTAAATATACAGATTCATCATCGATTACCTTCAGAGCATCTATAAAGTACTTTGAATTAAAGGCTATTTGTAAATCATCACCTTCTAATTCAATCAAAATCTCCTCGTGAACATTTCCTAGCTCTGAGTTGGAATTAATCACCATCTTATAATCTGTTATGCTAAACTTCACTAAATTATTTCGACCTTCCTTCCCTAATAAAGAAGCTCTCTCGATACTGTCTAATAAAGATCTGGTATTCACTTTAACTCTAGACTTAAACTCCTTTGGGATGATCTGGTTATAGTTCATGAATTCTCCTTCAAGAAGTCTAGAGATTAACTTTGTATTGCCTACTGTAAATAAAGCATGATTGTTCGTTAAAGATATCTTTATATTTTCATCTTCTTCACCGGTCATGATACGGTTCACTTCATTTAATGTTTTTCCTGGAATAACGACTCTGTTATTAAGATGTGCATTGAGCTTTCCTTTTCGAAGGGCTACTCTGTAACCATCAAGAGCAACCATACTTAGTATATCATCTTCTATCTCCATTAATACACCCGTTAATATGGGTCTCGTTTCATCTTGTGCTGTAGCAAATACCGTCTGACGAATCATATTTTTAAACAAGTCCTGTGATATCTCATGGATTTGGTCTTCTTCTATTTCTGGTAGCTCTGGAAACTCAGAAGCATTATAGCTTAGAATATTAAATTCTGTAGCAGCACATTTGATCAATAACTGATTGTTCTCTTGAAGAGAAACCTCTACCTCATAATCTGGTAACCTTCGAATAATTTCACTGAATAATCGAGCATCTACGACGATGGAACCTTCTTCTATAATATTTGCCTCCATTACGTGATCGATACCGATTTCCATATCCGTTCCTACAAGACGTAAATGATCCTCATAGGCCTCTAAGTATATTCCTTTAATGATGGGTAGTGTGCTTTTTGAAGAAACCGCTTTTTGTACGATTGAAATGCTGTGCATTAATGCTTTTTGGTTGCAAAAGAACTTCATTTGTGGATAACCCCCTTTTGAAAAAATAGAGATAAATAATAACAACTCTAGTAGTAATAGTAGTAGGCGCTGTGTTTTTGTGGATAAACACCTAAACTGTAATATTTAAAAGATATACACATGTGTATAAAATGTTAGGAACTCTGCCACAGTTATCCACAGAACAAACATAAAAAAATTTTTTAGGATCTATTAACAATGTATAAACAATCTATACACACCATCAATGTGCATAGATTAATCGCCTTTTATTTCCTTTGCGATACGTTCAATTTTTTCTTTAATATTGTCGTCTGCAAGAATATCCTTAGAGATTTTTTCGTGGGCATGCATTACTGTTGTATGATCTCTACCGCCAAATTCCTCTCCTATCTTAGGTAGGGATAAGTCCGTTAGCTCTCTAGATAGATACATGGCGATTTGTCTAGGGTAGGAAATTGATCGTGTTCTTTTCTTAGAGTTAAAATCTTCTATTTTCATATTATATTTATTTGCAACAACTTCTTTAATCAGATCAATATTCAGTTGGCGTGCTTTACTAGAGAAAAGCTCCTTAAGCGCTTCACTTGCCAATTCAACAGTAATTTCGCTATTCGTCAAAGAAGAATACGCAACAATTCGAATGAGCGCACCCTCTAACTCCCTAATATTAGATTGAATTTTTTTAGCGATATGGGTTAGTACTTCATTGGGTACATCGATGTTTTCCATCTGTGCCTTTTTATATAGAATCGCAATTCTTGTCTCTAAATCCGGTGGCTGAATATCTGTGATCAGTCCCCATTCGAATCGAGATCTTAATCGATCTTCAAGGGTTGGGATTTCCTTAGGCGGTCGATCACTGGAAATAATGATCTGCTTATTGGATTCGTGCAGCGCATTAAATGTATGGAAGAACTCTTCCTGTGTACTCTCTTTTCCTGCGATGAACTGGATATCATCTACTAATAGAACATCAATGGTACGAAAACGATTACGAAACTCAACATTACGGTCGTGACGAATAGAATTAATAAGCTCATTTGTAAAGGTTTCTGAAGAAACGTATACAACTTTAGCCTTAGGGTTATTCTGTAAGATGAAATGGCCGATGGCATGCATTAAGTGCGTTTTTCCAAGTCCTACACCACCGTAAAGAAATAGAGGATTATATGCTTTTGCAGGAGATTCCGCAACGGCTAAAGAAGCTGCATGGGCAAATCTGTTGCTATTTCCTATAACGAACGTATCGAAGGTATATTTTGGATTTAAATTATTTGAAACAAATTGATCGGATGCTACTGAGATATTAACAGAGCCTTCCAGTTTCTTCTGAGATTCTTCAGTTTTACTGATTTTTTCTTCTGAAGGTACAATAAATCTAATTTCAAAATTTTTAGAAGTTGTTTGTTTTAAAGCATTGCTTATCAGTGTCGCATATCGAGCAGTAAGAATGTCCTTCGTGAATACGTTAGGGACACCTAGAATCATAGTATTACCTTCTAGAGAAATAACTTCTATTGATTTAATCCAAGTTGTAAAACTGACTTCTGTTAGCTCTGGTTTAATTAAATTAAGAGTTTTTTCCCAGATTTGAGGTAGATTGTCCTGCATAAAATATCCTCCTATCTGTAATAATTAAAATATAATATATATAAATAA